>NZ_JAWIRR010000004.1:168157-185671 GCF_036320065.1 Stenotrophomonas sp. SMYL8
GGCCTTTGTGTTGCCCGGGTCGGTGCCGGCCGCCGGGGGGGGCCCCCGCGCCCCCCGCCCCCCCCCCCCGACTCTACGTGTCCAAGGCGGATCATCGCACTGTGCGGACTGGACCACTTGGCGTGCCGGGTGCGACCCGACGGGCCCGCGACAAATGTGGCCTCCAGCGGGTAGTAGCCGTCATTGCCGGGGACGGCGAATCGTCCACGCATGGCGTGGATCTACTGCCACCCCGGCGATGTACCTGGCGCTGTCGCTCATGCGCAGCGCCAGGCGCATCGCCGGTGCAGATGGGCCGGTCTCCAACTCCGACCGGCCCTGATCGCGGCCGCACCCCCGCAGGCGCTGGCCGCCATCCACACACGTGCCGCACTCAGGCGGCTTCCATCAAGCTGCTTCGGACACCTTCACGTCCCGACGGGCGCGCACGGCCGCAGCCAGTCGCTCCAGCACCGTCACGGTGGTGTCCCAGTCGATGCAGCCATCGGTGATGCTCTGCCCATAGACCAGCGGCTGGCCTTCCACCAGTTCCTGGCGGCCACCGACCAGATGGCTCTCGATCATCACGCCAACGATGCGCTGCTCGCCGTCTTCCAGCTGAACGGCGATGTCGTCGATCACCTTCGGCTGGTTCTCCGGGTTCTTCAGGCTGTTGGCATGGCTGGCGTCGATCATCAGACGCGTCGGCAACTTGGCCTTGGCCAGCACCTGGCAGGCCTCGGCAACACTGCCTGCGTCGTAGTTCGGCTGCTTGCCGCCGCGCAGGATCACATGGCAATCCGGGTTGCCGGTAGTCGACACGATGGCGGTGCCGCCCTGCTTGGTGACCGACAGGAAGTGATGCGGATTGGACGCGGCACCCACCGCGTCGGCGGCAATCTTCACGTTGCCATCGGTGCCGTTCTTGAAGCCGACCGGGCACGACAGCCCCGAGGCCAGCTCGCGATGCACCTGGCTTTCGGTGGTGCGTGCGCCGATCGCGCCCCATGCCACCAGGTCGGCGATGTACTGCGGCGAGATCACGTCGAGGAATTCGACACCGGCCGGCAGGCCGAGCTTGTTGATGTCGCGCAGCAGGCCGCGGGCGATGCGCAGGCCCTTGTCGATCCTGAAGCTGCCGTCCAGGTCCGGGTCGTTGATCAGGCCCTTCCAGCCCACCGTGGTGCGCGGCTTCTCAAAGTACACGCGCATGACGATTTCCAGTTCGCCGGCCAGTGCGTCGCGCAGCGGCTTCAGGCGCTGGGCGTATTCAATGGCAGCGTTCGGGTCGTGGATCGAGCACGGGCCCACCACCACCGCCAGGCGGTCGTCACGGCCGTGCAGGATCTGGTGCAGGGCCGCGCGCGAGGCGCTGACGGTGTCGGAAGCTTCATCGTCACAAGGCAGCATCGCCAGCAGCTGGGCAGGCGGTGTCAGCGGTTCGATGGTGCGGATACGCAGGTCGTCGGTGTGCGGGGGCATTGCGGGAGATCTCCGGAACGTTGGGGGTCCCCAGCGTGGCGGCATGAAAAAAGCCGCCAGGTTCGCTGGCGGCTTTCGGGAATGCGTCTGAAGCTTTCTTCAGGGTGAGCGCAGTCCTTCCTCCGCCAGTGGCTTCGGAAAGTAATACCAGTAAAAGCTGGTGGGGGCTGCGTTCATGGGATCTATTGATAACACAGCTTTTGCGCAGTGCAAAATGTTTCATCCGCAACTGGGGACGCGGTTCAGCGAGGTGCGCACCAGCCATGCCTACGCGGCGGCAGCCACGCAAAGTTGCTCATTTACCATGCACTTCCACATCCAGCAGCAGGCCCTCATGGATGTCGGCCCAGCGCTCCAGCACGCGGTCCAGCTCCTG
Source organism: Stenotrophomonas sp. SMYL8 (assembly GCF_036320065.1). Lineage (NCBI taxonomy): Bacteria > Pseudomonadati > Pseudomonadota > Gammaproteobacteria > Lysobacterales > Lysobacteraceae > Stenotrophomonas > Stenotrophomonas sp. SMYL8. Next base: position 169,995 of record NZ_JAWIRR010000004.1, read on the forward strand.
CCTGGCTTCGTCCAGCTGCTCGGGGTTGAGCAGGGAACGCGCGGTGTAGAGGTCGGAAACCAACCGCCGCAGGACCGATTCCGGAATGGCCACCGACGGCCCCTCCAAGCCCGGCAACTGCAACGCCGGGCTGTCGCCAAGAGGGCCGAACAGCGTGACCTGGAGCGTGCTCTGCATGATCGACTTCCCTGCGGATGGACATGGGCAATGTCCTGTTTACCGTGTCTGGGTGACAGGCGCATGTGCCTCCCATGCCGAGGCCCGGGATCTGCCGGCGTCTGCCGCCCCGCTACAGGGCGGCCAGGTCGGCCAGGTGCTGGGCCATGCTGTCCATCGCGCCTACCGCATGGGTGGTGGTGAAGTACGCATGCCAGCCGGTCGCGGCGATGCCGGCCACCAGCGCATCGACCTCCTCGCGGCTTGCACAGCGCCAGACCGCATAGAACTGCTCATCGCTGCCGTGCGGTACGCCCGTGGCAATGCGGCCCATCGCCAGCGGCGTGATGCGGGCTGGATCGAACTGCTGCATGCCAGCGCCAATACGGGCGAAGAAGGCATTCCGCTGCTCGGGTGGGAGTGCGGTCCAGGCAGGTGTGGCGGTGTAGAGCTCGATGAAGGTGTGCGACATGGTGGTTCTTCCTTGAGGTTTACGAGGTTGCGGGGTTGCCGGCCAGCGGCCGGCACTACCGGAACGAGCGCAATGCGCGTTTGCGGATGTAGGCGTTGGCGTCGCTGTGGCGCTCGTGCTGCCAACGCGTGCACAGCTGGCGCAGCCACTGCGGCTGAGTCTTGCCGGCGTCATTGAGCCAGTTGCCGACCGAATCCTGCACATAGCGTTCCGGGTCGTCAGCCAGTGCTTCCAACATGGGTAACGCAAGTTCCGGATGCTGCTTGAACAGTGCGATATGCGTGGCCCAGACACCGCGTGGGCGCAGCGCTTCACAGGCGAAGCGGCGCAGGTACGGCGATGTTTCCTGTGTCCAGGGTTGCAGGTACTCAAGCGCCTGCATCGGCGCGGCAACGATGTCCGTGCGTAGCGCCAGCCACGCCCATTCGCGCACACCGAAGTGTGGGTCATCGGCCAGCGTGCGCATCTGCTGCAGCGTCTCTGCCAACGTTGCGCGGGCATCGCTGCCGACCAGATAGCAGGCCCAGCCACGCACGGTATCGGAGCTGTGATCCTGCCAGAACTCAGGCGCGCCCTGCCCCGCCTCACGCAGCAGTTGCGCGGCCAAGGCCATGCGCAGCGTGATGCCCTTGCCTGAGGCATCCCGCATGCGTTGCAGCGCTTCCGGTGCAAGCTCAGGCGCCACCACCTGCAGCAACGCGGCGAAATCCACTGCCAGGCATTCGGCCAGATGGGTGGTGGCAACGCGACCGGTGTTGAGTTCATGCAGGCGTTGCGCCGCAATCGCCGGGCTCATGCTGCAGACTCTCGTCCAGCATCGGTGTGCTGCCAGACCTTGTGCAGCAACCGCGACAGCTGCTGCTGTTCATCTGTATCCAGACCATTGAACAGGCCACCGATCCACTGTGTGTGCTGGTCAAACAGTGTCTCGGCCAAGCGTTTTCCCCGTGCGGTCAATACGATCTGCAGGCGACGGCCATCCTCAGCATCGCTGCGACGCTGCAGCAGTTCTTCGCGCTGCAGGCCATCGAGCAGGCCGCTGATGGTGGCGCGGGTGACGCCAGCGCGCTCGGCAAGCTCATGGGGCGGCAGCGTGCCACCGGCGCCGTGCAGCAGGAACAGCACGATGAAGCGCCCTTCGCTGAGCCCATGTGGCGCCAGCCGGGTGGCGCAATCGTGGTCGATGGACGACGACAACGACAGCAGCTGGAAGCACAGGCGCAGCTGCGCAACATTGGCATGGCCGCGTCGCTGCGCCTCATCCATCAGGGCATGGTACTTGGCTTCGATCATCTCGTGATGAGCATATGATTAGGCGACTAATCATATGCCATCCCCTTCGGCGTGGCTACCAGTCCATCACCTTCGCCGCCGGCCCGGGATGCGACGGGAACAACGGCAGTACCTCCTCGGCCAGCTCCTGCAGCACCTCGCCGGCAGGCCGCTCGGCGAACTGGATCCCCAGTGCGGCATGGTTGACGCCGGCCCGCTGCCAGGCCTGCAGCAGGTCGATCAGGCCCTTGCGGCCGGTGCGCAGGGTATAGCCCCCCTGCAGCGGCGTGCGTGGATGATCCGGGTCATCCACCAGGTCGATCCATTCGTTGGTCACGTGCGGGCGGAAGCCGCCGTCCGGGATCAGCGCGCGCCACGCGCGGATCTTCGCGGCCAGCCGTTGCGGGCCGGCATCGTCATGGGTGGCCTCGGGATAGGTCAACCAGCCATCGGCATGCTGGCCGATCCATTCCAATGGCTGGCGTGCGCCACCGGTGACAATCAGCGGAACGCGGCCACTGACCGTGGGCGGCAGCAACTGCACGCCCTGCTCGGCACCGGCATGTGTCATCCGCCCATCCGTGCCCGGTTGCAGCCAACGGCGCATCTCGTTCATTGCGGTGGCGAAACGCTCTCCGCGCGCCGCGTGCTCCAGTCCATAGGCCGGGAACTCCAGCGGTCGATCACCGGACGCCACACCCATCACCAGCCGCCCACCGGACAGCTGATCGATCGACGCCGCGGCCTTGGCCAGATCGATCGGATGGCGCAGTGGCAGCACCACGCTGCCGGTGGCCAGGGCCACGCGCTGTGTGCGCGCTGCCAGCCACGCAAGGTAGGTGAATGGATCGAACAGCTGCCCCGCATCGCCGAACAACGGATCGAACAGCGGTACGTCACGCACCCATACCGCAGCGAAGCCATGGCGGTCGATCTCCTCCACCAGCCGCGCCTGGCCCTGCAGCACGGCCATGTCGCCCTGGTAGAAGCGCAGCGGCAGGTAGATGCCCAGGGTCAGCGCGTCGGCGCGGAACATGCGCTGGTAGCCCGGGTGCGTGGCAAAGGCGGGCGCCGATGCGCCCGGCATCGCAATGGAATCATTCATCAGCATCGCCTCCTTACGGTCCGGTGGCCGGTTCGGGCAGCTGCACGCCGCGCTGTACCGCAGGGCGTGCGGCAACCCGTGCGTACCACGCATCCAGATGGCGATGCCGCGACAAATCGATGCCGATGATGCGGGCGATGTGCAGCCAGCCGAAGTGGGCGATGTCGGCAATCGAGTAGTGATCGCCAGCCAACCACTCGCGTCCCTGCAGGCGCTGGTCGAGTACGCCGAACAGCTCGTCGCTCAGGCGGCGGTAGCGTTCGATTGACGCGGAATCGGGCTGTTGTGCGAAATGCTCGAAGTGCACGCGCTGGCCGAGGATCGGGCCGACGCTGGCGGCATGGAACATCAGCCAGGTCAGCGTCTCCCAGCGCGCAGCCGGTTCGGAAGGCAGCAACGCATTGCCCTGTTCGGCCAGGTACATCAGGATCGCCGCCGACTCGAAGACAACGATGCCGCGCGCGCGATCTTCCAGCACGGGAATGCGGCCATGCGGGTTGAGCCGCAGGAAGTCGGGATGGCGATGTTCACCATCGGCGATGTGGACGTGGTGAAGGCGATAGGGAAGACCCAGCTCTTCCAGTGCGATGGTGGCCTTGAAGCCATTGGGAGAACTGTCGGAGTACAGGTGCAGCGAAGGTTCGTTCATGGGAATCCTGGACGGCAGGGAGCGACGGCATGCACCGGCCGTTGAAGGTGGCCGGGCGATGCGGGAACGGGCGCTGCAGCAGCCGTGCAGGCAGTCTAGGAAGGGCCTGAGTCGCGGGGAAACGATGTCTTCTGCACGGGGAGTTGAGCGGGGCTCAACGTGCGCGACGCGCGCGCGACAGGCTGCAGTGCGGTCGATATGCTGTCGCAGCGCGGCGCGTGCCGACGCGGTTACAGGAGAGTGGAAATGGGTGCGGTGCTGCCGCTGCTGGGCCTGCGGGCCTTCGTTGAAACCGGCCGCCATGGCAGCCTGACCGCCGCCGCCGATGCGATGGGGGTGACACCTGGTGCAATCAGCCAGCAGCTTCGACAGCTGCAGGAGCGGCTGGGCGTGAGCCTGTTCGACCGCACCCGGCATGGCGTGGTGCTCAGTGCAGCCGGCGCGCGCGTGTATCCGGAGCTGCTGCAGGCCTTCGATCAGATCGCACAGAGCCTGCAGACACTCGAACGCTGGGAAACACGGTGCACGCTGCGCATCAGCGCGGCACCGAGCTTCGCCGCACAGTGGTTGGCGCCGCGACTGGGCGGGTTCAGTGCGTTGCATCCGCAGGTGGACGTTCAGCTGGATGCGAGCGCGGCGTTGGTCGACCTGCGCCGCGAGGGGGTGGACATAGCGATCCGTCATGGACTGGGCCGCTACCCTGGCCTGCATGCCGAGCACCTGATGGCACCGGTACTGCTGCCGGTGGCCAGCCCTGCGCTGCTGGCCAGCGCGCCTGCCGTGGGTACGGTGCAGGATTGCCTGCAGTTGCCGCTGCTGCAGGACGCCGACCGCAGCGACTGGCGGCTGTGGTTCCAGGCACTGGATCTGCCCGGCGATGAACGACTGGAGCGCGGCCCTGCGTTCGATGACGACCTGTTGCTGATCCGCGCGGCGGTGGCCGGGCAAGGCATCGCCCTGGTGCGCGACATCCACGCGGCCGAAGAACTCGCCAATGGCCGGCTGCAGGTGGTGATCGACCAGCCCTGGCCACAGGCCTTCGCCTACTACGCGGTGACGCGTGCGGACGGCGAGGCCAACGCTGCGATACCTGCTTTCATGACCTGGTTGCATGCAGCACTGATGACGCCGCAGGCAGCAGGCACACACACCCTGCAGGACGCAGGATGAGCCGCTCGGAGAGCGATGCCATCGCAGCCGGCCACAAAAAAACCCCGCCTTGCGGCGGGGTTTTTCATTGCGGGGCGAACGCGGGGACTTAGAAGTCCATGCCGCCCATGCCACCCATGCCGCCCATGCCACCGGCGCCACCCATGGCCGGCTCGTCCTTCTTCGGAGCTTCGGCAACCATGGCTTCGGTGGTGATCATCAGGCCAGCGATCGAGGCCGCGTTCTGCAGCGCCGAACGGGTCACCTTGGTCGGGTCCAGGATGCCGAACTGCAGCATGTCACCGAACTCGCCGGTGGCGGCGTTGTAGCCGAAGCTGCCGGTGCCTTCCTTGACCTTGTTGATGATGACCGACGGTTCTTCACCGGCGTTGGCCACGATTTCGCGCAGCGGGGCTTCCATCGCGCGCAGGGCGATCTGGATGCCGTGGTTCTGGTCTTCGTTGGCACCCTTCAGGCCGGCCAGTGCGGTGACCGCACGGACCAGGGCCACGCCGCCGCCCGGGACCACGCCTTCTTCAACGGCTGCACGGGTAGCGTGCAGGGCGTCGTCGACGCGATCCTTCTTTTCCTTCATTTCGATTTCGGTCGAAGCACCGACCTTGATCACGGCAACGCCGCCGGCCAGCTTGGCCACGCGTTCCTGCAGCTTCTCGCGGTCGTAATCCGAGGAGGTGTCCTGGATCTGGGTCTTGATCTGGCCGACGCGTGCGTCGACGGCAGCCTTGTCACCCACGCCATCGATGATGGTGGTGTTTTCCTTGGAGACCTGCACCTTCTTGGCGCGGCCCAGGTCCTTGATGGTGGCCTTTTCCAGCGACAGGCCCACTTCTTCGGAGATCACGGTGCCGCCGGTCAGCACGGCCATGTCTTCCAGCATCGCCTTGCGACGGTCGCCGAAGCCCGGCGCCTTGACGGCCACGACCTTGACGATGCCACGGATGGTGTTGACCACCAGGGTCGCCAGCGCTTCGCCTTCAACTTCTTCGGCAACGATCAGCAGCGGCTTGCCGGCCTTGGCGACGCCTTCCAGCACCGGCAGCAGGTCACGGACGTTGGAGATCTTCTTGTCGTGCAGCAGGATGAACGGGTCATCCAGGTCAGCGGTCTGCGACTGCTGGTTGTTGATGAAGTACGGGGACAGGTAGCCGCGGTCGAACTGCATGCCCTTGACCACGTCCAGCTCGTTGTCCAGGCCCGAGCCTTCTTCAACGGTGATCACGCCTTCCTTGCCGACTTCCTTCATCGCGTCAGCGATGATCTGGCCGATCGACTCGTCCGAGTTGGCCGAGATGGTACCGACCTGGGCAATCGCCTTGTCGTCGGCGGTCGGCTTGGAGATGGTCTTCAGCTCGGCAACGGCGGCCACGACGGCCTTGTCGATACCACGCTTGAGGTCCATCGGGTTCATGCCGGCGGCCACGGCCTTGGCGCCTTCGCGGATCAGGGCCTGGGCCAGCACGGTGGCGGTGGTGGTGCCGTCGCCAGCGTCGTCGTTGGTGCGCGAAGCAACTTCCTTCACCATCTGCGCACCCATGTTCTCGAACTTGTCAGCCAGTTCGATTTCCTTGGCGACGGAGACGCCGTCCTTGGTGATGGTCGGTGCGCCGAAGCTCTTTTCCAGCACGACGTTGCGGCCCTTCGGGCCCAGGGTGGCCTTGACGGCATTGGCGAGAACGTTGACGCCGCGCACCATGCGCGAACGGGCGTCTTCACCGAAACGAATATCCTTGGCAGCCATTGCAATTACCTCATTGGTAGCGCCGGACGATGCCCGGCGGCTGGGATTTGGGGATCAGGTTGAAACAGGTCGCGCCGAGGCTCAGCCGATGACGGCGAGCACGTCGTCTTCGCGCAGGACCTTGTACTCGACGCCTTCGCTCTTGTACGAGCTGCCGGCGTACTGGCCGTAGATGACCTTGTCGCCGACCTTCAGCGACGGCGCGCGCACGCTGCCGTTGTCCAGCGGCTTGCCCGGGCCGACGGCCACGACTTCACCCTTGGTGGACTTTTCCTTGGCCGAATCCGGAATGACGATGCCACCGGCGGAGATTTCGTCGGCTTCGATCGGCTTGACCACAACGCGGTCGTGCAGCGGCTTGATGCTCATGAGAGACCTCTTAAGTTATTGATTGGTCTGAAAAAGTCTGGCGATGTTAGCACTCACCCCAGGTGACTGCCAGCATTGCTCGCGAAAAAGCCCGATGAATCGGGAGCAGGACAGAGATGGAGCTGGCCCCGGACCTTTCAAGGCCGCTCGCGGAAAAAATTTCACTGCCCCGGGCCCACTCGATCTGCGCCCATGTGAAGGCCTGGATGCCGGTGCAACGCGGCAACCCTGTCTCTGGAATCCTCGACTTTTGGTGACTCGCGTCGCACTGTCAGATATCTGACGTTCATTTACGACAAAGTGTCACTGGATCGGCCTTAGGCTCGGCCGCGCATTCCCAATCACAAGGAGTAGTCGATGCGATTGCTGTCCCCGCTTGCCGCCGCCTGCCTGCTGGCGCTGGCCGCCGCGCCGGCCCAGGCCGAGGTCTTCATCAACGAACTGCACTACGACGACAGCACCGCCGCCGGTGACGTCGGCGAAGCCATCGAAGTGGTCGCTACCGCGGGCGAGGACCTGTCCGGCTACCGCCTCTATCTCTACAACGGCAGCAATCCTTCAGCCGCCACGGTCTACGCCAACAATCCGGTCCCGGCCGGCACCGCCGCGGGTTGCGGCAGCGCCACCCTGGCCGTGGTCAGCTACCCGACCAACGGCCTGCAGAACGGTCCGAACGACGGCATCGCCCTGGTCGATGCCAGCGGCAAGGTGGTCCAGTTCCTCAGCTACGAGGGCGCCATCACCGCCTCCGGTGGCCCTGCCGCCGGCATGACCAGCCAGAACATTCCGGTGGCCGAGACCAACAGCACGGCCCCCGGCACCTCGTTGCAGCTGACCGGCAGCGGCAGCCAGTACGCCCACTTCACCTGGGCCGAGTCGGCCAGGCAGACCTTCGGCAGCTGCAACAACGGCCAGACCTTCAGCGGCGGCGGCACCCCGGGCCCGAACACGCCGCCGTCGGTCTCCACCACCACCCCGGCGCAGGGCAGCAGCACCTTCCCGGCCGCCGCCGACCTGGAAGTGGTGTTCAGCGAGACGGTGAACCTGGCCAGCGGCGCCTTCGCCCTGAGCTGCGGCACCTCCGGCAGCGTGCCGCTGACCTACCCGGCCAGCGGCCGCAGCGTGAAGCTGTCCACCAACACCGCGCTGGTGGCCGGTGAAGCCTGCCGCTTCGACATCCGCGCCGCGCGCATCACCGACCTGCAGGGGGCGCACCCCGCCGCCGACAGCCGCATCGCCTTCACCGTGGCCAGCACCGGCGGCAATCCGGACCCGGGCAACCCGGGCGTGCCGGCCGGTTACTACTCCAAGGTCAATACCAGCAGCCCCAGCCAGCTGCGCTGCTCGCTGCACGCCACCATCAAGGGCCACACCGCCTACCCGTACAGCGGCTCGGACACCAGCACCTGGACCATCCTGGAAATCGCCGACGAGGATCCGAACAACAGCGGCAGGATCCTGGATGCGTACCGCAACCGCAGCTACGCCAAGGTGACCGACCGCGCCGGCAGCGGCGGCGGCCTGAAGTACAACCGCGAGCACACCTGGCCGAACTCGCTGGGCTTTGCCAGCACCACCGGCGACAAGGGCCTGCCGTACGCGCCGTACACCGACACCCACATGCTGTACCTGACCGACGCGCAGTGGAACGCCGACCGTGGCAACAAGCCGTTCGGCAAGTGCGACGCCAACTGCGGCGAGCGTGCCACCGAGGCCAACAACGGCCAGGGCGGCGGCAGCGGCGGCTACCCGGGCAACTCCAACTGGGTGCGCACGCCGGACGGCAACACCGGCACCTTCGAGGTGTGGGGCAAGCGCAAGGGCGACATGGCGCGTGCGGTGATGTACATGGCGATCCGCTACGAGGGCGGCAAGGATGCGGCCACCGGCCAGTCCGAGCCGGACCTGGAGCTGACCGACGACCGCAGCAGGATCGTCAAGACCAGCAGTTCGCCGGCCTACATGGGCCTGCTCTCGACGCTGATCGACTGGCACCTGTCCGATCCGCCGGATGAAGCCGAGCGTGCCCGCAACGACGTGATCTACAGCTTCCAGGGCAACCGCAACCCGTTCATCGACCACCCCGAGTGGGCGACCCCGGGCCTGTTCACCTCGGCCAAGCCGGCCTCCTGCCAGCTGGCCAACTGACCGCGCAACGCAGCGGTCCACTGCCGCCGCCGGGCCCTGACCCGGCGGCGGCCCTATACTCGACGGTCATGTCGACCGTCGATCCCGTCCTGCTGCTGTTGACCACCTGCCCGGACCGGGCCAGTGCCGAGCGCATCGCGCACGCGCTGGTCGGCGAGCGCCTGGCCGCGTGCGTGACCCGCCTCGATGGCGCGCAGTCGACCTACCGCTGGCAGGGCGAGGTGACCACCGACGCCGAGCTGCAGCTGCTGGTGAAAACCACCGCGAGTCGCGTCGATGACGCGATTGCCCGGATCGTCGAACTGCATCCGTATGAACTCCCGGAGTGCATTGCGGTCGAAACCCGGGCCGGCCTGCCGGCGTATCTGGACTGGATCCGGGCACAGACCCGGGAGGACACTGATTGAAGACTCTGTTTGCGCGTGGCGCCGCCTTGTGCGCCCTGTTGTGGCTCTCGCTGCCGGCGTTCGCCCTGGATGAGAAAGACCTGTTGCCGGTGGACCAGGCGTTCGCACTGACCGCGACCGCCGCCGAGCGTGGCCAGGTGCAACTGCAGTTCAAGATCGCACCGGGCTATTACCTGTATCGCCACCGCACCGGCGTCAAGGCGGATCCGGCCTTCAATGCCGGCGCGCTGCAGATGCCCAAGGGCGACAAGCACCACGACGATTTCTTCGGCGAAGTCGAAACCTATCGCGAACGCCTGCAGGCCACCCTGCCCGGCACGCCGACCGATGCCGCCGGCACCATCAGCCTGGAAGTGCGTTACCAGGGCTGCGCCGATGCCGGTGTCTGCTACCCGCCGCAGAAGCGCGTGGTGCAGGTCACCCTGCCCAGTGCCGGTGCGGCGGCCGCGGTGCCTGCCGCGCGTGCCGGTGCCGCAAGCCCGTTCAACAACCCGCTGGCCGGTGCCGGCAACAGCGGTGGCCTGCGCCTGCCGGGCGCGGCCAACAACAGCCAGGCGCTGCCGCTGCCGTCGGAGCAGGCGTTCGGCTTCGACGCCATCGCCAGCGACGGCAATACCCTGCTGCTGCGCTTCAGCCCGGCGCCGGGCTACTACCTGTATCGCGACCGCACTTCGGTGAAGCTGGACGGCAGCACCGGGGTGCTGGCCGACAAGCTGCGCTGGCCTGCCGCACAGTCGCATCGCGACGAACACTTCGGCGATGTCTCGGTGTACTTCAACCAGGTGGAAGTGCCGCTGCCGCTGCGCCGCTCCATCGCCGATGCGGTCGACAGCACTCTGGTGGTGACCTTCCAGGGTTGCCAGACCGATGGCATCTGCTACCCGCCGATGACCCGCCGGGTGAAGCTGTCCATTCCGGCCGGGAAGGTCAGCAGCAGCGCCGATCAGGCGCCACCGCGCAATGAGGTGATCAGCCCGCTGCCTGCTGCCAACGGCGCACCACGCGAAGCCGCCAACGGCGCGCCACTGCGCCTGCTGCCAACCGTGCCCAATACGGATGCAACGGCCCCTGCTGCAGGTGACGGCACCGCCAGCCGTGAGTTCGCCGCCGATGCACAGGGCGACAACGCGCTGCGCACGCGACCGCCGGTGACCACGCCGAATCCGGACCGTTCGTTCGTATGGGTCCTGCTGCTGGCGCTGGCCGGTGGCCTGGTACTGAACCTGATGCCCTGCGTGCTGCCGATCCTGTCGCTGAAGGTCCTGAGCCTGGCGCAGAGTGGCGAAAGCCCGCAGCGCGCGCGCAGCCATGCCCTCTGGTACACGCTGGGCGTCTTGGTCGCGTTCGCGGTGATCGGTGCGTTGATGGTTGGCCTGCGCGCGATCGGCAACGCCGTCGGCATCGGCTTCCAGCTGCAGCACCCGGGCGTGGTGGCGGCGCTGGCCTACATCATGTTCGCGGTGGGCCTGAGCCTGTCCGGCGTGTTCACCCTCGGCGGCGGCATCGGCAACCTCGGCCAGTCGCTGGCCAGCCGCAGTGGCCCGGCCGGTGATTTCTTCACCGGTGCGCTGGCCTGCGTGGTCGGCAGTGCCTGCGTCGGCCCGTTCATGGGCGGCGCGATTGCCTACGCGTTCATTGCCCCCCCGCTGAAGGCGATGACCGTGTTCCTGTTCCTCGGCCTGGGCCTGGCCCTGCCGTTCCTGCTGATCGGCTTCGTGCCGGCGCTGGCGCGCCGCCTGCCCAAGCCGGGCCCGTGGATGGAAACGCTCAAGCACGTGCTGGCCTTCCCGATGTATGCCACCGTGCTGTGGCTGCTGTGGGTGCTGGGCAAGCAGCGCGGCGTGGACGGCATGGCGCTGGTGCTGGGTGGCCTGCTGCTGCTGGCCTTCGGTCTGTGGCTGTTTGAACGCAACCGCTGGACCGGCTCGCGCGCCGTCACCCTGCTCGGCGTGCTGCTGGCGATCGGTGCCCTGGTTCCGGCCTGGGGCGTGACCCAGCTGGCAGCGCCGGCGCGTGCCGCACAGGCGGCCACTGACAACGTGGTCGAATACTCGCCGCAGCTGCTGGATCGCCTGCGCGCCGACAACCGCGTGGTGTTCGTGAACATGACCGCCGACTGGTGCGTGAGCTGCAAGGCCAACGAGCGCGCCGTGCTGTCGCGCCCAGAGTTCAAGGAACTGCTCAAGCGCACCAACGCGGTGTACATGCGCGGTGACTACACCAACGTCGATCCGCAGATCACCACGTTCCTGGAAGAGCACAAGGCCGTGGGCGTGCCGCTGTACGTGGTGTACGGCCCCGGCGCACCGCCGACCGTGCTGCCGACCCTGCTGACCCAGGCGGTGGTCGAGGAAGCGCTGCTGCGCACCGCACGATGAAATGGCAACGGCCAGCGCTGCTGTGGACAGCGGTGCTGGCCGCCGGCCTCGGCCTGTGGGCCGGGCATCGATTGGCTCCCGCGCCGGCTGCGCCTGAGGCCATGCCAGCGGCGCCTGCGGTGGCGGCGGTGGCACCCGCCCTGCAGGTCGGCGACAGCCTGCCCGCGCTGTCGCTGCCCGATCTTGAAGGCCGACCGCTGGACCTGCGCCAGCACGCTGCCGGCCGCCCGCTGTTGATCAATGTCTGGGCCAGCTGGTGCGCGCCCTGCGTTGAAGAAATGCCTGAACTGGCGCGCTTTGCCCACACCCAGGGCGACAACGGTGTGCAGGTTCTTGGCCTGGCGCTGGATACGCCGGAAGACGTGCGCGGTTTCCTGCAGCGGGTACCGGTGGATTACCCGATCGTGATCGAGACACCCGGGCCACGCGATGCCAGCGTGCAGCTGGGCAATACGCAGGGCCTGCTGCCCTACAGCGTGCTGTTCGATGCACAGGGCCGGCTGGTGAAGGCGAAGCTGGGGCCGTTCGCCCACGGCGAGATCGACAGCTGGGTGAAGTGAGGGTGTTTTTTGCAGGGCTTGCAGCCCTGCACCCTGCTCAATGCAACGCAACGGCAACGGCAACAGCCAAAGCGGGCATTCCGTGGGTTGGCGGGACGGTATCGGAGTGCGGGGACGCTGCAAGTACATCCCTGTAAGCTTGGCAGCCGCATCCATGCGGCTGACACCCCGCACTCCGACACCGCCCCACCTCTGACAGATCTTCGCGGCTGTTGGTAGGTGTCGACCTTGGTCGACACATCTGTCAGATATCGAATGAAATTCCGGGGTCAGATCCGTTTTCCTGCGGAAAACGGATCTGACCCCAAAAGTATTTCCGACAGATCGCAGGAAACTGTCGAAGGCGGGGTGGGTCCGGTTGAGGGGGCGTGAGCGCCATGGATGGCGCGACCGAGGCTACATGGACGTATTCACGCCGTCCCCCGCAACCGGCCCCCCCCCCCGCCTCCTCACAGGAAACCCGCTGTTGCTTCGGCTGTTGCTTCTGAGGTTGCCGGCCAGCGGCCGGCACTACCGCGGGTGCCGGGCGCCGCCCGGCCGATATCCCCTGCTTGACCGCAGCCGGGGCGCCACGGAGAATTCCGCGACTAATTCTCATTTGCTGTTGCGCAGGATGCGGGCGGCAGCCTTCCAGGCCCTCCTCCTTCGATGTTCAAGAACGTCCTGTTCCAACTGCACTGGCTGCTGGGCATCACCGCCGGTGCCGTGCTGGCCGTGATGGGCCTCAGCGGCGCCGTGCTGTCCTTCGAGGATGAACTGCTGCGGGCGGCCAATCCCGGCTTCGCCGAGATCGCCGAGCACCATGCCGACGGCCAGCTTCCGCTTGAACTCAGCGAACTGGTGCCGCTGCTGCAGGCCGGCAGTGATCGCCCCCTGCAACGCCTGCGCGTGGATGCCACCGGGCAACGGCCCTCGGTGGCGCGCTTCGCTGGTGGCAAGGAACACTGGGTCTACTTCGATCCGTACACCGGCGAGCGCTTCAGCGCCCTGCGCGGGCAGGCGTTCTTCGATTTCGTCGAGGATCTGCATCGCCACCTCGCCGCCGGCGAGCGCGGCAAATGGATCACCGGCAGTTGTGCCATCGCGCTGCTGTTCTTCACCCTGTCCGGGCTCTACCTGCGCTGGCCGCGGCGCTGGTGGCACTGGCGCAGCTGGCTGGCGGTGGAATGGAAACGCAGCGGCCGTGGCTTCCTGTGGAGCCTGCACTCGGTGGTCGGCACCTGGGTGCTGTTGATCTACCTGATGAGTGCGCTGACCGGCCTGTGGTGGTCGTTCGACTGGTATCGCAGTGCCGCCAACACCCTGCTGGGCGTCGCACCGGCCGCCAGGCACAAGGTCGCCACCGACGCCGCCCTGAACCTGGAACGCATCGAAGCCACGCTGTACGCACTGCCCGGCGTGCGCACCGGCTACATCGACCTGCGCCTGCCGGAGAAGCCGGGGCAGGCACTGAACGTGCGGGTGATGGCAGGTGATCCGTCGCAGCGCGGCGGCCAGCATGACCGCGCGCATGATCTGCTGCAGCTGGACCCAGGCACGGGGGCCACGCTCGATGCCCGCCCCTATGCGCGCCAGGGCGCCGGCGCGCAGCTGGCCACCAGCGTGTTCGCGCTACACTCGGGCAGCTACTTCGGCGTGCCCGGGCGTGTCGTGGTGATGCTCAGCAGCCTGGGCATGAGCCTGTTCTTCATCACCGGCTGGATGCTCTACCTGGACCGCCGCCGCAGCCAGCGCGCCGCGCGTGACCTGCGCCAGTCGCTGCCAGCAACGCCTGCCGATGGCGGTGGTACGCCGTGGCTGGTGGTGCATGCCAGCCAGAGTGGACTGGGAGAACAACTGGCATGGCGCGCCGCCGCGCAGCTGCAGGCGTCCGGTCATGCGGTGCAGGTGCTGCCACTGGCCCGCGTTGATGCCGCGCAGCTGGCACGCACCGCGCAGGTGCTGTGGGTACTGAGCACCTTCGGCGACGGCGAGCCACCGGATGCGGCGCGAGGCGCTGCACGACGGCTGATGGCACAGACACTCGACCTGTCAGGCCTGCAGTTTGGACTGCTGGCGCTGGGTGACCGACAGTACCCGCACTACTGCGGCTTCGGTCGCCAGGTTGATGGCTGGCTGCTCGGCAACGGCGCGCGCCCGTTGTTCGACCGCGTCGAAGTCGATGCCGCCTCGGTAGCGGCCTTGCGCCAATGGCAGCTGCAGCTGGGCGCGCTGACCGGCATCGTCACCGATGACAGCGTGCTGCCGGCGGCCACGCAGATGCATGAGTGGCGGCTCCTCGGCCGCGACCGGCTCAATCCGGGCAGCATCGGTGGTGCCATCTGGCGCATCCGTCTTGCGCCACCGGCCGACGTGCAGTGGCAGGCGGGCGACATCCTGCATATCGCGCCCCGGCACAACGCACGGCATGCCAGCGCCGTGTTGAAGGCACAGGGGTTGGATCCGCTGCAGCCGCTGCTGGTGGACGGCCACCCACGCACCCTGCTGGCGCTGGCCAGTGAACGCGAGCTGCCCGAGGCCGACGCCGCACTGGCGGTGCAGGATGCCTGCCTGTGGCTGTCCGGATTGCCAACGCTGCCCGGACGCGAATACTCCATCGCCTCCTCCACGAGTGATGAAGTGGTGGAACTGGTAGTGCGCCTGGTGCATGACCTGTCGGGTCGAGCCGGGCTGGGCTCGGGCTGGCTGGCGCTGCATGCCCCGGTCGGTGCCAGCATCGTGGCCCGTGTGCATCGCAACCCCGGTTTCCATCGCATTGGCGGTGCGCCGATGGTGCTGATCGGCAACGGCACCGGCATCGCGGGTCTGCGCAGCCTGTTGCGCGAAGCTGCCCATGCAGGCGAGCACGGGCA
This sequence comes from Stenotrophomonas sp. SMYL8, assembly GCF_036320065.1. NCBI lineage: Bacteria > Pseudomonadati > Pseudomonadota > Gammaproteobacteria > Lysobacterales > Lysobacteraceae > Stenotrophomonas > Stenotrophomonas sp. SMYL8. The sequence goes on from NZ_JAWIRR010000004.1 coordinate 185,271, forward strand.
CTGGCTGCTGTTCGGTGAGCGCCAGCGCGCGCACGACTTCCTGTTCGCCGACGAGATCGAAGCGTGGCAGGCCGATGGCCATCTCGCGCGGGTGGACCTGGCGTTCTCGCGCGATGGCGAAGGTGGTTACGTGCAGGATTGCCTGCATGCCGCCACCGATGCGCTGCGCGAATGGATGCAGCGTGGTGCGGTGATTCATGTCTGCGGCTCGCTGCAGGGCATGGCCGAAGGCGTGGACCAGGTGCTGCGCGCTGCGCTGGGCGATGAGGTTGTGGAAACGCTGCTGGAGACCGGGCGCTACCGGCGCGACGTGTACTGAGCCACAAGGGTAGTGCCGGCCGCTGGCCGGCATGATCATCGACGGTGCCGGCCCCCGGGCGGCCAGACCGGGGCAGGGTCCA
>NZ_JAWIRR010000004.1:185681-265546 GCF_036320065.1 Stenotrophomonas sp. SMYL8
CCCGCCGCCCCGCGGGGGGGCGCGCGCGCCGGCGGTGCTGCCGGGGGCCGCCCCCCCCCCCCCCCCGCCCACTACCGGAGCAGGATCAAGCCGCAGCGCGCGCCTGTGGCATCGACTGCAGACGGAACGCGCCCACGGCTTCTGCCAGGGCATGCACCTGCGCCTGCATCTGCGCGGTCGAGGCCCCCGCCTCTTCCACCAGACTGGCGTTGCGCTGTGTACTGGCTTCCATCTGCACGATGGTCTGGTTCACCTGTGCGATGCCGGCATGCTGGTCCTGCGACGCGCTGCGGATTCCGGCCAGCAGATCCGCCAGCTGCTGCACGCTGCCGACAATCTCGCCCATCGTGGTGCCGGCCTGTTCGGCCTGCTGGTTGCCCTGGCCCACACGCGCCACCGAATCCTCGATCAATCCCTTGATCTGTTTGGCCGCCTCCGCACTGCGCTGTGCCAGCAGGCGCACTTCGGCAGCCACGACGGCGAAGCTGCGGCCCTGCTCTCCGGCACGCGCCGCTTCCACCGCAGCATTCAGCGCGAGAATGTTGGTCTGGAAGGCGATGCCATCAATCAGCTGGGTGATGTCACCGATCCGCCGTGAGGCTTCGCTGATGCCATGCATGGTTGCCACCACCTGGCCGACCGCCTCGCCGCCACGCTGGGCCACTGCCGCCGCGCCCTTGACCAGCGCATCCGCACGGCCCGCGGCATCGGCATTGCGGCCAACAGTGTCGGTCAGCTCGTGCATCGACGCTGCCGTCTCTTCCAGGTTGGCCGCCTGCTGTTCGGTACGCTGCGACAGATCATGGTGACCGGCGACGATCTCACCAACACCGGTATCGAGGCTGGACGTGGCCTGCTGGATGCGGGTGACGATGCGGCCCAGTTGCGCGACGGTGGCGTTGGCATCGTCGCGCATGCGCGCGAACACGCCCTGCAGTTCACCTTCCATGCGCACGCTGAGGTCACCGCGGGCCAGCGCGGCCAGAAGCGCCTGCAGATCGCCAAGATTGGTCTCGAAGGTGGTCAACAGACGATTGATGCTGGTCGACAACGTACGCACAAAGCCCTGCTTCCCCTCCAGCGCGATGCGACCGTGCAGGTCACCGTGCGCGGCCGCGTCGACCAGGGCTGCCACTTCGGTTTCCAGCAGGGTTTCCAGCGCGCGACTGCGCCATTCCACCGCCACGCCGAGGAAATGCCCCTCGTCGACAATGGGATTGGCGATCAGCTGATAGCGCACACCGCAATGGCCGATCTCGCGTTCTTCGCGTTGTCGCACGCCGGCCAGGCTTACCAGTGCCGGATGCAGGCGCACCGCATCGCTCCCCACCAGATCTTCAACCTGGAGTTCAAACTGCTCCAGCAGCGCCGGATTGGCGTACGCCACCAGGCCTTCGGCATCGACCACCATCAGCCCGGTCTGCGCACTGTCCAGCGCCTGGCGCACGCGGGTGTTGCCGCGCGCCACAGCACGTTCGGTCTCGATGCGCGCGCGCAGGCGCTGCTGCATGTCGACCAGGCGCTGGGCAAGCTGGCCGATCTCATCGTTGGCGTTGTAGACGCGCAGGGTGGTGTCGAGGCGGTCGTCGGCGATGTCGCTGGCGAAACGCAGGGTGTCCTGGATCGGCTGGCGCACCGCACGCAGCACCAGCACCAGGCTGGTGATCAGCACGCCGGCCACCAGCAGCAGGGTCAGTGCGAACAGCACGCTCATCGTGCGCGCGCCGACCTGCTGGCGCGCCTGCGCCTTGGCCAGCGCTACCACCTGCGCCTGCTGGAAAGCGGCAAGCGCCGGCGCTACGCCCGCGGCGGTATCCAGCAGCGACTGCGCTTCCACATCCAGGCCGACGCGGGCAGCGGTATACCCCAGCAGGGCGCCTTGATAGCCCTCCATCCCGGTGCGCAGGGCGTCCTGCGCATCCGCGGGCAAGCCCGCCAGCGCGAGGTCGAACGGCAGCTTTTCCTCGCTGGCGCGGTCGGCGTGGGTGGAATCACCGTCGAGCAGCAGCAGGGCCTCCTGCCTTCGCATCTTCTGCAGGGACAGGGCCAGCGACGGCCGCTGCAGCGCATCCACCTGCGCCTGCAGGGTTTCGGCGGCCTGCTGCAGCTGTGCAGCGAGGCCGGCCTCACCGCGGCCCATCTCGTCGACCCGTTCGAACAGGGCGGCGACACCCTGCGAGAACGCGTCGGCCGATTCGGTCAGCACCTGCAGCGCCTTGCGCCGGCCGGCGTCCATCGGCATCGCGCGAAGCGCCTGCAGGTCAGCCTGCAGGGCCTTCTGTGTTGCCAGCAACTGGCTGCGGTCAGCATCATCGAAACTGCGTGCATACTGGGTCTGCAGGCGGCGCGCTTCGGCCACCCGCGTGGACAGGCTGGCAGCCAGATCGCTGCCGCGCTGGTAGCTGGCCTGGCTGCGCGCGGCCAGGGCGTTGGCATGGCCAGTCCAGGCGTAGACAGCGGCGATCGCCACCAGCCCCAGGCCACAGACCCACAGGGTCGCCTTGAGCTTGTTGGCCACGCTGAGCCGGTGTGGTTGCAGCCACAGCAGCAGGCCGGGGGACGCCGAGCGCAACGTGGCAAGACGCGTGCGCAGGGACCGGAGGTGGGGGACAACGGCCGACATGACAGACTCCAGGCGGAAGGACGCACCTGTATCGGCCGGATTCAGGTCAACTTTAGGCCTTTTTTCGTCTGCGTCCCCCGTCACTGGCGGACGCGGTCTTTGTACCGGGTGCAGGCGACGGGCGCATGACACGGCCGCCGTGCTTGACCTCAACCCCGGTTGGGGGAGCACAGTGGACCTCCCTTCCCCGCCCGGTGCCCCCATGACGAGGCTCGATGTCCCCCGCTACCTGCAGCGCCTGCAGCTGGATGCGCCGCCACCACGGACCCTGGCCGGCCTGACCCTGCTACAGCAGCGCCACAACGCACTGCTGCCCTTCGAAACCCTCAGCTGCCTGCTGCGCGATGCGGTGCCGATCGACCTGGACAGCGTGCAGCGCAAGCTGCTTGACGAGCGCCGCGGTGGCTACTGCTTCGAGCTCAATGGTGGGTTGCTGGCGCTGCTGCAGGCCTTGGGCTTCGATGCCCAGCCATTGAGCGCGCGCGTACTGCTGGCCGCCCAGGACGGCGAACTGACCGCGCGTACCCATCTGCTGCTGCGCGTGCACGTGGACGGCGATGACTGGCTGGTGGATGCCGGTTTTGGCAGCCTGACCCCGACCGTACCGCTGCGCCTGCATGACCCGCAGCCGCAGGCCACCCCGCACGAACGCTATCTGTTGCAGCGGTTGGAAGACGGCGGTGATTTCATGCTGTCGGCCGAATCCAGCGACGGCTGGCGGGTGATGTACCGCTTCGATCTGCAGGCGCCGGCGCCGATCGACAACGTGGTGGGCAACTGGTACGTATGTACCCATCCCGATTCCAGTTTCCCCGGCCAGTTGCGCGCGTCGCTGACCGGGCCGGACTGGCGCCGCACCATCGGCAGCGGCAACTACACCGAGTACCGCCCCGGACAGGCACCGGACAAGCGCCCGCTGCATGATGTGGGTGATGTGCGCGACGTGCTGGAGCAGCGCTTCGGCATCCAGCTTCCGGACGACCCGCGGCTGGATCCCGCAATCAACGACTGGCTGCAGCGCTCACGCGCCGCGACGCTGTAGAGTCGAGCTTGCTCGACTGATGCATCTACGGCGACGTCAAAATCAGTCGAGCAAGCTAGACTCAACACTTGCGCGCACCGCAGCGTTGACGTTACGGCGCTGTGCGCGCCTGCAATGCGATACGGTTGCCTTCGCTGTCGCGGATCTCGGCCACGCGCCAGTCGCCGGCGTCGGCCGGGCCAAAGCGCAGCTCGGCTCCGGCCTGCAGCGCACGCTCGAGGCTGGCATCCAGGTCATCGACGCCGATGTAGATGCGCGCGCCCTGCTCGGAAGGCAGATAGTCCGCGCCGTGCACCAGCGCAATGCTGGCACCGGCGGCCTCATCGGAAAACGGTAGATGGGCCATCCGGCAGTCGTGCAGCACGATGGGTTCGTCCACCGCAACCTGCAGCCATCGCTGGTAGAACGTGATGGCCCGGTCCAGGTCACTGGCCGGGATTTCCACATGCAGGATCGGGTTCACTGACATTCCTTGCCACGTCCACTCAGATGATGCGCAGGGTAATCGCCTTCAGCACTGCACGGGTGCGATCGCGGGTGCCCAGCTTGTCGAGTATGGCGGACACGTAGTTCTTCACCGTGCCCTCGGCCAGGAACAGGCTGCGCGCGATCTCCTTGTTGCTGTAGCCCCCGGCCAGCAGGCGCAGGATTGCCACTTCACGTTCGCCGAAGGTATCGGTGGGCGGCGCTTCGTCGTGGAAGCGGTAACGCGCGCGCACCGGATCGGTACTGACCGGCAGCAGCAGGGTCTCGTCAGCGGCAACGCGTTCGATGGCCTCGCGCAGGTCGGCCGGCGCGGCATCCTTGAGCAGGAAGCCCTGTGCGCCGGCCTCGCTGGCGCGCAGCAGCAGATCACTTTCATCGAAGGTGGTCAGCAGCAGCCACGGCGTGGCATCGCCGCGCGCCCGCAGCTGGCGCAGTGCCTCGATCCCATCCAGCCCGGGCATGCGGATGTCACTGAGCACCACGTCCACGCGCTGCGTATCCAGCGCATCCAGCAGGGCCTGGCCATCCTCGGCCTCCAGCACCACGTTTACGCCCAGCCCCTGTAACAGGGCGCGCAGGCCGGCGCGGACCAGCGCCTGGTCATCGGCCAGCGCCACCCTGATCATGGCGGCACTCATGCCGGCAACCGCGCGGTCAGATGCATGCCGCCCTGCGCCGTTCGGGCCAACTCCAGCCGCCCCTGTACGGCCGCCAGACGCTCGCGCATGCCGGCGATGCCATTGCCCTCGCGGATGCGTTCGGCGCGCTGGCCGTCATCGCGGATATCGATACGCAACTGGGAATCCTCTTCACTGATCGTCAGCCACACGGTGTCCGCATTGCCGTGGCGGGCGGCGTTGGTCAGGGCTTCCTGTACCAGCCGCAGCACGGTCTCGGCCATCAATGGGTCAGCCACGCGCACCCCGTCGCCGATCTGCAGCTGCAGCTTCGGTCGTGGGAAGGGTGCGGCCAGCGCATGCAGCGCGGTGGCCAGATCGAGGCCGCGATCATCGCGCATCGACTGCACCACCTGGCGGATGTCGGCCAGCAACTCGCCGGACAACTGTTCGGCCAGCACCAGCCCTTCGCGGCCGGCCAGCGCAGGGTCAGCGGCCAGGGCGCGCAGGTTGAGCCGCATCGCGGTGAGCTTGTGCCCGGCCACATCGTGCAGCTCGCGCGCAAGGCGAAGGCGCTCGGCATCGCGCGCGCTGTCGGCCAGCAGCGCGCGGGTGGCCAGCAGGTCGGCGTTGACCCGGGCCAGGTCATCGCGGGCCAGCGCCGTGCTGCGCGCATAGTGCGCGGTCAGCGCGGCGAAGGCCTGGAAACCGCCATACAGCAGCACCAGCAGCAGCGGCTGGCTGAAGCCGCTGTGGCGCAGCACGGCGTACACCGCCAGGTTGGCCAGCAGCGCAACGCCCAGCACGAAGCGCGGCGGCCAGTGTTCGGCCAGCTGTGCAACCAGCACCACCAGCAGCACCGGGGCGGTACCGGTACGCGGCTGCAGCGCAACCAGCACAACCGCCAGCAGCGCCTGCAACACCGCAGCGGCGACGCGCACGCGGGATGGCATCGACGCCCAGCCGTGCACCACGAACAGCAGCAGGAACACAGCAAGCAACAGCAGGCTCAGCCCGGCGCCACTGCGCTGCACTGCGAACGACAGGCCGACCACCAGCACGGTGACCAGGCCGGCGAGGCTGAGCGGACGCAACAGATGGCGGAACAGGCTGGGCATGGCCAGATGCTGACGGCCGCGCACGCCGGCGGCAATGGGTCCGGCGCAGAAAGTGACTTCTGGCACGTCGAATCGATGACCACTGGCCCTGAACCCGGTGCAGCGCCCCACGCAGACTGGCTCCACACCGCCACACACACTTCCGGAGCCACTGCCATGATCCGCACCGCCCTGCTCAGCACTGCCTTGACTGCCCTGGCCCTGGTCGGCAGTGCCCACGCCGCCGACCTGGCCGTGACCGTGCACGACGTCCGCGCGCAGACCGGCACCCTGCGCGTTGCGCTGGTCGACAACGCCGCCGCCTGGGACGGCAAGGCCAAGCCCGTGCAGGCCCAGCAGGCGGCGCCCAGCGGCGACAGTGCCCACTTCACGTTCAAGGGCGTGCCGGCCGGCAGCTATGCCGTGCTGCTCACCCACGACGAGAACGACAACGGCAAGCTCGACACCAACCTGGTCGGGATGCCGGTGGAAGGCTACGGCTTCAGCAACAACCCGCAGGTGATGCGCAAGCCGACCTTCGACGAGGCAAGCGTCGACGTGCCGGCCGCCGGCACCGCCATCGACATCACCCTGCGCTGATTCCGCATCCATACCCGAGGCCACCATGGACCGTCGCCGCTTCCTTCGTACCCTGCTCAGCAGCAGTGCCTGCCTGGCCCTGGGCGCCACCGCGCTGCGCAGCGCTCCCGCCTTCGCCGGCGACCCGACGCGGTTCGCGCAGGGCATGCAGGAACACCCGTGGCTGCTCGGCTGGCGCAGCGTCGGCAGCGAAAGCCTCGGCCCGGCCACCGTGCAGTTGCAGGGAAAGCTGCCGTCAGGCCTGGCCGGTACGCTGTACCGCAACGGCCCGGCGTGGACCGAGCGCGATGGCTTCCGCTATGACCACTGGTTCGACGGCGACGGCATGGTGCATGGCTGGCGCTTCAATGGTGACGGCAGCCTGATCCATCACGGGCGTATGGTCGCCACGCCGAAATTCACCCGTGAACAGAAGGCCGGCCGCTTCCAGTATCCGGCTGCCGGCACCAGCGTTCCCGGTGCGCTGGCAGTTCGAAACAACGACGATGCCAACGTGGCAAACACCTCGGTAGCCATGATCAATGGCCGCCTGTTCGCGCTGTGCGAGTCCGGCTCGGCGTTCGAAGTGGATCCCGATTCGCTGCAGACACTGGGTCCGGTGACCTGGCGTCCGGACCTCGCTGCACTGCCGTTCTCGGCGCACCCGCTGCGCGACCGCGACGGCAGCCTCTGGAACTTCGGCTCGATCAGCCTGATGGGGGGCCATGGCCTGCTGGTCTGGCACATCGGTGCGGACGGCCAGCTGCGCAGCGCCAATGTGATCGAAACACCCGAGCATGGCTACCTGCATGCCTTCGCGATGACCGACCAGCACCTGGTGTTCGTGATGATGCCGTTCGATTTCACCGGCGCAGGTGGCAGCTTCTTCGAGCGCATGCAGTTCGCACCGCAGCGTCCGGTGCGCATCGCGGTGGTCGCCAAGGATGCGCCGGACAAGGCGCAATGGTTCGAGGCCCCGTTCGCGGCGATCTACCACTTCGGCGACGCGTTCACCCGCGATGGCGGCATCGTGCTGCGCGCAGTGCGCCACGACGACATCAATGAGGCGCGCTCGCCGATGAAGGAAGCGATGGCCGGTGATGGCGCACACGCGGCCAACAGTGGCGCCAGCCTGGTCGAGCTGCATCTGGACCTGCGTCGTGGACAGGCCCGCTGGCAGACGTTGGGCATCAGCGCGATGGAGTTCCCGTTGTTCGACCCGCGCTCGGCGAACACACGTGGCGCACGGCTGTATGCGCCGACCATCGACGGCACGGCCACTGCGCCGTACTTCAACGCGGTGGCCGCGTTCGAGATCGAGCACGGACGCCGCCAGCTCTGGAACTACGGGGCGGACATCATGGCCGAAGAGCATGTGTTCGTACCGCGCCCGGGCAGCCGCAACGCCGATGATGGCTGGCTGATCGGCACCCTGCTTGACCCGGTGAACAAGCGCAGCGGCCTGGCGGTGCTCGATGCCCGCCACCTGGACGACGGTCCGCTGGCACAGGCCTGGCTGCCCTATGCGGTACCACTGGGCTTCCACGGCACCTTCGCCGCGCGCGGCTGATTCCACGCCACGCGGACACCGTTATTGGCATGCTGGATCTCCCCTGCCCCGTGGAGTCCCGCATGTCCCTGGCCGACCACCGAAGTACGCTGGCACCACACGGTTTCCTGCGCGTGGCGATCAACCTGGGCAACCCGGTGCTGGCACAGGGCGATGCGCGCTCACCGCGCGGCCCCTCACTGGAACTGGCTACCGCATTGGCGCAACGGATGGGGGTGCAGGCTCGCTTCACCTGCCACGATGCCGCAGCCTCGGTGGTCGAGGCAGCAGGCGAAGACGGCTGGGATCTGGCCTTCCTGGCCATCGATCCGGCACGCGCCGACCGCATTGCCTTCAGTGCTCCGTATGTGGAGATCGAAGGCACCTATCTGGTGCGCGAGGACAGCCCTGCGCAGCAGGTGGCCGACCTGGATCGCGAGGGGCTGTGCATCGCGGTGGGGCGTGGCGCGGCCTATGACCTGTTCCTCAGTCGCGAACTGCGCCACGCCACGATCGAGCGGGCGGAGACCTCGGCGGCGGCCATCACGTTGTTCGATCAGCAGCGCCTGGATGCCGCCGCCGGTGTACGCCAGCCGCTGGAAGCATGGGCGCAGGTGCATCCCGGCCACCGTGTGCTGGCCGGCCGTTTCACCGCGCTCCAGCAGGCAGTGGCGGCGCCGGCCTCACGCCCGGCCGATGCATTGCGGGCGTTGTTCGAGGAAGTGGAGGCGATCAAGGCCGGCCCGTTGCTTGAGGCAGCGTTCGCGCGTGCCGGGCAGGCAGTCACGCTGGTTCGGTGACTGTAGAGCACCAGCAGTCGAGCATGGCTCGACGCTACAGATCCAGATGCAATGGTCGAGCATGGCTCGGCGCTATAGATGTGCGTCTGCCATGTGCCGCACATGCTCGGCGGCCTGCGCATGCAGCCAGTCGCGGAACGCGAGGAAGCCGCGATGGCTGGCCGAGCGCTGCGGGTACACCAGCCAATGCGGCCAGTCGGTCTTCAGGCGCTGGCTGGACAGTGCGACCAGCTGGCCCGAATCCAGCAGCAGCCGCGCCCGCGTCACCCGCCCGAGCGCTACGCCCACGCCATCCAGAGCGGCGCGATGGTGCGCCTCCGAATCATCCAGCACCGCCACGAAACGCGACGGCGGGCTCTGCCCGCTCAACGCGAACCAGGCGCCCCACGCGCCGTCCGGATCACCGAGCAGCGGCCACCGGGTCAACGGCACACTGTCAATGCCGCCCATGCGTTCGATCAGCGCCGGGCTCGCCATCGGCACCAGCCACTCGTCGAACAGCGGTTCCACCACCAGGCCCGGCCATTGCCCGCTGCCCAGACGCAGCGCGGCGTCGAACTGGCGCTGCCGCTCGAAATCAATCAGGCGTTCACTCGACTGCAGGTTGATCTCGATCTGTGGATGCTCAGCCACGAAGTGACCCAGGCGCGGCACCAGCCAGGCCGACGCCATCGACGGCACCGCGCTGATCGTCAGCACGTGCTCGGCACGTGCGGCATAGGGCTGGAAGGCTTCGTTGATCGCATCCAGATGCGGTCCGACCTGGTCGAGCAGGCGCTGCCCCTCAAGGGTGAGGGTGACACCACGCGGCTGGCGGATCAGCAGCGGCTGCCCGAGCCGTTCTTCCAGTTGCCGCATCTGATGGCTGAGCGCACTGACGGTCAGGTTCATCGACGCCGCCGCGCGCGACAGGTTGCCGAGCCGGGCAGCAGCCACGAAGCCCTGCAGGGCATGGAGCGGAGGGCGGGACATCAGGCTTGAATTCCTCTCAAGGCATGCTTGCGGAAATGTCGCTTTTTGCCCTTCCATGCTGCCCGTATCGTGCAATCCACTCAAGTGGAGGCACGCTCATGAACATCTTCAGCGGCTTGTTGTTCCTGCACGGCCACGTGGCCAGTGCCGAGCTGGCACGCCAGCTGGCCAGCCCGTCGCCGACGCCGCCGCCCAGCACCGCCCCCGGTAGTGCCGGCCGCTGGCCGGCAACCTCGCCGACCGGGAAACCTGCAGCTGCCAGCCAGCGGCCGGCACACCCCTAACGCTGCAGCGCTTCCTGCACCGCCGCAGCCACATCGGTGTTGTCGATGTAGCTGCCGTCGTTCCAGCGCACATGCTGGCGGTAACCGGCATCGACGCCCCGCACGCGCTGGCCCAGCAGTTCCGCGCCCGCACCCTTGGCCCACAACGGCACCAGTGCATTGGAATGGTTGCCGGTGGGACGGAAGCTGATCCCGGGCATGCGTCCACGGCCGTTGTTGCGCACCGGCTCGAAGGCGACGTTCTGTGCATCCGGGCCCATCGGCATGCTGTTGTCGTGGTCGGTGGTGACGATCAGCAGGTTGCGCTCCCAGCCACCGTTGCGCTCGATCCAGTCGACCACCGCCGCCACCGCGTCGTTGAACTCCACGGTTTCCTCGATCAGCCGGCCGTACTGCGGCTGGTCGCTGCACTGGCCGTAGTGCCATTCGGTGCCGCAGGCACTGGTATGCGCCGCCCAGTCGGTGGCGCCGCCTTCCACCATCAGGAACAGGCCCTTGGTCGAACGCTGCTGCAGGAACTGCAGCGCGCCACGGGTCATGGTCGCAAGATCCGGCACGCTGTCGATCTTCCTCACACCGGAAGGCGTGGCCGCATCCTTGCCCAGCACCTGCAGCTGGCGCGCCTGCTGCAGCGTGTTGGCCACGCGCGGCACGCCGATCAGCGGCCGGTCGGCCGGCAGCCGTCCCTGCGCCAGCGCGGCGAACGCCTCCTTGCTGCGGATCAGGCGCCACGGCCCCGACGGATTGCCGGCAATGGTGCTGCCCGCTTCCAGCTGCTGCCAATCCTGCTGCGACACCCATTCCCACGGGTTCGCGCAGCCCTCGGCCTTGGCCGCGCCGGCACTCTCGTCACAGGCGCGACCATCAACGCTGTAGCCGGGACCGCCGGTGCCCATCACCAGGTCCATGTGGCCCTGCGCCAGCATCTGGTGCGCGATGGCGTGATAGTTGTTGCGCGATTCGTTCTGCGCCGCGAACGCGGCCGGCGTGGCATGCGCGAACGGTACCGAAGTCACCACACCGGTCGCCATGCCCAGCCGCTTGGCGCGCAGCGTGTTGAACTCGACCGGATTGCCATCGTTGCTGTAATTGATGGCGTTGTTGTAGGTCTTGATGCCCGAGGACAGCGCCGTACCGGCCGCAGCACTATCGGTGGCGACCGCGGCCAGGTACTGGTAGCCGACGAATGGCAGGTCCTGCGCCGGCACCGGTTCGCTGTCCCAGGCCTTTCCCGCGTCGTAGCCCAGGGTCTGCGCGTTGTCGCGGGTCGGCTGGCTGCTGGCGTTCAACGGGAAGGTGGTCACCGCCAAGCGCTGCGGAAAATCCGCATACGGCGCCCCTTCGCGGCTGCCGTATTGCCAGTAGGCGGCGGCGTCCCAGGTACCCCAACCGGCACCGTCGTTGATCATCACGATCACGTTGTGCGGGCGCGCTGGGCCGGAAGCAACAGCCTCGGCGCGCAGGTTGGGCTGGCAGCCACCCAGCGTAGCCAACGCAAGCAGCAGCGAGGAATGGAGCCAACGGCGTGGCATGCGTGCAGTCATCGGATGTCCCGTCGGGCCAACGGCGGCCCACAATGACGGTACGTTATATCGTTTCAATATTGCAGCTTCATGCAGCCGCCGCGGGCTATCCTGCAGGCCCTCCTCCATCGGCCCATCCATGCCGTCTCCTGCTACTGAGCGCGCGCCGTTGTCCTCGATCACCCTCGATGCGGCAACTTTCGCGGTGGTCCATCAGCACAACGCGGACATCGCGCGGCAACCGGCCTCGCTGACCAAGCTGATGACCGCCTATGCGGCATACGAATGCGTCGAAGAGAACGGAGGCGCGTGGGACGAAGCGGTCACCATCGCCGCCGGGGATGTGCACGCGGTGGCCGATGATGAAACGCGCATGGGCCTGGTGCCCGGCGAGACGGTCACGCTCGCGCGCCTGCTGGAAGGGTTGATGATCGTCTCCGGCAATGACGCGGCGCTGGCCATCGCGCGCCACGTGGACGGATCGCAGCCTGCGTTCCTGGAGCGCATGAACCGGCACGCACGCCAGCTCGGCCTGCGCAGCAGCTGGTTCGCCAGCGTGTCCGGCATCACCACGCCGCACCATGCGTCCAGCGCGCGCGACATGGCGGTGCTGGCCGCCTGCCTGTTGAACGATCATCCGCAGATCCTGGCGATCACCGCGCAGCGCATGTTCGCGCACGGCAGCTTCAGCCGCAGCAACCAGAACGCCCTGCTTGGCGATGACGGCGTGGATGGCTTGAAGACCGGCTACACCCAGGCCGCAGGCTTCTGCCTGGCCGCCACCGCCTGCCGGGCAGTGCCCGGGCGGGATCAGCCGGTACGCCTGATCACCGTGGTGCTGGGTTCTGAAAGCCGCGACGCACGCGATGCCCTTGTGCGCGAGCGGCTGGCCGCCGGGTTCGCGGCGCTGGCCGACAGCACCGCCGACGCCTGAGCGGCTCAGCGCCGCTTGACCGTCGCCACAATCAAGCGCTGCAGTTCGGCCCCGGCGTCGGCCTTGTCCAGCGCGCCCGCAGCCACACCCTCGGACAGTGCTTCGGCCGCACCGAGAATCGCCCAGCGTCCCGCCAGCGATACCGTGCCGTCGGCAGCAAACGGGCCCAGCCAGGCGTCGCAGTTGTCGATGAAATCCTGCTGGTAACGCCGCCGTACCTCGTGCAGTTCCGGAGCGCCCACCAGCGCGGCGAGGATGCCCTGCACTTCACTGCCCTGGCTGAGGATGCAGTCGATGTAGCCGGAGGCGATGGCCGCCGCACGATCGGCCAACTGCGCCCGTGCGCGGCCGATGCGCTCGTTGAAGACCACCGTCTGGCGGCCGTCGTAGTCATCGTAGAGCGCGGCCAGCAGGCCGTTGCGGGTCACGAAGTGATCGTAGGCCACCGGCTTGGTCACGCCCGCGGCCTCGGCCAGCCGACCCAGGGTCAACGCGTCGGTGCCTTCTTCGCCAACCAGCGCCCAGGCCACGTCCAGCAACTGGCGGGCGCGTTGCTCGCGGGTCAATCGGCGTCGCGTGGGAGCGGCGTTGGCAGGCATCGGCGGAACACGGCGATCAGTGCATCGGAGTTCCGATTTTACGGCCGATCGCCAGCGCGGTCTGCAGATGCGTTTCGGCCGCACCGGTATCGGCATCCAGCAGCAGGTCTGACGTCAGCACGTGCGCGCCGCAGTAGTCGAAGATGCCCATGTCGATCTGCGTCTTCATCGCCGCGCCGTAACCGCGCCGTTCGATCATGTCCGCGCCGGCTCCACCGATGCCGACCAGGTGCACGCGCAACCGCTGCAGCTTCTTCTGCACCTTGCCGTCTGCACCGTCCTGGTAGGCCCAGCCCTGGGTGAACACGCGATCGATCCAGCCCTTCAGCAGCGCGGGGAACGACCACCAGTACAGCGGGTAGACCAGTACCAGCGTGTCGGCAGCATCCAGCCGCGCCTGCTCGGCGGCGACGTCGGCTGGAGGTGCGCCGGTGCCACGGAACAGCGCCTGGTCGTGCGTGTTGAAGCGCGGATCGAAGCCTTCGGCCATCAGATCGGCATGGGTCACGGTATTGGCGGCATCCGCTGCGGTGATGGCTTCGCCGATGCGTCTGGCGATGGCATGGGTCAACGCGGCGGATTCAGGATGGGCGGTAACGATGAGGGTGTGCATGGGGGATGTCCGGAATTCACTACCTACCAATAGTAGGTAATGGCGCCCGGGACACCAGCGCCATGCGTGGGACGCTGTTTCCGCATCCGCCGTATAGTGCGGCGGTTCCCGCTGAGATACCCGACGATGCACCGATACCTGCTCGCCCTTCTGCTGGCCCTGCCGATGGCAATGGCCGTTGCGCCAGCGCTGGCCGGTGAGCTCAGTCCGGAAGACTCGGCCGCATTGCGCCAGGACGTGCAGGCGATGATGGGCGCATTCGCCCGCGGCGATGCCGAGTTGATCATCGCCCGAACCCATCCCAGCCTGAAGCGCCTGGCCGGGGGCGATGAGGCCTATGCGCGTATGACTCGCGACACCCTGAAAGAGCTGCGCAAGGCCGGGGTCACCATCATCAGCGACGAGGCCGGCGTGCCGGGCCACACCTATGCAGCCGGTGATGAGGAAGTCTGCTTCGTGCCACGCCAGTCGCTGCTGCGCGTGCGCGAGGCGCCGATGCGCAGCACCTCGTTCATGCTCGCCGTGCGCCGCGTCGGCACAGCCCAATGGAGTTTCATTGACGGTGCTGCGTTGCTGGACAATCCCGCGCTGCTGCGGCAACTGCTGCCAGCGTTGGAGCCTGGGGTGACGCTGCCCAAGGGTGGGATGGAAGCGCTGTAATCGCAGGCATATCCATCCACGCATGGCGTGGATCTACTATCCCTGCTGGTCTGGGACTGCACCGGGATTTCGCTCAACGGAACAGCGCGTTCAACGCGGCCCCGGAAGCCGCCTGCTGCAGGCCGTCGAAGCGGCCGTCCTGCACGATCGGCTGGGTCGCCTGCATCAGCCCACCCCACGCCGCACGCGCCAGCGCACCGCCCAGGCTGACCCGGCGCACGCCGAGTGCGGCGATGTCCTGCAGGCTCAGCGGTGTCGGCCCACCGACCAGCAGGTTCACCGGCTTCGACCCTGCGGCGGCAACCACCGCGCTGATCTGCTCGCGCGTGCTGATGCCAGGTGCATACAGCACGTCTGCACCGGCCTCGGCATAGGCGCGCAGGCGCTGCAGGGTGTCCGGCAGATCCGGCACGCCGACGAAGAAGTTCTCGGCACGGCCAACCAGCAGCACGTCGCCGCCCGCGCGGTCGATGGCTGCACGGGCAGCGCGCAGGCGCTCCACCGCCTGATCGATCGGACGCAGCGGTGCATCGGCGACGCCGCTGGCATCCTCGATCGACAACGCCGCGATGCCGGTGTCGATCGCCGCGGCCACCGCCTCCTGCACCTTCTGCGGCGTTTCACCGAAGCCATCGCCGAAATCGGCGTTCAACGGCAGCGGCGTCGCTGCCGCCATCAGGCGCAGATGGTCCAGCGTGGCCTGCAGCGAAACCGCTCCGTCCGGCCGCCCTTCACTCCAGGCACAGCCGGCACTGGTCGTGGCCAGTGCCTGGAAGCCCTGCCGCTGCAGGTAGCGCGCACTGCCCACGTCCCACGGATTGGGCAGTACGAAGCACCCTGCTGCATGCAGCTGGCGGAAGGCCGCGCGCTTGCATTGGGTATCGGCATCGGGCGAGGTCATGGCGGGCTCCGGGGCGGCAGACCTGCACCCTAGCCCGCCCTGCAGCCGCGCTCAACGACGACGGGGCAAACCTGCATGAGGTGATGCCACCTGCTTATTGGACGCTGTGGATGCAGGTGCCCGAGCGTGCTTGCCTGCCCACACGATGCCGCCACGGAGCCCTTCATGCACCCGGACCCGCTGACCTTGATCGACGCCGGCGACGATGACGCCCACTGGGCCGACCTGCTTTCGCCCACACGCCGCCGCCTGATCGCTTCGGCCGGTCTGGCCGCCAGCGGCCTGGCCAGTGCGTCGACTGCCGCCGCAGCCCCGCGCGGCGAAAGCACGGTGAACACCACCGAACCCGGGCGCCCCGGCTTCCGTGCCATCGTCCCGCCGCCGGTGAAGGGCAGCAGCCCCTGGGGCCAGGTCACCGCCAGCGAACCGACCCCGCGCCCAGCCAGCGTGCGTCCCGGGGAGGCCACCCTGCCCGCGACCCCACGTGCCTACACCGACATCAAGAGCTATCACGCGCATATCTACTTCGACGAGGACAGCTTCGAGAAAGCTGCGCTGCTGCGGCGCTGGGCGGCCGAGCGCTTCCCGGTGGAGCTGGGCAACTGGAACCTGGAACCGCGCGGACCGCACGTCACCCCGTCGTTCTATTTCGGCTTCACCAACGACCTGCTGCCGGTGCTGGTGCCCTGGCTGCAGCTCAACAGCCTGGGCCTGACCATCCTGATCCACCCCAATACCGGTGATGGCCGCGCCGACCATCTGTATTACGCGTTGTGGGTGAACCGCGCGCAGCCGGTGAACGCCTACAACTGGCCGGCACCGAAGCCGGGGGAACGGGAGCCCTTGGAGGAGGTGTTCCCGAACGTGGTGCCGACGGTGCCGCTGGAGACGTGAGCGGGTGCGTGGCGGGGGCGGTGGGTGGCGTGCAGCGCACCATGCGCTGCCCCTCGGTGGGTGCCTAGCTTGCTGCGCACCGAACTTCCCTCATCCACCCATGGCGTGGATCTACCGCATCACCGCCCGTTGCGGCATCGGTCATCGCCCGGCCTGCCGCCATCGTCGGCCTACGTGCACGCATCCCCCAGCTGCACGGCGTTCAGCGCGCCTTGATCCAGCGCCCGCCATACGGCCGCAAGCCCTCCGGGGAATTTCAAACAATCGATTGAAACGCTGCAAACTTCGCCGAACTGGACAGCATCCGCCGGTTCCGCCAGACTGCCGCCCTTTCCCGTCTTCCGGATCCCATGGCGAAGCTGCTGGTCCTGCACGGCCCCAACCTCAACCTGCTCGGCACCCGCGAGCCGGAGGTCTACGGCCACACCACGCTGGTCGACATCGACCAGGCGCTGGCCGCCCAAGCCTCGGCTGCCGGGCACGCGGTGGAGAGCCTGCAGTCCAATGCCGAGCACGTGCTGGTGGACCGCGTGCAGGCCGCACGCGACGACGGAACCGCTTTCATCCTGATCAACCCCGCCGCCTTCACCCACACCTCGGTCGCCCTGCGCGATGCGCTGGCGGCGGTGGCGGTGCCGTTCATCGAGATCCACCTGTCCAACCCGCATACCCGCGAACCGTTCCGCCAGCACAGCTACTTCAGTGACAAGGCCGTGGGCGTGGTCTGCGGTTTCGGCGCCGACAGCTACCGCTACGCGATGGACGCGGCGCTGCTGCGCGTGCAGGCGGCCCGCGCGTGAAGATGCTCCCAAGAGTGCTTGCCTGCATCGTGCTGTGGGCCGGCGTGTGCGGCGCCAGCATCGCCGCCGAGCGCGCGGCCGCTGGCATTGACTGCGCGCAGGCGACCGGCGGCTACGAGCGCGACATGTGCGATTCCGATCGCCTGGATGACGCCGACAGCGCATTGAACGCCGTTTACGTCCAGGCGCGCGGCGAACTGAAGGCGCAGGCCGCCGATGGCAGCTGCAGCCGCTGCGCAGCGGCCGAACAGCAGCTGGTGAAGGCCCAGCGCATCTGGATAACCCTGCGCGATGCAGACTGCGAGGCAGTCTACGCCTTCAATGCAGACGGCACCTCGCGCACCCCTGCGAAGATGCAGTGCCTGATCACCCAGACGCGCGACCGTACGCGGCAGCTGCGCGAGTTCTACGAACTGCTTTGACCCGAGCGCGATGCGCTTCCCACCACACTGACATCAAGAGCAAAGAGGCCACCATGGATCTCCGCAAAATCAAGAAGCTGATCGACCTGCTGGAAGAGTCGAACCTGGCTGAAATCGAAATCAAGGAAGGCGAAGAGTCGGTGCGCCTGTCGCGCGCCCCGGTGGCCGGCTATGCCGCCCCGGTCGCCGCCCCGGTGTACGCCGCTCCGGCCGCTCCGGCGCCGCAGGCGATGCCGATGCAGTCGCCGACCGAAGCCTCCACCGGCGGCACCGCCAAGCCGGGCCCGGCGCTGCCGGAAGGCCACGTGCTGCGCTCGCCGATGGTCGGCACCTTCTACGCGTCGTCCGCCCCGGACAAGCCGGCGTTCGTCAGCGTTGGCCAGCAGGTCAAGGAAGGCGAGACCCTGGCCATCATCGAAGCGATGAAGATGTTCAACCCGATCGAAGCCGACACGTCCGGCACCATCGTCGCCATCCTCGGCGAGAACGGCCAGCCGGTCGAATTCGACCAGCCGCTGTTCGTGATCGGCTGAGGGGCACGCCATGCTCGACAAAGTCGTCATCGCCAACCGAGGGGAAATCGCGCTGCGCATCCTGCGCGCGTGCCACACCCTCGGCATCCGCACGGTGGCCGTGCATTCCACGGTCGACCGCAACCTCAAGCACGTGGCCATGGCCGACGAGTCGGTCTGCATCGGTCCGGCGCCGTCGCCGCAGAGCTACCTCAACATCCCGGCACTGATCGCCGCGGCGGAAGTCACCGACGCCCAGGCCATCCACCCGGGCTACGGCTTCCTGTCGGAGAACGCCGACTTCGCCGAGCGCGTGGAAGAGTCCGGTTTCATCTTCATCGGCCCCAAGGCCGACACCATCCGCATGATGGGTGACAAGGTCGAAGCCATCCGCGCGATGAAGTCCGCCGGCGTGCCGTGCGTGCCCGGCTCGGGCGGCCCGCTGGGCGAAGACATCGTCGCCAACACCAAGATCGCCCGTGAGATCGGCTACCCGGTCATCATCAAGGCGGCCGGTGGTGGCGGTGGCCGCGGCATGCGCGTGGTGCACGCCGAAGCCTCGCTGAAGACCTCGATCGAAACCACCAAGAGCGAGGCCAAGGCCGCGTTCGGCAATGGCGAGGTCTACATGGAGAAGTTCCTGGAGAACCCGCGCCACGTGGAAATCCAGGTACTGGCCGACGGCCAGGGCAACGCCATCCACCTGGGCGAGCGTGACTGCTCGATGCAGCGCCGCCACCAGAAGGTGGTGGAAGAAGCGCCGGCACCGGGCATCACTGCCGAGCAGCGCGAGCAGATCGGCAAGGTCTGCACCGAAGCCTGCGTACGCATCGGCTACCGTGGTGCCGGCACGTTCGAGTTCCTGTACGAGGACGGCCGCTTCTACTTCATCGAAATGAACACCCGCATCCAGGTGGAACATCCGGTCACCGAAATGGTCACCGGCATCGACCTGGTGGCCGAGCAGCTGAAGATCGCCGCCGGCCAGAAGCTGTCGATCAAGCAGAGTGACGTGGTGCTGACCGGCCATGCCATCGAATGCCGCATCAACGCCGAAGATGCGGAGACCTTCGTGCCGAGCCCAGGCACCATCACCGGCTTCCATCCGCCGGGCGGCCCCGGCGTGCGCGTGGACACCCACATCTACAGTGGCTACCGCGTGCCGTCGAACTACGACTCGATGATCGGCAAGCTGATCGTGCACGGCCCGGACCGCGAAACCGCCATTGCCCGCATGCGCGTGGCACTGAGCGAAATGGTGGTCGATGGCATCAAGACCAACGTCGCCCTGCAGCAGCGGATCATGCGCGACAAGGGCTTCCAGGCCGGTGGCCAGAACATCCACTACCTGGAAAAGCGCCTGGCCGAACGCAAGAACAAGCCGATCGCGCTGACCTGATCGGCGCCACGTGCTGGACATGAAAAGGGCGGGGATATCCCCGCCCTTTTCTGTTGCTGCAGCGCCGAGCCCATGCTCGGCTTGCCGGAAAGCTCAGCCGAGCGTGGGCTTGGCGCTACAGCAGGCGCATCAGCGCTTGTCGGCAGCTTCGGCCGGAATCTGCGAGTTCGCCAGCGGACGCACGCCATTGGGCGACGTCGGGTCGACGATCACCATGGTCTCGGTCGAACCATCCGGCCACACCACCTGGAAGGTGCTGCCCGCCGGCAGCGACGCGAACGGCATGCCGCTCTGCGCGCGATAGACCGCGGCCACCTGGCTGGCACCGGCACGGCGCACGTCTTCCTGCGCCTTCACCGTGGTCAGTTCCACCTTCGACAGATGCCGGTAGCGATCTTCATAGGTATCGATCATCAACAGGCCAACCGCGCCGGCCGAGTAGGCCACGAACAGGGCCACCCAGAACCAGAACTTGGCCCCGTGCAGGAATCGGCGGTAGTTCATTGCTCGTTCCTCTTTCCAACCAATCGCTTGATCCATTCCTTCATCTTCCCAGCGCCCTGCCGCGATACCGCAGCGTCATACACGAAATCCCGGAAATCCTGCGTACCATCCTGCGAACAGATCCCTCCGTTCGCACAAAAACTGTTGACCAGCACACTGTCTGCCCCACACGGTAGACCGAGTTCGCAGGCCGCAAGCCGCCATGCGAGTTCACTGAGCTGCTCGCCCGCCACCAGGCCGTTGAGCGCGCGGTCACCCGAGGCGCGCACGCCCATGCCCGGTGCGATCGCCATGAAGGCCTCCGGGTCGCGCGAGGTGCGCACCCGTTCAACCAGGTCACGGCGGTACTCGGGGCTGTCCTGCAGCGGTTCGCCCTCGGCGAACAACGCAGCCTCAGCAGCCAGATTGCCTTGTGCGGCCGCCTTGCGACGTTCGGACAGCACCAAGGCCGTGCCCAGCTTGTCGCCCGGCACGAAACCACCACAACGCTGCGCGACGCGTTCGCGCGCCTGCACCATCGCCGGTGCGGCGGTCAGGCCCAGCCCGGCCAGCACGTTGTTGTCCAAGCGGTAGCCACCCGGATCGACCGCGTACTGCGCGCAGTAGTCATAGACACGGCTGAGCATCCAGCGCGCCTCGTGGTTGCCTTCGTCCGCCTGGGCACGCAACCGCTGAGCATAGGCATACAGGTCGGTGGCGTCTTCGATATCGGCGCGGAGATCCAGGGGCAGCCCGGACGGCAATGCGTTGCCACGCTCGAAGGGTGCCAGGCGGCGCGCCAGCGCCTCCGGCATCACCGGCAACGGCGCCGCACTGTCAGCGGCCGCGACCGCACCTGCCAGATCCGCCGACGCTACCGAAGACGTCGCAGCATGGCCGCTGGCCCGATAGCCGGCCACGCCCAGCACGGCCACAGCCGGCAGTACGAGCAACCAGGTTTTCAGGGTCGGAGCGAAGGCCATCGGCGGCGGTAGGCGATGCGGCGCATAGGAAAGCACGAAGTTTAGCAAGGCCCGACGGGCGTGTCTGAACGGGCTTCGTTCATCTCCGAGCGGCATCTCAGGCAATACGGAGACGCCCCGATGGTCTAGCATGGCCCCCTTTCCCGCGATTGCCCCCACCACCATGCCGTTCCTGGAACTGACCCTGCGCTGCACCGAAGCCACCCAGCCCCGCTATGAAAATGCGCTGGAGGACGTTGGTGCACTGGCCGTGACCCTGCTCGATGCCGAGGCCGATACCAGCAACGAACAGGCCATTCTCGAACCGGGCGTGGGCGAGACCCCGCTGTGGGACACGCTGGTGCTGAGCGCACTGTTCCCCGCCGACAGCAACGCGCTGTTGCTGCTGGCCGCACTGGAATCCTTCGATCCGGAGCTGGACTGGAGCAGTGGCAGCTTCCGCGCGGTCGAGGATGAAGACTGGGAACGTGCCTGGCTCGACCAGTTCCAGCCGATGGACTTCGGCAGCCGCACCTGGATCGTGCCGTGGAACCATGAACTGCCGGAGGCCGCACAGGCCGCCGATGCCGCCGTGGTGCGGTTGGACCCTGGCCTGGCGTTCGGTTCGGGCACCCACCCGACCACCGCACTGTGCCTGCGCTGGCTGGACCAGTTGGCGGTCGATGGCGTGCTGCAGGGCCAGCGCGTGCTCGACTTCGGTTGCGGCTCGGGCATCCTCGCACTGGCCGCGCTGAAGCTGGGCGCCGCCGAAGCCATCGGCGTGGACAACGATCCGCAGGCCCTGGTCGCCACCGCCGACAATGCCGAGCGCAACGGCGAGCAGGCCCGCATGCATGTGTACCTGCCGCAGGACGAACCGGTCGCGACCTATCCGATCGTGGTCGCCAACATCCTCGCCTCGGCGCTGGATGCGCTGGCCGAACTGCTGGCTGCGCGCGTTGCTGCCGGTGGCCGCATCGCCCTGTCCGGCATCCTGCATGGCCAGGAAGGCGAACTGCTGCAGCGCTATGCAGCATGGTTCGACGATCTGCAGGCCACCCAGGATGGCGACTGGATGCGCATCACCGGCGTGCGCCGCGCCTGATCGTGGTTGAATGACCGCTGGATCCGAGCCCGCACCCTGAGCATGTCCGAGCCGAACCCACCGCGCCGTCCCCTGGCCACCTTCCTGCGCACCGCCCCGGAAGGTTCGCCCGTGCCTGCGACCGATGCGCGCACGCAGGAACCAGAAGAACACGCGTCGCCTGCCATGCAGGTGCCAGCCGGGCCCGCCGAAGCGGCGCATGTGGCTGCGGAGATGCAGCACGACGATGCGCCTGTCATCGTTGATGACATTGCGGCCATCGCGTCGGCACCGGTTGCAGTGCCGGCGACGACGGCCGCCGTTGAGGCGCCGAGTTTCCTTGGCAGTGCGCGCCCCCGCAGCCTGCCGGCACCGCGCTGGCACTGGCTGCTGGTTGCAGGGCTGGCGCTGCTGCTGGTGCTGCAGAGCGTGCTGGCCGACCGTGCGCGGCTGGCCGCCGACGCCGGCAACCGTGCTTGGCTGGGCACGCTCTGCGGCCTCCTGCGCTGCAGCCTGCCGGCCTGGCATGAACCCACCGCCTTCACCATGACCAGCCGCGAGATCCGGCCGCTGCCCGGCCAGGCCGGCGTGCTGCAGGTGCAGGCCAGCATCCGCAACGACGCACGCTGGGCACAGGCCTGGCCGGACCTGCGCCTGTCACTGTCCGATGCTGATGGCCGGGTGATCGGCAGCGGTGTGTTCACGCCTGCGCAGTACCTGGGCGAGGACCCCGGCGCCGCCCTGCTGGAACCGGGCCAGAGCGCGCGCGTCGCCTTCCGTGTGCAGGAGCCCGCCGCATCCACCGTCGCATTCACCTTCGACTTCCTCTGAACGTGAAAAGGCGACCGGCCGTGGCAGGCCGGGCACGCTCGCGCTAGACTGGCCGCCACCACCTCGTCCGGCCGCGCGCACCGCGCGCACGGGCCCACCGAATCGGGAACCCCCTTGAACGCTGTCCTTTCTCGTCCTGACAACAGTCGTGGCGCTCCCCGGCCACCGCTGCGTGAACACGTCGCCCAGTCCGTGCGCCGCTACCTGCGTGACCTTGATGGCTGCGATGCGGACGATGTCTACGAGATCGTGCTGCGCGAGATGGAGATTCCGCTGTTCGTGGAAGTGCTCAACCACTGCGAAGGCAACCAGAGCCGTGCCGCCGCGATGCTGGGCATCCACCGTGCCACCCTGCGCAAGAAGCTGAAGGAATACGGCATCAGCGCGTAAGCGCGCACGAGGGTAGTGCCGGCCGCTGACCGGCAACCCCATGAACGACGGCAGGATGTTGCAGTGCCCGACCAGCGGCCGGCACTACCGGTAGATCCACGCCATGCGTGGATGAAAGCCCGGCAGAATCAACCGCCCCCGCCCGCCTTCCAGTAATACCGCACCACGTGGAAGAACACCGGCGCGGCGAAGCACACCGAATCCAGCCGGTCGAGCATGCCGCCATGGCCCTCGATCATGTGGCCCCAGTCCTTGATGCCCCGGTCACGCTTGATCGCCGACATCACCAGGCCGCCCCAGAACCCCATCAGGTTGATCAGCAGCGACAGGCCGAACGCCTGCAGCGGCGTGAACGGGGTGATCCACCACAGCGCCGCGCCCAGTGCGCTGGCACTCAGCACGCCGCCGACGAAGCCCTCCACCGTCTTCGACGGCGACAGCTTCGGCGCGATCAGGTGCTTGCCCAACAACTTGCCCCAGATGTACTGCAGCACGTCCGAGGACTGCACCACGATCACCAGGAAAGCAAACAGCAGCACGTTGCGCGAGGGGTCATGGCCCGGCACGTGCAGGTTCAGCAGCAGCGGCACGTGCGAGATGCAGAACACGCAGATCATCAGCCCCCACTGCACCTTCGCCGTGCGCTCCAGGTAGTGCGTGGTATCGCCGCCGATGGTCGACAGGATCGGCAGGAACAGGAACGCGTAGACCGGAATCAGCAGCGTGTACATGCCGTACCAGTCGATCCACACCAGGTAGTACTGCCACGGCAGCACGATGTAGAACGCGGCCAGCAGCGCGTAGTAGTCGCCCGAGCGGGTCGGCGCCAGGGTGATGAACTCGCGCAGGGCGAACAGCGAGATGATCGCGAACAGCACGATCACCCCGGCGCGGCCGAAGAACAGCGCCAGCCCGACCACGATCGCCATTACCCACCACGCGCGGATGCGCGACACGAGGTTGGCGATGACCGCGCTGGGCCTGCCGCGCTGGCGCCATCGCAGCGTTTCGGCCACCAGCGTGGCCAGTACCAGCACCGCACCGACGCCAGCGAACAGCAGGCCGGTCTGCTGGCCCACGCTCTGCGCTGCCAGGTCGCCGGACACATCGATCAGGAAACTCATGCGCGCCCCCCGTTCGGCGCCAGGTCCAGCAGCGCCTGCCGGCTGCGGGCCAGGAAGGCCGCCTTGTCCTCGTCGGCCTGCAGCCGCAGCGGCGTACCGAAGGTGGCCGTGCACAGCAGCGGCAGCGGCAGGAACCGGCCCTTGGGCATCACCCGCTTCAGGTTGTCGATCCACACCGGCACGAATTCCAGCTCCGGTCGTTGCCGTGCCAGGTGATAGATGCCGCTCTTGAACGGCAGCAGCGGCTCATCGCCCACGTTGCGGGTACCTTCCGGAAACAGGATCAGCGAGCAGTCTTCGTCCACCGCGTCACGCAGGGCCTGCAGTGGATCCTGCTGGCGATGGCCGGCCTCGCGCTCGACCAGCACGCCGTTGAACACCGCATCGATCAGGTAGCGACGCAGGCCGTCGCGCTGCCAGTATTCGGCCGCGGCAACTGGCCGCACCTGGCGCCGCAACGCAGGCGGCATCGACGACCAGATCAGCACGAAGTCGCCATGGCTGGCGTGGTTGCCGTAGTACACACGGCGCTCGCTGGATGGCGCGCAACCGATCCACAGCGCGCGGGCACCGGTCACTACATGGATCGCGCCACTGCAGGCGCGCGCAATCAATTCAGCGAACATCGGTCCCTCCCGTTCACGTCTGCGGCCACAACACGGCCAGCACCAGCAGTGCGAACTGCACTGCAGTCAGCAGGTACTGGCGCAGCAGCAGGCGACGCATGCCGGCCCAGCGCGCATCCCAGCCGCGCAGTGGCGCATCGGGCGACGCGCGGCGCAGGCCACTGGCGCGCAGCAGCTGGTCGGTGCGGCGCGCGGCGGCTTCGCCGTCCAGGCCTTCATCGCGCAGCAGCTGCAGCAGGCTGGCATCCAGCGCCACCCGCCACGCGTGGTAGATCTGTGCGATGCCCGCGGCAACACTGAGCAGCAACAGGCCGGCGGCAATCATCGCCAGGCCAGGTTCGGTGCCGAGCAGCAGCAGCGCCACCAGCAGCAGGCCCAGCGACAGGCCGGCCGGCCAACGGCCCTGCCGCAGCAGCAGCTGCATGGTCGCCAGATCGGGAACCGTACTCACGTGCGTGATCCCGCTGCAGCAGTGATGGCATGCAGATGCGCCGCGCCCAGCACGATGCCCGGACGTGCCGTGCGCACGATCGCCACCGCGGCATCGGTATCGGTGGCACGACCACTGCGCAGCAGCCAGGCCGCCACACTGGCAGCACTGCGCGAATAGCCCAGCGCGCAACACACCAGCAACGGTCCATGCGCACGCAGCCGCTCGATGACCTCGGCCGCCTCGCGCAACTGGTGCGGCGTGGGCACCACCAGGTCCAGCATCGGCACGCTGGCATACGCCGCGCCCGGTGCACGACAGGACAGTTCGGCACAGGCATCGACCACGCCGACCAAGGGTGCCGGCAATGCAGCGCAGGGAACACGCCCCAGCCATACACCGTCCATCACCGGCACCGGCTGCGGCGCGCGCCGCGTCCACAGCCGCGAATTGATCCAGGCCGCACCCAGGTACGGGGCCAGCAACCAGCGTGCCGCCATGGTCAGGCGACCATCGGCACGCTTCTGGAACACCGCCGTACCGAGCCCCGCATACGCCAACGCCACCAGCAGCAGCGATACCACCGGCCACAGCAGCCACAACGCCGCGCCACGCAGAAGCACCACCGGCACCAGCAATGCAGCGGCCCCCAGCAGGTACAGCGCTGCCAGGCGCCAACGTCTCGCATCACGCGCGGTGCGCCAGGCACGCAAGGGTGGCGTGCCCTGCTCCGGCCACAGCCAGACGCACAGCCAACCGGCCAGCAGGCCGGTCGGGATATCGATGAAATGATGCTGGAATGTGGTCAGCACCGAGACGCCGATCAGCAGCGCCCACACATGCAGTACCCAACGCCACACCCCATGCAGGTACTGCGCGAATTTCACCCACAGCACGATCAGCAACACGATGTGCAGTGATGGCGCCTGGTTGAACGGCTTGTCGAAGCCCAGCAGCACATCGAACAACCAACCGAACACACCGCCGATCTCCGGCCGCTCGAAACTGAAGCGCAGTGGCCACAGCAGGAAGCAGGTCACCGCGATCAACTGTGCACTGAACAACCGCAACGCATGCCGGTCCAGCTCCAACCGTTGCCGGCACAGAAAGATGGAAACCGCATAGAACAGATCGATCGACCAGTACGGCACGATCGTCCACGGTACGAACGGAATCTGCGTTTCCCATCCGAACGCCATCACCGGCAGTTCGGCATGGCGGCCAGCCATCCAGTTGGCGAAGCCATAGCTGGCGAAGAAGAATGGGCCCAGCAGGGCCAGCCACAACAGGGCGCGCCGCCAGGGGCGCCCCTCTGCGGCCAGCGGGGATGCGGCGAGCGTCGCCATCACGAGGTCCGGCGCGCCAGCGACACCGTGAAGATGCCGAAGTCGTCGATACGCTGCGCCACCTTCTCGAACCCGGCCAGGCGCACCAGCTCGTCCATTTCCTGCTGGGTACGGCGGCGCATCACCCACGCGGCGCCGCCACGGTGGCTGGTCAGCGCGCGGGCGATGAACTCCAGCTGCGGGTGCCACGGCTGGCCGGTATAGGCCAGGTAGCCGCCCGCCGGCACCGTCGCAGCAATGCCCTGCAGCGAGCGCAGCACCGCATCGTTGTCGGGGAACAGTTCGTACAGGCCCGATACCACCGCCAGCGTCGGTGCTGGATCGACCTTGGCCAGCTGTGCCGGGTCGAACGCATCACCCTGCTCGAAGCGCGCGATGTCGGCCGCCCCCAGGCGCTCGATCAAGGCCTGACCCTGGGTGACGTTCAGATCACTGAAGTCGCGCAGCACGATGCGCTCGGCGCGCTGTTCGCCCTGGCCCAGCGCTTCCAGCACGTAGCGGCCATGGCCGGCGGCCACGTCCAGCACGCGCACCGGCGTGCCCTGCCCGCGCAGGCGCTGGGCAGCGTCGCGCAGCAGTTCCTGCAGGTGCTGGCCGCGAATGCGGATGCCGCGCCAGCCGATCGCATCCAGATAGTTGCGATCGACCATGCGCCCCAACGGGCCCTTGCCGCGCGCCTCATCGCGATAGATGTAGTCGAGCGTGCTGCCCGAATCGAATCCGGTCTGCAGACCCAGCGCGATGCCTTCGGACAACGTTCCGCCGAAGCGCAGGCCGCCACGTACCACGCGCCAGCGCAGGTCGGCCAGGCTGTTGCGTTCCGGTGGCCAGGCCAGGATCTCCGATTCTTCGAAAGTCGGCCCATGGCGGTGCGCATCGCGCCGCGACAGTTCGCGCAGCGGCTCGGCGAAACGTGCCTGGATGAAACTGCGGATACGCGCCAGCGCCGGCGCCCGATCGCGCTCGCCCAGCGTATCGTGGAAGAAGCCCGGCAGATGCACGCGCTCCTTGATCGGGCTGGACAGGCGCTCGTAGAAGCGGTCCTGCGGGCCACGGTGCACCACGAAATCCGAGCCGGACACCAGCAGCTGCACCGGCACGCTGATCGCCTGCGCATCGGCGACGATGCGGTCGGCCGCTTCGTACAGGCCCAGCAACACGCGCACCGAGATCGGCCGGGTGATCAGCGGATCGGTGCGGTAGCTTTCCACTCGCGCCGGATCGTGGGTCAGCCACTGCGGCTTGACGTAGCTGTTGACGAAGAAATTGCCGCGCAGCTTCTGCATCAAGGCCAGGCCCGGGCGTGCGAACGGCACGTACAGCTTCACCTTGAACGCCGGCGAAGCCATCACCAGCGCGCGCAGGCGCGGCGCGTAGTCGTGCACCCAGGTGGCGGCGACCACCGCCCCCACGCTCTGTGCGATCACCACGATGTCTTCCACCGCGATGCCATGCTCGGCGCCGATGTGGGCGATGAAGCTGTCCAGATCGCGCACCAGCGCCGGGAAGCCCGGGGCATCGCCTCGTGCGCCGGGCGAACGGCCATTACCGCGTGCATCCCAGGCGAAGAAGGCGGTGTCGGGCAGGTCCAGCTCATCGACCAGGTGGGTGACCCGGCCAGAATGTTCATGGCCGCGATGCAGCAGCACGACAGCCTTGGTGGCTGGGGTCGCGGTGGTGCTCGCCCAGTACCGGTAGAACAGCGGTACCTGGTCGAAGCTGTGGAATTCCCGTTCCTGCGCCTGACGCATGCAATCTCCTGATTGTCTTTTTGTATCTGCTTGATTAATTCGGCGAAACCGCCGCTTCCCGCAGTCCGCGACGGACGCGATTGATCATCGTCAGCACGCACAGCACCGCCATGGCCGCGGCCACGCCAGTGACAGTCATCGCAGCCCCCCAGCCGAGCGCCAGCAGCAGGCCCAGCACGCCGATGACGAACGCGCGGTCGCTCTTGCCCATCGGGCCGTCATAGCGGCGGCTGGCACCGACCATCAGCCCCAGCACCCCGGCGTACTCGCTCAGGGCCGCCGTCCAGGCCAGCAGCCACAGCGCTTCCGGGCGCACGCCCGGCACGCTGAGCAGGCTCAGGTACAGCGCCGCGTCGGCGATCACATCGCACAGCTCGTTCAGATAAGCGCCCAGCCGCGACTGCTGGCCGAACTCGCGGGCCAGCATGCCGTCCACGGCGTTGAGTGCCATGCGCAGCAGCATCCACAGCGGCAGCAGCAGGTACAGCAGGGGCTGGGCCGGCGCGCAGCACCACACGGCGGCAGCCACCAGCAGCGAGACCACGGCGGCGGCCACGGTCACCGTATTGGCGGTGATCCCCATGCGGTATAGACCGCGAACGGCTGGACGCAACAGGTCCTGGAAACGTCCTTTCAATGCATAGATCGACATGATCCGTACCCGCTGATCCTTGGCAGTGCGGGCACAGCCTACCCCATCGTCGGCAGATTCCGACAACCCGGCTCCGGTCCACAGCCCAGCCCCCAGACCGGTCCGGATCGATGTGCCCGACCCGGCCTTACGCCGATTGCCATGGCAAATTGCCCCTTCCAGCGCCCGCCACCGGCCCCCACCGCCTACAATATCGGCCCCGCTCCGCTGCCGATTCTGTCCCATGACTGCTGATCTGTTGCCCGTCCGCCGGGCCCTCCTCTCCGTTTCCGACAAGACCGGTCTGGTCGAGCTGGCCACTGCGCTGGCGGCACGCGGCGTGGAGCTGCTGTCCACCGGCGGCACCGCCAAGGCGATCCGCGATGCCGGCCTGGCCGTGAAGGACGTGGCCGACGTCACCGGCTTCCCGGAAATGATGGACGGCCGGGTCAAGACCCTGCACCCGATGGTGCACGGCGGCCTGCTGGGCCGTTCGGGCCTGGATGATGCGGTGATGGCCGAGCACGGCATCGGCGCCATCGACCTGCTGGTGCTGAACCTGTACCCGTTCGAGTCGGTCACCGCCAAGGCCGATTGCACCCTGGCCGACGCGGTCGAGAACATCGACATCGGCGGCCCGGCCATGCTGCGCTCGGCGGCCAAGAACTTCGCCCGCGTGGCGGTGTCCACCGATCCGTCGCAGTACGCCGAGCTGCTGGCCTCGCTGGAGGCCAACAACGGCCAGCTGTCGGCTGCCACCCGCTTCGCGTTCTCGGTGGCCGCGTTCAACCGCGTCGCCCAGTACGACGCCGCGATCAGCAACTACCTGTCGGCGGTCACCGCCACCGACGCTGCGGTGCCGGCGCGTACCGAGTACCCGGCACAGATGAACTCCACCTTCGTGAAGGTGATGGACCTGCGCTACGGCGAGAACCCGCACCAGAGCGGCGCGTTCTACCGCGACCTGTATCCGGTGCCGGGCACGCTGGCCACTTTCCAGCAGCTGCAGGGCAAGGAACTGAGCTACAACAACCTGGCCGATGCCGACGCGGCGTGGGAATGCGTGCGCCAGTTCGATGCGCCGGCCTGCGTCATCGTCAAGCACGCCAACCCGTGCGGCGTGGCGGTCGGTGCCGGCAACGGCGATGCCTACGAGCTGGCCTACGCCACCGACCCGACCAGCGCCTTCGGCGGCATCATTGCCTTCAACAAACCGCTGGACGCCGCCACCGCCAAGGTGATCCTGGACCGCCAGTTCGTCGAAGTGCTGATTGCCCCGGACTACGAGCCGGCTGCGCTGGAGTACGCGCAGAAGAAGGCCAACGTGCGCGTGCTGCGCATCCCGCACGGCGATGGCCTGAACAACTTCGACAGCAAGCGCGTCGGCTCTGGCCTGCTGCTGCAGTCCTCGGACAACCGCGGCATGACCCGCGACGAACTGAAGGTGGTCAGCAAGCTGGCGCCGACCGACAAGCAGTTCACCGACCTGCTGTTCGCCTGGAAGGTGGCCAAGTTCGTGAAGTCCAACGCGATCGTCTATGCCAAGGACAACCGCACCATCGGTGTCGGCGCCGGCCAGATGAGCCGCGTGTACTCGGCCCGCATCGCCGGCATCAAGGCCGCCGATGCGAACCTGGTGGTCGAGGGCTCGGTGATGGCCTCTGATGCGTTCTTCCCGTTCCGCGACGGCATCGATGCCGCTGCCGCCGCCGGCATCAAGGCGGTCATCCAGCCGGGCGGTTCGATGCGCGATGCCGAAGTGATCGCCGCCGCCGACGAACATGGCCTGGCCATGGTGTTCACCGGCGTGCGCCACTTCCGCCACTGATCCTGGAGCGACACGGATGTCCACAGTTTCAATGAAATCGCTGGCCGCCCTCGCCCTCGCGGGCGCGGCCGTACTGGCGGGCTGCAGGCCTGCCGGCGAGCCCAGCGTGGCGCCGAAGGTGGATGCGCCTGCAGTGGCCCCCGCCTCACCGGCGCAGCATGTCAGCCGCACCGCACGACTGCAGGCTTTCCTGGCCCAGCGCTACGGCAGCAACGCCACGCTCTCCGCTGAATGGCGCGGTAGCTGGACCGACGATGGCGATACCCATGCGGTGGACTGGCAGGTCTGCGCGGAACAACCGGTGGTGAGCGGAGACAGCTGGCAGCAGTTGTTGGCCGTGTGCGGTGCGCTGGTCGATGGCGCGCACATCGACCCGGGAACGATCGAGTTCTTCGTGCTGCGCCCCAAGGGCGATGGCTTCGAGGTGACCAGCGAACTGACCGGCGAGCGCTTCGGCAGCGGCGGCCAACCCGGCACCGCCAGCGTCATCCGCGCCGGCAGCGACTTCTATGGTTTCCGCGTCGAGGACGGCTGGTTCGGGCAGGGCTTCTCGCTGCTCTCGCAGTCGCTGATCCTGCCGGGCCCGAACGGCCTGGTGGCCAGTGGCAGCCTGCGCAGCCATATCGACAATGACGCCCAGTACGAGTGCGACACGGTCGACGCCAGTACCGACCCGGACACCGCCAACGACTGCCGCACCCGCCGTTTCAGCATCGATTTCGCCCTGCGTTTCGACGACAGCGACCGCAGCGCGCGGGTCTGGCCATTGCTGATCGACGAAACCGGCACCACCTGCGGTGGCAAGCAGGTCCGGCAGGAACACCGCTTCACCCTGGACCCGAAGACCTGGGCCTATTCCTTCCCCGAATCGCTGCGACGCGAAGGCTGCGAGTGAACCACGCGCGCCGCCGGGGATATCGATCTTCCCTTCCCACGCAATCTGGAATCTCGTGATGAACGTACTTGTCATCGGCTCTGGCGGCCGCGAACACGCCCTGGCATGGAAGCTGGCCCAGTCCTCCCGTGTCACCGAAGTGATCGTGGCGCCCGGCAACGCCGGCACCGCCAGCGAAGACAAGTGCCGCAACGTGGCGGTCAAGGTCACCGATATCGACGGCCTGCTGGCGCTGGCACAGGCCGAAGGCGTGGCGCTGACCGTGGTCGGCCCGGAAATACCGCTGGTGGCCGGTGTAGTCGACCGCTTCCGCGCTGCTGGCCTGCGTATCTTCGGGCCGACCGCCGCTGCCGCGCAGCTGGAAGGCAGCAAGGCCTACGCCAAGGACTTCCTGGCCCGCCACGACATCCCCACCGCGTTCTACGCCGTGCACACCGACGTGGACGCCGCGCTGGCCTACATCCGCGAGAAGGGCGCACCGATCGTGGTCAAGGCCGATGGCCTGGCCGCCGGCAAGGGCGTGATCGTGGCGATGACCCAGGTCGAAGCCGAAGACGCTGTGCGTGACATGCTCTCGGGCAACGCCTTCGGCGATGCCGGTGCCCGCGTGGTGATCGAGGAATTCCTCGACGGCGAGGAAGCCAGCTTCATTTCGATGGTGGACGGCGTGCATGCGCTGCCGATGGCAACCTCGCAGGACCACAAGCGCGTCGGCGACGGCGACACCGGCCCGAACACCGGCGGCATGGGCGCCTATTCGCCGGCCCCGGTGGTCACGCCGGAGGTGCACGCCCGCGTGATGCGCGAGGTGGTGAACCCGACCGTGCAGGGCATGATCGCCGACGGCATCCCGTTCACCGGCTTCCTCTATGCCGGCCTGATGATCGATGCCAGCGGCGCGCCGAAGGTGATCGAATTCAACGTGCGCTTCGGCGATCCGGAAACCCAGCCGGTGATGCTGCGCCTGCAGTCGGATCTGGTGGAGCTGGTGGAAGCCGCCATCGATGGCCGGCTGGATCAGGTGGAAGCACACTGGGATCCGCGCCCGTCGCTGGGCGTGGTGCTGGCCGCGAAGCCCTACCCGGAAGCACCGATCACCGGTGACGTGATTTCCGGCCTGGATGATGTGCCGGCCAGTGCCAAGGTGTTCCATGCCGGTACGGCATTGGATGCGCAGGGCCAGGTCGTCAGCGCCGGCGGCCGCGTTCTGTGCGTGGCCGCACTGGGCGACAGCGTGCGCGACGCGCAGGCGAATGCGTATGCAGGCGTGGCCAAGGTGACCTGGGCCAACGAGTTCCACCGCAACGACATCGGCTGGCGCGCGATCGCACGCGAAGAGTGACGGCCGCGCCGCAGCCACGCATGGCGTGGCTCTACTGACACTGGGTAGATCCACGCCATGCGTGGATTGAACGCCTCGGAAAAACAAAGGCCCGGCAGAACCGGGCCTTTGCTTTACAGGACTGCTTCGAGTCCCTTCCGATCAATCAGGTTAAGCAACTTCAGTGACGGTCCGCTGGGCTTCTTTTCGCCCTGCTCCCAGCTGCGTACGGTGGAAACGCTGGTATTGAGAACTCCCGCAAAGACCGGCTGACTGAGCTGCAATGACGTACGCAGGGCACGTATCTGGGCACTGCTGTACTCAGGCACCGGCTCAAGGCAAAGCGCTTCGTAGCTGCTCAATCGACGTTTATCGATGAAACCATGCGCGTGCAGACTCACAGCGGCATCATGCACCGCTTCAAGAAGCGCACTTTTCGCGCGCCGTCGCTCAGGGGTCTTCGTCATGGTCGATCTCCTGTAGATCCCCGTACTCCACGGCACGATTCAACTGCGCCGCACTCATTTTCAGGAACTCCGATGCGTACAACTGCAGCGCATCGCGTTCCGCATTCGTGATCGCAGCACGCTCATTCTTCTCGTAGCCGAAAAGTAAGAACCAATGCCCGCCTCGCTGTGTGGCGACGATGATTCGAACGCTCCCGCGCTTTCCTCGCCCCGGCAAGGCAACGCGCTTCTTGAAGATTCCGCCGCCAAGATCAGCATCCACCAGACTCGCTTCCATTTCACGTACCGACCGGTACAGCGCAGCGTCGGACAGGGTGGTCCTGCGCATGCTGCGATTGAAACTTCGTGTGAGGAAGACGCGTGGCATGATCATACCGTGCCACTGCGTGGTACAGCGTAAACATCAGCATCCAGCACATGATCAGGTCGGCGCAACCACCGTCCTGGCGTCAGAATAGAGCCACGTCATGCGTAGCTAAGCCCCACAAACGAAAAAGGCCCGGCACTGCTGCCGAGCCTTTCACAATTGCGACGCCTTTCCGCTTACGCGGTGAACAGCGCCTTCATCTTCTTCAGCGCGTTCGCTTCAACCTGGCGGATACGCTCGGCCGACACGCCGTATTCGTCAGCCAGTTCCTGCAGGGTCACCTTGCTGTCCGCATCCAGCCAGCGGCGGCGGATGATGTCGCGCGAGCGGGCGTCCAGCTCGGCGAGGCCTTCGCGCAGCAGCTGCATCTGGTTGTCTTCGCTGTCCTCGCGCTCGTAGGCCATCGACGGATCTTCGTCGTTGGCAACCAGGAACGCGGCCGGCGACGGCGGCGCGTGTTCGTTGTCTTCGTCGGCCGGCGCATCGAAACCGATATCGCGACCGGACAGGCGCGACTCCATTTCCATGACCTCGCGCTCGGACACGTTCAGGTCCTTCGCCACCGCGCTGACCTCAGCCGCGTTCATCCAGCCCAGGCGCGTCTTCGACTTGCGCAGGTTGAAGAACAGCTTACGCTGCGCCTTGGTGGTGGCGACCTTCACGATGCGCCAGTTCTTCAGGATGAACTCGTGCATCTCGGCACGGATCCAGTGCACGGCAAAGGAGACCAGGCGCACGCCCATGTCGGGGTCGAAGCGCTTGACCGCCTTCATCAGGCCGATGTTGCCTTCCTGGATCAGGTCGCCCAGCGCAAGGCCGTAGCCGTTGTAGCCGCGGGCCACGTGCACCACGAAGCGCAGGTGCGAATGCACCAGCTCGCGGGCGGCGTCCAGATCGTTGCCGTCGCGGAAGCGACGGGCCAGGTCCTGTTCGTCATCGACCGACAGCACCGGGATCTGGTGCACGGCACCGATGTAGGCGTCCAGCGAACCGAGCGCACTGGGAATCGGGAGATTGTTTGCCACAAGGGCAGTAGAGGTGTTCTGGCTCATAGGCACCCATCTTAGCAGTCCGGCATTTGGACTGCTAAAGGAGGAAAAAGTTCCAGCGTCCCATTGATGCAACACTGGTCCCAAGCAGAACCCTACCGTAGCGCGATTTGATGACAGTGGCGAGCACGCTTTTCGGGATTCACAATCCCTTGGAATTCAATCAATTACCTGCCGGAAACCGGCCGATTCCGGTCAAGCGGAGCTGAACGGGCCGTTCTTGAGGCCCATTCAGGCCAGAAGACGTTGCCGGGTGTTCAGCCCCGAAGGCTGAGGGCCGCACCTTTACTACTAAGAAACCCGTTGACAGCCATCCGGCGACATGCTCCGATGCATCAACTAATTCATACGTAGAAGCGCATGGCCCGCCCTGTCTCGCAGAATCCCACCCCCGCCGAGCAGGCCATCCTCGACATCCTCTGGGACAAGGGCGAAGCGTCCGTCCGCGATGTGGCGGATGTGCTCGGCGAACACAAGCCGGTCGCGTACACCACGGTGCTGACCATGTTCAACGTGCTGGCGAAGAAGGGCTTTGTCAGTCATCGCCAGGAAGGTCGCGCCTACATCTATCACGCCACGCTCAGCCGCGAGCAGGCCCGCCGGCAAGCGCTCGACCATCTGCTGCATCAGTTCTTCGACGGCTCACCGAACGTGTTGGCACAGCACCTGGTGGACGAACGCGAAATCGACCGCAACGAACTGCAGGCACTGCAGCAGCGCATCAGCGATGCCAGGGCCGGGAGGAAGGAATGAACCTCATCGACATGGCGATGGCACTGGGCCTTCGGCAGTTGCTGTTGTCTGCCGTTGTGCTGCTGCCCGCGCTGTGGCTGGCATGGCGGCGGGCCCTCAGTGCCGAACAACGCTCCTGGCTGCTGACCGCCGCGATGGCAGCGGCCCTGCTGTTGCCGCTCAGCGCCTTCCTGCCGGGCTGGTCGACCACCCTGCCTGCACCGGCACCGCCCGCGGCCGCGTTCCACCCCATGCCCGGCGAAGGGGCAACGACGGAAGAGGCCATCTTCGAAGCCGGACGGCAGCCCGACATCTATTACGTCGAACTGCCGAAGACCCTGCCGACGGTGCTTGCACTGCTTTGGCTGCTGGGCACCCTGTGGCTGGGCATGCGCCTGCTGGACGCGATGCTGCACGCGCGCCGGCTGCGGCGGCTGGCGCAACCGGCGTCCGCCGGATTGCGCGCGGTCCTGGCCGACATCGTGCCCGCCCACGTGACGATCGCCACCTGCGCCGTCGACGGGCCGATGGTCGTCGGCCTGTGGCGCCCGCAGATCCTCCTGCCCCGCCCCTTGCTGGCACGGCTGGACAACAACGTGCTGCGCGACATCGTCCGCCACGAGGTTGCACACCTGGATCGACGCGACCTGTGGACAAGCACGCTGCTGCGGGCGGGAACAGCACTGTTCTGGTGGAATCCACTCCTGCACCTTGCCCAGGCACGCCTGGCGGTACTGCGCGAAATGGCCTGTGATGCACGCGCTGCGATGCAGGCACGCGAACCGCTGGACTATGCAGGTTCGCTGCTGGCCAGCATCGAACAGCTGCAGGCCCTGCGCGAAGAGGCACCGACGCTTGCACTGGGCATGTTCAGTGCACGCAGCCAGCTGGCGCAGCGCATCGATCAGCTGCTGGACGCCGCGTCGCAGTCCCCCCGGCGCCGCAGCCTGTTGGTGCTGGGCCTGCTGCTTCTGCTGGCCTGCACCGGCACTGCGGTGGCTGTCTCACCACGACTCGCCTCACCACCGGTTGCCAGCTCCTCCGATACGCGCGTCAACACGCTGCTCCAGGCCGCCAGCACGCATGACGTCGCGCAGGTCCACGCGTTGGCGGCGGCCGGTGTCGATCTTGATGCGCGCGTGCTCGGCGACGGCACGGCGCTGATCCAGGCCATCCGCGCACGCGATCCGGCGATGGTCGACGCCCTGCTGCAGCTAGGCGCCGACCCCGATCGTGCCGCGCTGGGCGAAGGCAATCCATTGATCGTCGCCTCCGCGCTGGGCCTGCAACCCATCGTCGAGCAGCTGGTGCAGGCCGGTGCAGACGTCAACCGGGTCGTGACCTATGACGAGACACCGCTGATCAATGCCTCGCGCGAAGGGCATCTGGCCACCGTGCAGTACCTGCTCGCGCACGGCGCCGACATCAACCTGGGCGTGGAGGCCGACGGCTGGCTGGGACGCTGGCGGACACCGCTGAACCAGGCCGGCAACGCGGCCGTGCGCGATTACCTGCTGGCGCAGGGCGCCCGCCGCGAACGACGCTGACGCCGCCGCCGCATCGCCTCCCGCGCTGCGGCGATAACCCGTTCCACCCGCAACGACCGGACGCGGCAGGCGTGCGTGGCAACGCGTGTGCCGATCCCGCCCGCTCTTCCACTCCTGCAAGGATGTCGATGATGAACCGCCTGCTGCTGTGTTCGCTGCTGGTCTCCCTGACCCCGTTCCACGTGATGGCCACTGACGCCAGTGCTGAAGACCCTGCGCGCTTTGCCCAGGCAATGGCCCATGGCCTGCGCCCCAGCACCGCGCAGCTGGGCGCCGCGCTGCCGCAGTGGTCGATCGAGGAACGCCTCGCCCACTACAAGATACCGGGCGCTGCCGTTGCGGTGATCCGGAATGGCCAGGTGGTATACGCCGCTGGATTCGGCCTGCGCCAGGCGGGCACGCGCGATGCGGTGGATGCCGATACCGTGTTCTCGGTGGGCTCGGTCAGCAAGATGGGCGCTGCGGCGACCACCCTGAAGCTGGTTGCTGCCGGCAAGGTCTCGCTGGAGGAGAACATCGATCCCCGCCTGCGCCGCTGGCATGTGCCTGCCGATGCGCAGGGACTGCACCCGCCGATCAACCTGCGCATGCTGCTCTCGCACACCGCCGGCTTCAATGTGCATGGCTTCCAGGACTACCAGCCCGCCGAACGCTTGCCGACCTTGCTGCAGACACTGGATGGACTGGCGCCCGCAAAGAATGAACCGATACGCCTGATCCACGCGCCCGGCCAGCAGGTCGACTATTCCGGTGGCGGCTACACGGTGGTGCAGCTGGCGATCGAAGACCTGACGGGCAGAGCATTCGCCGACGTCGCACGTCGCGAGGTGTTCGCGCCACTGGGCATGTCCCGCAGCACGTACCAGAGCCCCTTGCCTGCCGGCTACGGCAACGTTGCCCATGCGCACGACAACAAAGGCCTGCCGGAGGCCCTGCCACGCGGCTGGCAGAGCTTTCCGGAACAGGCGGCGTCCGGGCTGTGGACCAGCGCCAACGACATGGGCCTGTTCGTCGCGGCCCTGCTGCGCAGCATCCGCACCAAGGATGGATGGCTGCCGCAGTCATTGGCCCTGCAGATGGTCAGCGAAGTGGCGCCGGCCGGTCGTGGCCTGGGACCGGAGCTCGCCGGCAACGGCGCCAGTCGCCGCTTCTTCCACAATGGCAGCAATGACAGCTATCACGCCGGCATCGAAGGCTACCCGGAGAGCGGCGATGGATTCGTCATCCTGACCAATGGCGACAACGGCCCCGCACTGCGTGGGGAGATCCGCAATGCCCTGTCCGATGCACTCGGCCACAACGCCAAGCCGGTCATCCGCACGCTTGACCCGACGCTTCTGCGCGACAGCTACCCAGGTTTCAGCGGCCACTTCGTACTCGATGGCGCGCTGCCGATGGACGTCCGCGGCGGTCTCGCTGACTGGTTCGAAGCCACGACGTTGGACGTACAGGCAGGCCAAGCGGGACTGGAACTGCGCCTTCCAGGACGGGGCAAGGCCGTCATGCTCCAGGCACTGACCCCTGTTCGCTTCCTCGCCGGCAGCGTAGGTGCGGAGCTGCTGTTCCACCGTGGTGGCGACGGCACGGTCCAAGCCCTCAGCGTGATCGCCGAAGGCGCGCGTGCCTACTATCGGC
This sequence comes from Stenotrophomonas sp. SMYL8, assembly GCF_036320065.1. NCBI lineage: Bacteria > Pseudomonadati > Pseudomonadota > Gammaproteobacteria > Lysobacterales > Lysobacteraceae > Stenotrophomonas > Stenotrophomonas sp. SMYL8. The sequence goes on from NZ_JAWIRR010000004.1 coordinate 224,487, forward strand.
GCGCGGATATCGCGCCAGCAGCGGGCCATTGATCCATCGCTGGCGGCGCCGGGCTACTGCCCGGCCCGCTCAGAGCGCCGAGCGTGGCGGCAGCGACCAGTCGATCGGGGCCTGCCCGCGGCGCTGCAGGTACTCGTTGGCCATCGAGAAATGCTGGCAGCCCAGGAAGCCTCGGTGGGCCGACAGCGGCGACGGGTGCGGCGACTTCAGCACACGGTGGCGGCGGGTGTCGATGACCTTGCCCTTCTTCTGCGCGTACGCGCCCCAGAGCATGAACACCAGGCCGTCGCGTTCGCGGTTGAGCACATCCACAACGTGGTCGGTGAAACCTTCCCAGCCACGCCCCTGGTGGGCACCGGCCTGGCCCTCTTCCACCGTCAGCACGGCATTGAGCAGCAGCACACCGCGCTGCGCCCACGGGATCAGGCAGCCATGGTCCGGACGCGGGAGACCGAGATCGCTCTCGATCTCCTTGTAGATGTTCAGCAGCGACGGCGGCACCGGCACTCCGGGCGCCACCGAGAAGCTCAGCCCATGCGCCTGACCACGGCCGTGGTACGGGTCCTGGCCGAGGATCACCACCTTCACCTGCTCGAACGGCGTGGCGTCGAACGCGGCGAAGATCTGCGGGCCGGGCGGGAACACCGCCGCGCCACCGGCCTTGCGCTGGCGCAGGAAGCTGGACAGCTCGCGCATCTGCGGCTGCATCAGGTAATCGCCGACATGCTGCTTCCAGCTCGGCTCGAGCTGGATCGTCGGGGTGCCGGCTACTTCATCAATCATCACGCCACTTCATCGAATCAGGGGTCCATCGTTCAACCGGGCCAGGCGCAGCTGGAACAGCACCTTGGTGACCAGCAGGCGCTCTTCGATCGGCTTGAGCACCAGGTCGTTGGCACCGGACTGCAGCAGCCCGGTCTGGTTGTGCGGGTTGCCATCGCCGGTCATCACCAGCACCGGCAGGCGACGCTTGCCGTAGCCGAAGTCCACGCGCACGCGCTGCACCACGTCGCGACCGCTCAGTTCGCCCTTCAGGGTGACGTCGGTCAGCACCAGGTCGATGCGGTGGCGACTGCGGCCCAGCGACTCGGCAGTGAGCAGGGTGAACGCCTCTTCGGCGCTGACCACGTGCAGCACGTTCAACTGCTGGCGTTCCAGCATGCGCTTGGTGGCCTCGGCGACCACGCGGCTGTCCTCGATGTAGAGGATGGTGGCGCCGGGAATGGTCTGCGGCTGCACGTAGCCGCGGATGAAGGTCGCCAGTGCCTCGTGGCCCAGCGCCTTGTCGAAATAGTCGGTGACGTACTCGGTGAAGCGGCGCTGCTCCAGATGCTGCTGGGCATCGCCGGAGACCACGATCACCGGCACATAGGCCTGGCCTGCGGCTTCGCGGACCATCCGCGCCAGTGCCAGGCCGTCGCCATCACGCAGGGTCAGCGAGGTGGTCACCAGATCCACCGGGCCCTGCGCCAGCGCCAGCTGCGCATCCTCGATGCTGTCGCAGCCGATCACTTCCACGCCCGGCAGGTCGCGCTGCAGGACGTCGGCGATCAGTTTGCGGACCAGCTTTGACCCATCGACCACCATCACCCGCGTCGCGGGCCCTTCAAGGTGCTTCAGCGCTTGCGGTTGCATGCCGGTCTCAGGTATCGGTCGGGCGGGTCTGGCGAAGGAAATGGCCGGTCACCAGCCACGCGCCCAGCCAGCCCAGCAGCAGTGTGCCGAGCAGGACCAGGCTGCCATGCAGCAGGTCCAGGCCGTGCAGCACGAACGGGCTGCCGTAGCTGCGCGAGAGTTCGGCCAGCGGCACGCGCAGGGCGGCGCCGGCCGCAGCAATCAGGGCCAGCGCCACCGCGCCGGCACCCAGGCCATACCACGCGCCCAGGTACAGGAACGGGCGGCGGATGAAGCCATCACTGGCGCCGAGCAGCTGCAGCACGCCGATCTCTTCGCGGCGGGCCTGGATGTCCAGGCGCACGGTGTTGCCGACCACCAGCGCGGCGCCCACGCCGAGCAGCACCGACAGCACCTGCACCAGCCGCGCACCGAACGCGAGCCAGGCATCCAGGCGCTGCCGCCACAGCGCATCGTGCTGCACCAGGTCGGCCTCGGGCAGGCTTTCCAGCGCGCGCGCCAGGCGTGCGTCGTCCTTGCCCTGGCCGGGGGTGATCACCAGCAGCGAGGGCAGCGGGTTGTCGTTGAGTGCATCGATCGCCTCGCCGAGGCCGGCGTCGCGCAGTTCCTGAAGGCCCTGCTCGGGCGTGCGCACGTTCACTTCGGCCACGTCGTCGCGGTCACGCAGCTGGCCCGCCAGGCGCAGCGCGCCGGGACCATCGACATTGCCCTTCAGGAACACGTTGATGTCGCGCGACTGCTGCACGCTGCCGGCGAACTGCTTGAGGTTGTCCAGCGCGATCGACAGGCCCAGCGGCAGGGCCAGCGCCAGCGCCATGACCATCACCGTCAGCAGGGTCGCCCACGGCTTGCGGCAGGCGCGGCCGAGGCTGAACACCACGCTGTGCACGTGGTGCTGGAACCAGACGCCCACACGCGACGGGGCGGCGGCTTCGCTGTTTTCGTTCTTCGCCATCGATTACTCCGCCAGGTCCTGCGGCGAGATGTCATCCACCAGCCGGCCGTGGTCAAGGATCAGCACGCGCTTGCGCATGCGGCGCAGCAGCGGCAGGTCGTGACTGACCACCAGCACGCTGGTGCCGCGCGCGGGCAGCTCGGCGAACAGGGCCATGATCTCCGCCGCCAGGGTCGGGTCGAGGTTGCCGGTCGGCTCATCGGCCACCAGCAGCTTGGGCTCACCGACAATGGCGCGGGCGATGCCGACGCGCTGCTGCTCACCGGCCGACAGCTGCGAGGGCAGCGCCTTCTCGCGATGGCCCAGGCCCATCCGCTCGAGCACCGAGCGCACACGCTTGTTGATGTCGCTACGGCGGGTGCCGCGCAGGATCAGCGGCAGCGCCACGTTCTCGGCGATGGAGCGGTCCATCAGCAGGCGGTGGTCCTGATAGACCGCCCCCACCGCGCGTCGGTGGCGGGGCACGTCGCCACCGCGCACCTTCAGCAGGTTGCGCTCGTCGAACACCACCGCGCCGCGGCTGGGCCGCTCGTCCAGGTGGATCAACTTGAGCAGGGTGCTCTTGCCCGCACCGGAATGGCCGGTGACGAACAGCATCTCGCCCGGCGCGACCTCGAAGCTGACATCGGTCAGCGCCTCGTGGCCACCGGCGTACTGTTTGCTGACATTGTCGAAGCGCAGGACACTCATGCCCCGATTATGCAGGACCAGCGCGACGGATCGGTAGCGCCATCGGTAGTGGCGGGGGGGGGGGGGGCGGCGGGGGGGGGGGGGGGCGCCCGGCCCCCCCCCGCCGCCCCCACGGGGCGCCCCCACCGGCGCGGCCGCTGGCCGGCAGCTTCGTGGGTTGCCGGCCAGCGGCCGGCACTACCCTGCCCCATGGGGCACCACCATCGGCCGATCAGCTGCCCGACAGCATCCGGCGGATCTTGCGGCCGATGCGGGTCAGGAACGAATCACCGGTATCGGCCGCGGTGCGCACCGGCTTGGCCACCACCTGCACCGGGGTGACCGGGCTGGCGCCATTGCCGGCCGTGGCCTGCACGCCTTCGGCACCTTCGACCGGACGGCCGTGGCGACGACGACGACGCTTGCGCGGCTTGCGCTCGCCATCCACCGCACCTTCCGGCGCACCTTCGGCACGCGGCGGACGCGGCGGGCGCGGAGCCTGGGCGACAGCGGCTTCAGCACCTTCCACCGGAGCGGCCGCAGCCTGCTCGCCTTCCACGCGCGGCTTGCGCGGGCCACGCGAACGGCGCTCGCCGCTGCGCTCACCGTCGCGACGCTCACCGCGGCCACCGCTGGAGCGGCCACCACTGCGGCCACCGCCACGACGCTCTTCCTCGGCGGCGCGGGCTTCGCGCGCTTCGCGGAAGATCTGGCCGACGCTTTCGTTGTCCTCGCCTTCCTCGCCTGCAGCCGGGGCCGGGCGTTCCGGGCGCGGCAGCGCGGTCAGCAGCTCCTTGGTGACCGGCTCGGACGGAATCTTCTGCTCGATGTAGGCCTCGATGTCCGGCAGGCTCATCGCATAGCGTTCGCAGGCGAAGCTGATCGCATCGCCTTCCTCGCCCAGGCGGGCGGTACGGCCGATGCGGTGCACGTAGTCTTCGGCGTCGAACGGCAGGTCGTAGTTGTAGACGTACTTGATGCCGTCGATGTGCAGGCCGCGCGCGGCCACGTCGGTGGCCACCAGGATTTCCAGCTGGCCCTTCTGGAAGCGGTTGAGCAGGCTCTCACGCTTCTTCTGCGGCACGTCGCCGGACAGCACGCCGACGCGGTAACCGGCCTTTTCCAGCGAACGGGCGACGCGCTCGACGAACACCTTGGTGTTGACGAACACCATGGTGCGGGCGCCTTCGCTGCGCGACAGCAGGCCCAGCAGCAGCGGGATCTTCTCTTCGTCGGCCGGGAAGTACAGCTTCTGGCGCACGCGTGCGGCAGTGACCGTCTCGGCTTCGACCACCAGCTTCTGCGGCTCGTTCATGTGCTCGTAGGCCAGCTCCAGCACGCGGTGGCTGAGGGTGGCGCTGAACAGCAGGGTCTGGCGGGTGGTGCGCTCCGGCATGCGGCGCAGCAGGAAGCGGATGTCCTTGATGAAGCCCAGGTCGAACATGCGGTCGGCTTCGTCCAGCACGCAGATCTCGCAGGCGTGCAGCGAGACCACCTTGTGCTGCTTCACGTAGTCGATCAGGCGGCCCGGGGTGGCGATGATCACGTCCACGCCCTGCTGCAGCAGTTCGCGCTGCTTGTCGTAATCCACGCCGCCGTAGACCAGAGCGAAACGCAGGCCCAGGTCGGAACCGAACTTCACTGCATCCTTGTGGATCTGGATGGCCAGTTCGCGGGTCGGGGCGAGGATCAGCGCGCGCGGATCCTCCGGCTTGCGGTCGGCCAGGGCCGGACGCGTCAGCAGGCGGTTCACGACAGCGACCAGGAAGGCCAGGGTCTTGCCGGTGCCGGTCTGGGCCTGGCCGGCAACATCACCACCGGGCAGCGCGACCGGCAGGGTCAGCGCCTGGATCGGGGTGCAACGGGTGAATCCGGCTCCTTCAAGGCCGGCCTGCAGGGCCGGATGCAGCTCGAAGGAGGAGAAGGTCAAATCGGTCAGCGGTTTGTCGCTCATGAGTCCGTCTTGGTATGGCCGCCGGCCCGTGGGGCGGCTGGCACTTCATCGTCTAGGGGCACCGTCGCAAACTGCGGCCCCTGCGGCGGGTTGGCAGGCTGGGACCACCCGGTCCGCGCGCCGCACAATGCCCCAGTTTAACGCACTCGGGCCGGCAAACCGGAATGAGCTGTCTCATAAAGTCAAGAGACGGCACCCTTCACCCAGCCACACCGGACTTGAACGGCCCTGCCAGGGCCGTTGGTGTCGCCCGCTGCCAGCCCCATGTACAGGAAGACAGTGAAATCCGACACATACCAGGCATCGAAGCGATCACGATACGCTGGGTTCCAGCCGGCGCCTGTCCCCGCCCTGCGATAGGGGTACACTGCCGGCCGTGAGCGTCCAGGCATCCCGCCGAACGCACCGCGGCAGTGCGCCGCGAGGCAACGACGAGGGTCGCGCCACCGGGCATGGCCCAGTTCACCCACCTCCGGCATGGCCGGGTGCAATCCAAGACGAGAAACCAAGATGAGCGACAAGGTTGTACATGTCGGCGACGCCGACTTTGATAGCGCAGTGCTGAATTCCAAGGAACCGGTGCTGGTCGATTTCTGGGCCGAGTGGTGTGGCCCGTGCAAGATGATCGCCCCGGCGCTGGACGAACTGGCCGATGCCTACCAGGGCCGCGCCAAGATCGCCAAGGTCAACGTCGACCACAACCGTGCGCTGGCCGCCAAGTACCACGTGCGTTCGATTCCGTACCTGGTCGTGTTCAAGGACGGCGAGAAGGTCGGCGAGCAGATCGGTGCGGTGGGCAAGGCCCAGCTGGCCGGCCTGCTGGACAAGGCCCTGGCCTGATCCTGCTGTTCTCCGGCAGCCGCCGACCGCGGCTGCCGGCGGGCGCCCCGCGCCCATGATGAATGCTGTTCCCGGCGACCCTTGCGTGGCGCCGCAGGCCGATGATAGTGTCGGCATATCCGGCCGCGTTCGCGTGCCGCACCCTCTGGACGCAGTTTCTTCCAGACCCATTCCCAACGTTCGCCGCCCCAGCCGGGCGCTCGCACCTTCAAGCGAGGAATAACGCTCTTGTCCGATAACACTTCCGAAACCGGCAGCGCCGATGCGCCCGCCGAAAAGCGCGTGCGCAAGCCCCGCGTGAGCAAGGCCGCCGCTCCGGCAGCCGCCGAAACCAGCGCCGCGCCGGCGCAGCCGACCCTGCCGCTGGCCGCCGCGCCCGAGGCACCGGCTGCTGCCCCTGCACCGAGCGCGCCCGCCGCCGAGGCCCCCGCCAGCAGTGGCGGTGGCGAAGGCGGTGAGGGTCGCGAATCCGGCCAGCCGCGCCAGCAGAACCACCAGGGGGGTGGCCAGAACCAGGGCCAGAACCCGTACAACCAGAACGGCCAGCAGGGCCAGGGGCAAGGTCAGGGCAACCGCCGTGACCGCTTCCGCAACCGCCGCGACCGTGACCGCAACAACCGCTTCCGCGACGATGGCCTGCCCAACGACGGCGGCGAGCAGCAGCCGTTCGTGCCGCGCCCGCACGCCAACGTGCCCGAGGGCTTCCCGGTCTACTCGCTGAGCGACCTCAAGCGCATGCCGGCACAGAAGCTGCTGGAAATCGCCGAGCAGCTGCAGATCTCCGAAGGCGTGGCCCGTGCCCGCAAGCAGGACGTGATCTTCGCCCTGCTGAAGGTGCTGACCCGCCACGGTGACGGCGTCGCCGCCGACGGCGTGCTGGAAATCCTGCCGGACGGCTTCGGCTTCCTGCGCGCGGCCGAAGCCAGCTACCTGGCCGGCCCGGACGACACCTACATCTCGCCCAGCCAGATCCGCCGCTTCAACCTGCGCACCGGCGACCACATCTCCGGCCGCATCCGCTTCCCGAAGGACGGCGAGCGCTACTTCGCGCTGAACATCGTCGACACCATCAACGGCGAGCCGATCGAAGCGTCGAAGAACAAGGTGCTGTTCGAGAACCTGACCGCACTGTTCCCGCGCCGCCGCTTCACCCTGGAGCGCGGCAACGGTTCGTCGGAAGACATCACCGGCCGCATCCTCGACCTGATGGCCCCGCAGGGCAAGGGCCAGCGCTCGCTCATCGTGTCGCAGCCGAAGGCCGGCAAGACCATGATGATGCAGCAGGTCGCCACCGCCATCACCACCAACCATCCGGACGTGCACCTGATCGTGCTGCTGATCGACGAGCGCCCGGAAGAAGTGACCGAAATGCAGCGCACGGTGCGCGGCGAGGTCATCAGCTCGACCTTCGACGAGCCGGCCGCGCGCCACGTACAGGTGGCCGAAATGGTCATCGAGCGCGCCAAGCGCCTGGTCGAGCACAAGAAGGACGTGGTGATCCTGCTCGACTCGATCACCCGCCTGGCCCGCGCCTACAACAACGTGGTGCCGAGCTCGGGCAAGGTGCTGACCGGTGGTGTCGACGCCAACGCCCTGCACCGCCCGAAGCGCTTCTTCGGTGCCGCGCGCAACGTGGAAGAAGGCGGCAGCCTGACCATCATCGCCACCGCGCTGGTCGATACCGGCTCGAAGATGGACGAGGTGATCTACGAAGAGTTCAAGGGCACCGGCAACAGCGAAGTGCACCTGAGCCGCCGTATCGCTGAAAAGCGCGTGTTCCCGGCCATCGACATCAACCGTTCCGGCACCCGCCGCGAAGACCTGCTGATCGAGCCGGAGCTGCTGCAGAAAATCTGGATCCTGCGCAAGCTGCTGCATCCGATGGATGAAATGGCCGCGATGGAGTTCCTGCTGGACAAGATGAAGAACACCAAGTCCAACGACGAATTCTTCGGTTCGATGAAGCGCTGATCCCTGGCGCTGCATCAGAAGAAACCTGCCGCTCGCTGCGGCAGGTTTTTTTTTGCCTGCAGGGCGACGCACTTCACTTCGCTGGCGCCTGCTTTTGGCGATAATCCGCGCGATACCCTGCCCGGCCCCCGTGGGCCCTGCCACCGATTCCCGCTGTCGCCCCTTCCGGAGAACCGGTCGGGTCCAGCCTCCTGCCGGATCCGTCGACGCATGCGAACGCTGTCTCCCCGCCTCAACCTGGGCAAGCTGATCCTCGCCCTGGCCCTGCTCAGCGCCATCATCGCGCTGGCCAACACCCTGCTGGCCAGCTACCGGGTGCAGCGCGACCAGCTGGTCGGCAATACCCTGGAAGCCAACCGCGTCTACGCCACCAAGCTGGCCGAGACCACCCAGAACTTCCTGCTGGCCGCGCAGCAGCAGCTGGCCTATGCCGCGACCCGCCTGGGCGAGGACGACCTTGATCCGAAGCAGGCCCAGGATGAAGCCAGCCGCCTGCAGCTGCAGTCCAGCAGCTTCAACTCCTCGCTGGTGGTGGACGCCGACGGCCTGGTGATCGCCACCTCGCCGCAGACCCTGCAGCTGCAGGGTGAAGTGCTGCACAGTGTCGGCAACAACGCGGCACTGGCGGCGCGCCAGCCGATGATCAGTGATCCGTACCAATCGGCCACCGGCAAGCTGCTGGTGTCGCTGTCGCACCCGATCTTCGACCGCCAGGGCCGCTATCGCGGCTATGTCAGCGGCACCCTGTACCTGCGCCAGCGCAGTGCACTGCACACGCTGCTGGGCAAGCACTACTACCGCGACGGTTCCTACCTGTACGTGGTGGACCGCAATGGCCGCCTGCTGTACCACGCCGATGGCAAGCGGGTGGGTGACTACGTGGTCGGCAACCCGGCGGTGAAGGCCGTGGTGCGCGGAGAACGGGGCGCACAGCAGGTACGCAACAACCGCGGCGTGTCGATGCTGGCCGGCTATGCACCGGTGGCGGCCACCGGCTGGGGCATCATCGCGCAGCGCCCGACCGAGGCCACCCTGCAGCCGCTGTCGCGGTTGATGACCGCAGTGATCTGGAATGCGATTCCACTCGGCCTGCTGTCGCTGCTGGTCACCTGGTGGTTCGCACGCCGCATTTCGATGCCGCTGTGGCAACTGGCGCGCAACGTGCAGGGCGGCGAGGACACCGGCAACGCGATCAACCACGTCAGCGGCATCCGCGCCTGGTACTTCGAGGTCGCCCAGCTCAAACAGGCGGTGCTGCACAGCTTCAATGCGCTGCAGGATCGTATCGGCACGCTCAACCGTGCCAGCCGCACCGACCCGCTGACCGGCCTGCTCAACCGCCGCGGGCTGCAGCAGGCGCTGGATGCGCTGCAGGTGCAGGGCATTCCGTTCGCGATCCTGGCGCTGGACATCGATCGCTTCAAGTCGATCAACGACAGTTACGGGCATGACGTCGGCGACAACGCCATCGTCCACATCGCCGACCAGATGCGCCGCTACTCGCGCGACAGCGACATCCTCTGCCGCGCCGGCGGCGAGGAATTCCTGCTGCTGCTGCCGGGCATCAGTACTGAATCGGCCCGCCAGGCCGGTGAACGCCTGCGCCAGCACATCGCCGACCATCCGTTCGAACCGGTCGGCACCATCACCGTATCGCTGGGCGTGGCCCACTTCCCCAGCTTCCATGTCGACGCCGAGCAGGCATTGCGGCTGGCCGACAAGGCCCTGTACATGGCCAAGGAACAGGGCCGCAACCGGGTGGTGGTCTACCCGTACGCCGACTGACGCGGAGCCGGGCTGCCCGGCTCCGCAGCGGGTCTCAGCCCTGCGCCAGCGGGGTCAGCAGGCGCAGGCCGCGCTTGGCGCCATCCACCATGTAGACGCCGCCTTCCGGCAGCAGATCGCTGCCGACCTGCTCGACCGGGTCCGCCTCGCGCCACGGGACGGTCTGCCGCGGCCCCGGAATGAAGGCGCGCCAGCGGCCATAGCGTTCCGCCACTGCATTGGGATCATTGTTCAGGGCGAAGTTCACCGGGATGCGAACCGTCCAGCTGTCCCGGGTGCTGTCCTCGCCGGTGGTCGGCGGCTTGAAGGTCCACGTGCGGGCGGTGCTGACACTGGCTCTGGCCAGGATGTCGCGCATCTTCGCCAGGGTCCGCTCAGGTGCGACCACGGCCATGTTCACCTGCTCGGCGGCCACATCGGCCACCGTTCCGTCACGGGCCACCTTGACCAACAGCAGCACCTCACCCTGGCCACCGTTACGGTAGGCCGCTTCCGGGTAGCGCGGCGGCGTCATGTGCAGCTGGGTCACCGAATCGGTGGCCTTCGGATCGTACTCGCTGAAGTCGACACTGGTCATGCTGATTTCATAACCGCCATCGGCCGCAGCCTTGCCGCGCAGGCGAACGCGCAAAGGGGCCCGCGTGGCCACCGCCTGGCCATCGCGCAGCGTGGGCTCGAAGCGCCAGCCACCGATGGTGCCTTCCACGAAGGAGGCGATGCTCGGGGCCACCATGGCTTTCTGGTCCAGCACCAGCGAACGGACCGCGCCCTCCGGCGTGACCTCGATATGACCGGACAGCACCATGCTCATTTCCGCAGTCGCACGTACAGCACGTGCGGTCTGCGCACTGGCATCGCCTGCAAGCAGGGGGGCGCCGGCACCTACGGCCAACGCGAGGGCGAGAAACAGTGGGGAACGCATCATTGCCGGATCCTTGGTGATGAACGGCGAGCCTATCCCAGTCCCAGCCGCCATGACAGCCGGTTCACGCCAGCCGGTGTGCGCCCGCGTAGGGCGGCGTGTCCGGATAATCACCCCGGGCGAAGCGTTCCTGCAGGCCCTGCCACCAGCCCGGGTCGAACAGGTGCCGGTAGTGCTCGCGCACGGCTGCCAGCTCCGCAGCAGGCAGGCCCATGAACGGACCGAAGCGCTCGGGAAACACGTCGCGCGGGCCGACATGGAACCACGGCTCGTCGGCCATCGCTTCCTCCGGCGTGCGTGGCTGCGGCCAGGCGCGGAACACGCAGTCGCTGACCAGGCACAGCTCGTCATAGTCATAGAACACGGCCCGGCCGTGCCGTGACACACCGAAGTTCTTCGGCAGCATGTCGCCGGGGAAGATGTTGTTGCGCGCCATGTCGGTGATCGCCTGCGCGTAGTCGAGCACCGCCGCGCGCACCGCCTCGCCGGACTGCTCGCGCAGGTACAGGTTCAAAGGACGGAAACGACGTTGCACATAGCACAGTGCGACTTCGACCTCGTCGCCATCGACACGTACGCTCTGCGCGCACTGCTGCAGCAGCTCTTCCAGCAGGGCCGGCGCGAAGCGCTCGCGCGGAAAACGCAGGTGGCGATAAGGCTGCGCATCAAGCAGGCGGCCGACACGATCGAGATTGAACACCAGCGCGTACTTCTCTTCCACCTGCTGCCGCGACATTGCCTTGGGCCAGGCGAAACGGTCGCGGATCAGCTTGAACACCAATGGATAACTGGGCAGGGTGAACACCGCCATGACCATGCCCGGCGTGCCTTCGGCATGCACCAGCCGTTCCTGCGGATGCTCGTTGAAGTGGCGGAAGAAGGTTCGGTAGCGCTCGGTCTTGCCCTGCTTGGCACGTCCCAGCACCGTGTAGATCTCGTCGATCGGCTTGCCCGGCAGCAGGCTGCGCAGGAACACCACCGCGTCGCCCACGGTGCCCAGGTCAGCCTGGAAGTAGCTGCGCGACACGCCAAACAGATGGGCGACATCGCGGCGCCGGGTCAGTACCGCATCGGCACGCAGGCCGCGCGCATCGTTGACCAGGGCAATCACGCATGGCGAAAAGCGATGCTCGCCGAACACGCGGCCAACCAGGTAAGCGCGGCGCTCGCGGTAGAACACCGTGTCGAGCAGTTCGATGCTGCGTACCGGCGTGTCCCCCCAATGGGCGAGGTCGTCCTGCAGGCGCACGGCGATGGCCGCCGCACAGCGCAGCTGGTGCGCATAGGGGATGTCGAAACGGTAGTCGGCCAGGACGCGTTGCAGGGCCTCCACCGGCCGCGTCGGCGAGACCGCGTAGGTATGCCGCGCGACAGGATGGGTGATTGCATCGGAGGGCTCGACGTCGAAAGCAATGAATTCCAGCGCCGGGTCCACGCCGCGGGTAGCGAACAGGCGCCGCGACAGCGTGTTGTAGAAGGTCTTGTACAGCTCGGCGTCGATCAGGCCCTGCAGCAGCCCGCTGTACTGCGCGTGCACCTGCAGCCACAGCGCACGCTCGCCGATCGCGTCACCGGCGAGGCGGCGCAACGCATCCATCTGCTCGGCGATGCACAGGTCGTACAGGGCGATGCGCTCGACCGCATCCTGTCGCGCACCAGCCCAATCGCGCTGCTCGAAGCGCTGCCGCGCCCGCGCGGTGATCGCCGCGAAGCGGGCATGGTACTGCTCGAAACCATCGCGGATGGCACCGGCAATACGCGGCGCCAGTACGGTTGCGATGACAGGCTCTGACATGCACGGCGTACCCGGGGAGGACCGTCTCCACCATACGCTGGCGTGGGGTGGCTTGTGTAGAGTCGAGCCATGCTCGACTGCTTTTGGCCGAAGTCGAGCACGGCTCGACTCTACAGAAGGCAGGGGCAGAAGCAGTCGAGCAAGCTCGACTCTACAACGCGCCGGTGGATCAGATCGCCAGATCGGCCTCTACGTCCTGCACCTTGCGCCGCGCCAGCGCCAGGTTGGATTTGGTCCGGTCCAGCACGATGTAGAAGAACAGGCCCTTCTTCTTCGCCACCGGGCGCATGATGTGGTACGCCTTGCCCAGCGAGATCAGGATATCCTCGATGCTGTCGTTGAGGTTCAGCGACGCGGCGGTCTTCATCTTGGCGCGGATCACTTCAGTGTTGCCGGCGGCGGCCACTTCCATGTCCATGCCGGCACCGGCTTCGCCCAGCAGCATGCCGCTTTCGTAGTCGACCAGCGCCACTGCCTGCGCGCCGTCGATGCCCATCAGTGCGTTCAACGATTCATTCAATCCAGCCACGTCGCACCCCTTGTCGATGTTGGTTCGAGCCCCTCGTTCCCCTGCGGCCGGGCTCACGATCCGCCGAGTTCGGCCAGGATCGCCTGGCCACATTCCCTGCTCTGCCACAGCACCTGGCCGATCACGCTGCGCTGGTCGCAGGCCGCCATCAGCAGCAGCGGTGCGCGCCCTTCGGCCTGGATCGCCAGCATCAGCACCTTGCCGCCCGCGGCCTCCAGCATCAGCGTCTGCAGATCGCCCAGCAGCAGTTCGCGGCCAACTGCCGCGGCCAGCGCCAGCATCGCGCTGGTCATCGCCGCCAGCCGCTCACCGCGCCCTTCGGCCCCGGCACTGACCAGGGCGAAGCCATCGACACTGGCCAGCACCACCGTGCGCACGCCTTCCACGCGCTGCTGCAGGTCCTGCAGCAGCGGCTGCAGGCGCTCACGCTGACCGGCATCGGGCAGTACCGCCATCTGCCCGTCAGCCATGCGCCGCCACCAGTGCGTGCGCTTCCATTTCGCTCATCAGTACATCCATCAGCAACAGTCCCTGTTCGCGGTCGCGGGCATCCACCGCCAGCAGCGGCAGTGGTTGGTCGTCAAGGCTGGCACGGGCGGCCCAGTCATCCAGTGCGGCCTGCGGTGCCTGGTCCAGGTGGGTGACCGCCACCACCAGTGCCAAGGATGATGCGAACGGCTGCAGCACCTGCAGGTAGTCCTCCAGCTCGCTGGCCAGCCCGGCACGACGCGCATCCAGCAGCAGCACCGCGCCACGCGCGCCCTGCAGCAGGATCGGCCACAGGAAATCGAAACGCTGCTGGCCGGGTGTTCCGTACAACCGCAGGCGTTCGCCATTGGGCAGGTCGATGTCTGCGTAGTCCAGCGCCACGGTGGTGGACGCCTTGTCGGCGCCAAGGCGATCACTGTTGGCCACATCCGTGTCGACCACCGCGCCAACCGCGATGCTGCGTACCAGGGTCGACTTGCCGCTGCCCATGCCGCCCAGCACCACCACCTTGTGCTCACGCATTGCGTTCGCTCCCGCGTAGGTGCCGCCACAGGCGGGCAAGCAGGCCGTTGTCGGTGCGGGTGCCACCTGTCGCCATCAGCGGCGTCGCCGGTGCAGTCTGCAGCTGCGCGTAGCCGCACAGGTAGGCGGCATGGATGAAATCGCGTACCGCCGCAGCCGGCAACTCGAGCAGCATCACGCACTCGTCAACCGTGCACGCGCGCTTGAGCAGCAGCGAACACAGGCGGAAGCCATCATGGTCGTGGCCCAGTACGCGGAAGTCCGGCCAGCGCAGCAGCTTCACTGAAGCGCCACGCAGGCGCTCGTCCAATGCCTGCCAATGGCGGCTGCGTTGCGCCCACTGCCACAGCAGCGGTCGCAGTGGCTGGCCTGGCCGCTCACCGGCCAGCGCCTGCAGGCGTGCGGGTGTCAGCGCATCCAGTTGCAGGCGTTCGAAGGCATCGGCCAGACGCTCCACCAGCGCCGCAGCCGGTTCCTGCAGCAGCACGGCCTGGTCGTGCTCCAGATCCATCAGCAGCAGAGGCTCGCTCGCATCACTCAACAGTGCCTGCCCCTGTCGCAGCGGCAGCCGCTCGCGCAGCAGGCGGGTGATGGCGTGTGCACCATCGGCCAGACGGATCGGTGCGGGTGCGTGCATGGCCATGGGCTCCGGTGCCAACTGCATGCGGCGCAGCGCGCGGCCGATGGCACCATCGTCAAGCACGTCCTGGTGCCCATCACCGTCACGCAGCTGGCCGCCCAGGTCTTCGATCCAGCACTGCAGTCGCGGACGCTGCTGACGCATGCGCTGGGCCGCGTTGCGCAGCGCCGGCGTATCGCGGATGACCAGCAGATCGCAATCATCCAGGTCCTGGCTGCGGCGGATCTGGCCGTCCGGCAGGGCCGATGCCACGCGCAGCCGCTGCAGCAGGGCCTGCTCGCCCTGGATGTCGGTTCCCACTACCAGCACGCGTGCCATCCGTGTTCCCCGTGCGGCCACCTCCCCGGTGGCCTCGCGTCGCCAAGGCTAGGGCATCGCCAGCGGCAGCCGTCGTGATCGACTGCTCAGATCGAGGGCGGTTGCAGGCTGTCTCCTATCCGTTCTGCGACGGCCATCGCGGGCAAGTTTCATGCCCCTTTGACGGCATTCCGACAGCCGATGGATGTCACGGTTCTGGTCCCCGGTAGATCGACGCCATGCGTGGATGAAGGGCCGCAGTAATCCTGGCCCAAAAAGAAACCCGCGCCGAAGCGCGGGTTCCGGTGTCACGGCCGAGCGGCGATGGATCAGCCGCGCAGCTGCTCCAGCGCGGCGTTGAAGGTCGCGCTCGGGCGCATCGCCTTGCTGGCCTTGGCCACGTCCGGGCGGTAGTAGCCACCAATGTCCACGGCCTTGCCCTGTACCGCGATCAGCTCGTCAACGATCTTCTGCTCGTTGTCGGTCAGCGCCTTGGCCAGCGGGGCGAAGCGTGCCTTCAGTGCGGCGTCTTCGTCCTGCGCGGCCAGCGCCTGCGCCCAGTACAGCGCGATGTAGAAGTGGCTGCCGCGGTTGTCGATGCCACCCAGCTTGCGCGACGGCGACTTGTCGTTGTCCAGGAACTGGCCGTTGGCTTCGTCCAGCGCCTTGGCCAGCACGCGGGCTGCGGCGTTGTCGTAGCGGTTGCCCAGGTGTTCCAGCGACGCGGCCAAGGCCAGGAATTCGCCCAGCGAATCCCAGCGCAGGTAGTCCTCTTCAACGAACTGCTGCACGTGCTTCGGGGCCGAACCACCGGCGCCGGTCTCGAACAGGCCGCCACCGGCCATCAGCGGCACGATCGACAGCATCTTGGCGCTGGTACCCAGCTCCATGATCGGGAACAGGTCGGTCAGGTAGTCGCGCAGCACGTTGCCGGTCACCGAGATGGTGTCCTCGCCCTTGCGGATGCGGTCCAGCGAGAACGCGGTGGCTTCCACCGGCGGCAGGATGCGGATATCCAGGCCGCTGGTGTCGTGGTTCTTCAGGTACTGCTCGACCTTGGCGATGACCTGCGCGTCGTGGGCGCGGGCGGCATCGAGCCAGAACACGGCCGGGGTGCTGCTCAGGCGGGCGCGTTCGACGGCCAGCTTCACCCAGTCCTGGATCGGCGCGTCCTTGGTCTGGCACATGCGCCAGATGTCACCGGCTTCCACGGCGTGCTCGAACACCACGGTGCCGGCATCGTCAGTGACCTTGACCACGCCATCGGCAGCGATCTGGAAGGTCTTGTCGTGCGAGCCGTACTCTTCGGCCTTCTGCGCCATCAGGCCGACGTTCGGCACCGAACCCATGGTGGCCGGGTCGAAGGCGCCGTGCGCCTTGCAGTCGTCGATGACGGCCTGGTACACACCGGCGTAGCAACGATCCGGAATGACCGCCTTGGTGTCCTGCAGCTTGCCTTCGGCGTTCCACATCTTGCCGGAGTCGCGGATCATCGCCGGCATCGAGGCGTCGACGATCACGTCGCTCGGCACGTGCAGGTTGGTGATGCCCTTGTCCGAGTTGACCATGGCCACGCCCGGACGCTGTGCGTACTCGGCGGCGAGGTCGGCTTCGATCGCAGCGCGGGTGGCTTCCGGCAGCGACGGCAGGCGTGCGGCCAGGTCACCGATGCCGTTGTTCGCATCGAAACCGGCCTGCTTCAGCACATCGGCGTGCTTGGCCAGCACGTCCTTGTAGAACTCGTTGACCGCCACGCCGAACATGATCGGGTCGGAGACCTTCATCATGGTCGCCTTCAGGTGCAGCGAGAACAGCACGCCCTGGGCCTTGGCATCGGCGATCTGCTCGCCGATGAAGGCGGCCAGTGCCTTGCGGCTCATGACGGCGGCGTCGACGATCTCGCCGGCCTTCACCGCGGTCTTTTCCTTCAGTACGACGGTGCTGCCGTCCTTGCCGTGGAAGGTGATCTTCAGCGAACCGGCGTTGGCCAGGGTGGCCGACTTTTCGCTGCCGTAGAAATCACCGGCAGCCATGTGCGCGACGTGCGACTTCGAATCCGAGGCCCAGGCGCCCATGCGGTGCGGGTGCTTGCGCGCATAGTTCTTCACCGACAGCGGTGCGCGGCGGTCGGAGTTGCCTTCGCGCAGCACCGGGTTCACCGCGCTGCCCTTGACCTTGTCATAGCGCGCCTTGTAGTCGCGCTGCTGGTCGTCAGCCGGGGTTTCCGGGTAATCCGGCAGCGGATAGCCCTGGTCCTGCAGTTCCTTGATGGCCGCCTTCAGCTGCGGCACCGAAGCGGAGATGTTCGGCAGCTTGATGATGTTGGCGTCCGGGGTGGTCGCCAGCTGGCCCAGCTCGGCCAGGTCGTCGCTGACCTTCTGCGCGTCGCTCAGCAGTTCCGGGAACAGCGACAGGATGCGGCCGGACAGCGAGATGTCGCGGGTTTCCACCGCGATGCCTGCAGTGGAGGTATAGGCGTCGACGATCGGCAGCAGCGACTGGGTGGCCAGGAACGGTGCTTCGTCGGTCAGCGTGTAGAGGATCTTGGACATGGGGGACTTGGACTCTGTAGCAATGCTCAGGGGAAGGCCGGCGCCAGCGCCGGGCCACGTGCAACCGTGTCACTTCCCCCGCCGCCGTCAGGGTGGGCGCGCGGCGGGGAAACCCCTGCATTGTCGCGTTTTCAGCCGCGCGGGGCAAAGCCGCGCCATACGCGGCGGTACTGCGTGCCGGCAACGCTGTGATCCATCCACGCACGGTGTGGATGAAGCACGGCCCGGTTGTCAGTAGATCCACGCCATGCGTGGATAGCGCCAACCGTCGCCCAACAAAAAAGGACGCAGCCTCGCGGCTGCGTCCATCGTGAGCCCTGCCGGGAGAGAGTCGGCAGGACTTACTTGACCTCGAACTCCTGCGGCGTTCCGGCCGCCTTGCCATCGACGGTGACTTCGGCGCGGTACTTGCCGGCCGGCCAGCCCTTTGCATTCTTGAAGGTGACGTTGGTGGTTTCCGCACCGCTGGTGTTCAGGGTGGCGTTCTGTTCGCCGGCCACCTGGCCGTCCTGGTAGGTCAGCTTCGCGCCAACGGTGACGTTGTTGGCGGCACCGTCGGTCTTGACCGAGACGATGACGTCATCCTTCGGTGCGAACAATGCCGTCGTTGCAACCGACTTGTCGGCGGCAGCGGTCTTGCCCACGGTGACCGCCGAGACGCTGACTGCAGCGGCTTCAGCCATCGGCGGCGGCGCGCCGGTCATCGGCGCCGGTGCCGGCTCGGCCGGAGCGGTTGCGGCGGGCGCGGCGTTGTTGTCGGTCGACTCTTCTTTCTTCTTGCAACCGACCAGGGCAACGCTGCCCAGCAGGGCGGCGATCAGGGCGGTCTGGAGCGGGGTGGTCTTGATCATTCGGGGTTCCTCCCAGGGATTGTCGGACGGCGTTCGATCGCCGTTTACTTCGGCGGCAGTTTCAGGGTCTGGCCCGGGAAGATCTTGTCCGGGTCGTCAAGCACATCGCGATTGGCTTCGAAGATCTTCTTCCAGGCATTGGCGTCGCCCAGATGCTGCTTGGCGATCTTCGACAACGAGTCACCCTTCTGCACGGTGTAGGTGCCGCCGCTGACGACGTCTGCGGTGCTGTCCACCGAAGCGCTGACGCCAGAGAAGTCCGCCTTCGGCACCTGCTCGGCGGTACTGTCGACGCTGCCACTGACGCCGGAGAAATCGGCTTTCTTCTCGGTACTCATCCACAACTCCCGTCTGCATGACTACGTGGTTCGCACGTTGCCATGGCGGTTGTTAAATGGGGATGGTGCAGATGTGAAGCCGCCCCCGGGGGCGGCTGAACAATCGGGAGAGACGGTGCCCGGTAGTGCCGGCCGCTGGCCGGCTTGCACTGGCCCTGGATGCGGGTTCCCTGCGGTTGCCGGCCAGCGGCCGGCATTACCCGTAACCGCCTGCGGCGGTTATTGCCGCAGTTCGCGGTAGGTCGCGGCCGGGGCAGCGATGCCGGGGCTGGCCCGCCAGGGATTGATGTCCAGGCCACCACGGCGGGTATAGCGGGCCTCCACTTCCAGCCACTGCGGCTGGCAGCGGGCGGACACTTCGCTGAAGATCCGCTCAACGCACTGCTCGTGGAACTCGGCGTGCTCGCGGTAGCTGACCAGGTAGCGCAGCAGGCCCGCGCGGTCGATCTTCGGCCCACGGTAACGCAGGCTGACCGTGGCCCAGTCCGGCTGGCCGGTGACCGGGCAGTTGGACTTCAGCAGCGCCGAGACCAGGGTCTCCTCCACCACCTCGCCCGCGTCGGCAGTCAGAAAGTCCGCCTGCGGCGGGCCGTAGCAGTCGATCTCCACATCCAGCCCGTCGATGGATTCACCGAGCGGCGTCTCACGCAGGCCCGGCAGGCCGAACGCGATCTGGACCGGCGCACCGGCGCAGGCAGACAGGTCGTCGACGATGCGCGCGCGCAGTGCCTCGGCGCTGTCGATACGGGTGCTGTTGAGGGAATTCAGGTACAGCTTGAACGACTTCGATTCGATCAGCCGCGGCGAGGTGCACGGCACCTGCACGGTGGCAACGGCGACCTGCGGCTTGCCACGCGGGTCGAGCCAGCTCAGCTCGAAGGCATGCCAGCGGTCGTGGCCGACGAACGGCAGCGCGGCGTCGTCGAGGCCGATCTCGGCGCGGGCGCCGCTGCGGGGGATGGGAAACAGCAGGCCGGGATCGTACTGCGACGGGTAACTGACCTCGCGACCGAGGCTGGAATCCTGTGGGGTGTTCATGGGGGTCATTGTATCGCGCGGAGGGCGGGCCTTCGGCCGGGCCGGCCAACGGCGGAGCCCCTCCGTGGTGGGGTGTTGGGTCGTCGAAAGCCTGGATTCCCGGGAGTGGGCCGGGCGGATGGGGCTGGCGGGGACGCCGTGAATCCGTCCCTGGAGGCTTAGCCGCGCCATCCATGGCGCGGATACCCCGCCAGCCCCACCCGCCCGGCCCCCGGACACATTTCTGCCGCCGATCCACCACGGAAAAGATCAGAAAATCAAAATCAAAAGCTGATCCTTCAGACATTCTCGATGTCTGCCCGTGTCGACCAAGGTCGACACCTACCAAAGCAGAGCGCCGTTCCGACAGATCGCGGGAAACTGTCGAAGGCGGGGTGGGTCCGGTGGCAGGGGCGTGAGCCGCATGGATGCGGCGACCGAGGCTACAGGGACGTACTTGCGCCGTCCCCTGCCACCGGACCCGCCCCGCCAACCCACAGATAGCCGGCTTCTGCCGTTGCTCCGGCTGTTGCCTTGGCCTCTGCGGGTGCAGGGCTGCAAGCCCTGCCGGAAACCCTCACCCCGCAGGAGTGCCGGCACCGTTCAAGTAATCCAGACTCACCTGCAGCAGCGCGCGGAATCCAACATCCAGCGCCTTCTCATCCAGCAGGAACTTCGGCGAATGGTTGGCCGGCGCCGTCGCCGGATCGATGCCCACGCTGGTGGAGCCGACGAAGAAGAACATCCCCGGCACTTCCTTCGCGTACAGCGAGAAATCCTCCGCACCCATCTGCAGCGGTGGCTCGTACACGTTGTCCTTGCCCACCACTGCCTGCAGGCTCGGCAGCATCTTCGCGGTCAGCGCCGGGTCGTTCACCGTGGCCGGATTGCCCTCCGACTCGTAGATGTCCGTCACCGCCTTGGCACCGTGCGCGGCGGCGGTGTGCTCGGCCACATTGCGCAGGTCGGCGAAGATCTGCTGCCGCATGCCTTCGTCGAAGGTACGGATGGTGCCGACCATTTCCACTTCATCCGGAATGATGTTGTAGCGGATGCCACCGTTGATCGCGCCGAAGGTCAGCACCGCCGGCTGCTTGGACAGGTTCGCGCGGCGGCTGACGATGGTCTGCGCGGTGCCGACCAGGTCAGCGGTGGCCACGATCGGATCAACACCGTTCCACGGCGCCGAGCCATGCGTCTGGCGACCGATCACCTTGATCCCGAAACGATCCGAGGCGGCCATCAGCGGACCACCACGCACGGCGATCTGCCCGGCCTGCACGCTGGAGAACACATGCAGGCCAAACACGGCTTCCGGCTTGAAGTCAGCAAACAGCCCTTCCTTCAGCATCAGCGCAGCACCACCCTCTTCCGGCGGCGGTGCACCCTCTTCGGCCGGCTGGAAGATCAGCATCACCTGGCCCGGCAGATCCTTCTTCATCGACACCAGCGCTTCGGCCACGCCGAGCAGGGTGGCGGTGTGCGCGTCATGGCCGCAGGCATGCATCACGCCCACGGTCTGCCCGCGGTACTGGTCGGTGGCTTTCGAGGCGAACGGCAGGCCGGTCTGTTCGGTCACCGGCAGCGCGTCCATGTCCGCGCGCAGGGCGATCTTCGGCCCGGGCTTGCCGCCTTCGATGATCGCCACCACGCCGTGGTGGGCGATGCCGGTCTTCGGCTTCAGGCCCATCGCACGCAGGCGCTTGGCGACCTCGGCCGAGGTGCGCACCTCACGGTTGGACAGTTCCGGGTGCTGGTGGAAGTCGCGCCGCCATTCCACCACCTTGGCCTGCAGCCGCTGGGCGGCAGCGGTCACCTCCGGGCGCTGCCCGTCCTGGGCGTGGGCAAGAGCCGGCAAGGCCAGCAGCAGGGCGGACAGCAGCAACGAACGGCGCATCACGATCTCCACGGCAGGGGTTCCAGCTGAATGTAGGGCAACACCGCCGCTACGGGAACCTCCGCGGCCGGATCCGGTCTTAGCGCCCGTCCCATCCGTCATGCAGGAAACGTGATGTGGCGCAGGTATGCTTTGCGCATTGCCAACCGGGGCCGTGCCCCGTCCAGCCCTCTTGGAGTCCTTGAATGTCACGTGTTTGGAAGATCGTGCTGCTGGTCGTGGCGGTACTGGTGCTGGCCGTGGTCGGCCTGCGCGTACTCGGCGGGGGCAAGGACAAGGCCGGTGGCCCGGCGGCAGCTGCGCGCCAGGGCGGTGAAGACCCGGATGCCGGCCCGGTGCCGGTGACCGTGGTGGATGCGGCACGCCAGGACGTGCCGGTCTATGCCAGCGCGCTGGGTACGGTGACCGCAATGAACACCGTCACCGTCAGCCCGCAGGTTGGCGGCCAGCTGATGAGCCTGAATTTCCGCGAAGGCCAGGAAGTGAAGAAGGGCGATGTGCTGGCGGTGATCGACCCGCGCACCGCCCAGGCCAGCTATGACCAGGCCGTGGCCTCCAAGCGCCAGAACGAGGCGCTGCTGGCCACCGCGCGTTCCAACTACCAGCGCTCGAACGCGCCGGAGTATCGCCAGTTCGTCGCCAAGACCGATCTGGATACACAGCGAAACCAAGTGGCACAGTACGAAAGCGCAGTCGCGGCGAACGAGGCCAGCATGCGCTCGGCGCAGGTGCAGCTGCAGTACACCAAGGTCACCGCGCCGATCACCGGCATCGCCGGCATCCGCGCGGTCGACGCCGGCAACGTGGTCAACGCCGGCACCGCGCTGGTCACGCTGACCCAGATCCATCCGATCCACGTGCTGTTCAACCTGCCCGAACGCCAGCTTGGCGATGTGCGCCAGGCGCAGGCCGCTGGTGCGGTACCCGTCGCGGCACTGGACCGCGCCGATTCGCACGTGCTGTCCGGCGACGGCAAGCTTGACGTGGTCGACAACCTGATCAGTGCCGACAGCGGCACGTTCAAGGCGCGCGCGATCTTCGACAACACCGACAACGGCCTGTGGCCGGGCCAGTTCGTCAACGTGCGCATGCAGCTGCGCACGATTGCCGGTGGCGTGGTCATTCCGACCCAGGCGGTGCTGCGTGGCCCGGACGGCGAGTACGTCTATGTGGTGCAGGGCGACAACACGGTGAAGATGCAGACCGTGCGCAGCGGCGTGGAAGTGGGTGACAGCCAGGTGCAGATAGCCGAGGGCCTGAAGGGCGGCGAGCGGGTGGTCAGTGAAGGCCAGTTCCGCTTGAAGCCCGGCAGCAAGGTCACCGCGCTGAAGCCGGGCGAAACCCCGGCGGTGCCGACCGAAGCCGAGCTGAAGGCCGCCGAGCAGAAGAACGGCGGCGGTGGCCGTCGTGGCGGCGGCCCGCGCTGAGCGCAGGCTACCGACCTCCCTCGCGCCGGCAAGCCTGCCGGCGCCGACATTGAAGTGCCAGCAAGGATCAGTCCGTGGGCTTTTCGACGATCTTCATCCGCCGCCCCATCGCCACCTCGCTGTTGATGGCGGGCCTGTTGCTGCTGGGCATCCTCGGTTACCGCAAGCTGCCGGTGTCGGCGCTGCCGGAAATCGATGCGCCCAGCCTGGTGGTCACCACCCAGTACCCCGGCGCCAACGCCACCACCATGGCCTCGCTGGTCACCACGCCGCTGGAGCGCCAGTTCGGGCAGATCTCCGGGCTGGAGCTGATGACCTCCGACTCGTCGGCCGGGTTGTCCACGATCATCCTGCAGTTCTCGATGGACCGGAACATCGACATTGCCGCGCAGGACGTGCAGGCGGCGATCCGCCAGGCCACCCTGCCCTCGTCGCTGCCCTACCAGCCGGTCTACAACCGGGTGAATCCGGCCGACGCGGCCATCGTTACCCTGAAACTGACCTCTGACACGCGCCCGCTGCGCGACGTCAACAACTACGCCGACTCGATCCTGGCCCAGCGCCTGTCGCAGGTGCAGGGCGTGGGCCTGGTCTCGATCGCCGGCAACGTGCGCCCGGCCGTGCGCATCCAGGTCAATCCGGCGCAGCTGTCGAACATGGGCCTGACCCTGGAACAGCTGCGCAGCGCGCTGACCCAGGCCAACGTCAACGCGCCGAAGGGTTCGCTGAACGGCAAGACCCAGTCCTACAGCATTGGTACCAACGACCAGCTCACCAGTGCCGCCGAGTACCGCGACACCATCATCAGCTACAAGAACGGACGTCCCGTGCGTTTGTCCGACGTGGCCGAAGTGGTTGATGGCGTGGAGAACGACCAGCTGGCCGCCTGGGCCGATGGCAAGCCGGCGGTGCTGCTGGAAGTGCGCCGCCAGCCCGGCGCCAACATCGTGCAGACCGTCGAGCGCATCCGCGCGATCCTGCCGCAGCTGCAGGGCGTGCTGCCAGCCGACGTGCACCTGGAGATCTTCAACGACCGTACCGAGACCATCCGTGCCTCGGTACATGAGGTGCAGTTCACCCTGATCCTGACCATCGGCCTGGTGGTGGCGGTGATCTTCGTGTTCCTGCGCCGCCTGTGGGCCACGATCATTCCCTCGGTGGCGGTGCCGTTGTCGCTGGCCGGCACCTTCGCGGTGATGGCCTTTGCCGGCATGTCGCTGGACAACCTCTCGCTGATGGCGCTGGTGGTGGCCACCGGCTTCGTGGTCGACGATGCGATCGTGATGATCGAGAACATCGTGCGTTACATCGAGCAGGGCAAGAGTGGCAAGGAAGCGGCCGAAATCGGTGCGCGCCAGATCGGCTTCACCGTGCTGTCGCTGACCGTCTCGCTGGTGGCGGTGTTCCTGCCGCTGCTGCTGATGCCCGGCGTCACCGGCCGCCTGTTCCACGAGTTCGCGTGGGTGCTGAGCATCGCCGTCGTGCTGTCGATGCTGATCTCGCTGACGCTGACCCCGATGATGTGCGCCTACCTGCTCAAGCCCGACGCCTTGCCCGAAGGAGAGGACGCACATGAGCGTGCGGCGGCGGCCGGCAAGCAGAACCTGTGGACGCGCACCGTCGGCCTGTACGAGCGCAGCCTGGACTGGGTGCTGGACCACCAGCGCCTGACCCTGGCCGTGGCCGGCGGCGCACTGGTGCTGACCGTGCTGCTGTACGTGCTGATTCCCAAGGGCCTGCTGCCCGAACAGGACACCGGGCTGATCACCGGCGTGGTCCAGGCTGACCAGAACATCGCCTTCCCGCAGATGGAGCAGCGCACCAAGCAGGTGGCCGAAGCGCTGCGCCAGGACCCGGACGTGACCGGCGTGTCAGCCTTCATCGGCGCGGGCAGCATGAATCCCACGCTCAACCAGGGCCAGCTGTCGATCGTGCTGAAGGAACGCGGCGAGCGCGACGGCCTGGACAAGATCCTGCCGCGCCTGCAGAAGGCCGTCGCCGGTATTCCGGGCGTGGCCCTGTACCTGAAGCCGGTCCAGGACGTGACGCTGGATACCCGCGTGGCCGCCACCGAGTACCAGTACTCGCTGTCGGACGTCGATCCGGCGACCGTGGCCACCCAGGCCACGCGCCTGACCGAAGCACTGCGCAAGCGCCCGGAACTGGCCGACGTCGACAACAACCTGTCCAACCAGGGCCGCGCGCTTGAACTGAACATCGACCGCGACAAGGCCAGCGTGCTGGGCGTGCCGATGCAGACCATCGACGACACGCTTTACGATGCGTTCGGCCAGCGTCAGATCTCGACCATCTTCACCGAACTCAACCAGTACCGCGTGGTGCTGGAAGTGGCGCCGGAGTTCCGCACCAGCACCGCGCTGATGGAACAGCTGGCCGTTGCCTCCAATGGTGCCGGTGCACTGACCGGCACCAATGCCACCAGTTTCGGCCAGGTCACCTCGTCGAACTCATCGACGGCTACCGGCATCGGCGCGCAGAACACCGGCATCACCGTCGGGGCGGGCAGCATCATTCCGCTGTCGGCACTGGCCGAAGGCAAGGTCAGCAGTGCGCCGCTGGTGGTCAGCCACCAGCAGCAACTGCCGGCAGTTACGGTCTCGTTCAACGTGGCGCCGGGCTATTCGCTGTCCGAAGCGGTGCGGGCGATCCAGGAAACCAAGGACAGCCTGGACATGCCCACCCACCTGCATGCCGAATTCATCGGCAAGGCCGCCGAATTCACCGGCAGCCAGACCGATGTGGTGTGGCTGCTGCTGGCCTCGCTGGTGGTGATCTACATCGTGCTGGGCGTGCTCTACGAGAGCTACATCCACCCGATCACGATCATCTCCACGCTGCCGCCGGCCGGTGTCGGCGCATTGCTGGCGCTGATGCTGTGCGGGCTGAGCCTGTCGGTGGACGGCATCGTCGGCATCGTGCTGCTGATCGGCATCGTCAAGAAGAACGGCATCATGATGGTGGACTTCGCGATCGAGGCGCGTCGCGCCGGTGCCAACGCGCATGAAGCGATCCGCCGCGCCTGCCTGCTGCGCTTCCGCCCGATCATGATGACCACCGCCGCAGCCATGCTCGGCGCGCTGCCGCTGGCACTGGGCACCGGCATCGGCTCGGAACTGCGCCGCCCGCTGGGCATCGCCATCGTCGGTGGCCTGCTGCTGTCGCAGCTGGTCACCCTGTACACCACGCCGGTGATCTACCTGTACATGGAGCGCTTCTCCGAATGGCTGGCCCGCCGCCGCGAGCAGCGCGCACTGCGCGACGGTTCGCTGCAGGAGCCGCAGGCATGAACCACTCCCCGGTGCCGTGGGGGGCCGCACGATGAACCTGTCCGGCCCCTTCATCCGCCGTCCGATCGGCACCGCGCTGCTGGCCATCGGCCTGTTCATGGTCGGCCTGATCTGCTACCTGCGGCTGGGCGTGTCGGCGCTGCCGAACATCGAGATCCCGGTGATCTTCGTGCACGCCAGCCAATCGGGCGCGGATGCGGCGACCATGGCCTCCACGGTCACTGCACCGCTGGAACGCCATCTCGGCCAGCTGCCGGGCATCGACCGCATGCGCTCGTCGAGCTCGGAAGGCAGCTCGCTGGTCTTCATGATCTTCCAGAGCGGCCACAACATCGATTCGGCGGCACTGGACGTACAGACCGCGATCAACTCGGCGCAGGCCGACCTGCCCACGGGCATGGGCTCGCCGATGTACCAGAAGGCGAACCCGAACGATGACCCGGTGATCGCCATCGCGCTGACCTCGCAGACGCAGTCGGCCGACGAACTGTACAACGTCGCCGATTCGCTGCTGGCGCAGCGCATCCGCCAGATCAGCGGTGTTGCTTCGGTCGACATCGCCGGTGCTTCGACGCCAGCGGTACGCGTGGACGTGAACCTGCGCCTGATGAACGCGCTGGGCCTGACTGCCGATGACCTGCGCAACGCGGTGCGCGCGGCCAACGTGACCTCGCCCACCGGCTTCCTCAGCGATGGCAACACCACCACTGCGATCATCGCCAACGACTCGGTGGCGCGTGCGGCCGACTTCGCCGACCTGGTGGTCAAGACCCAGGGCGATGGCCGGGTGATCCGGCTGAAGGACATCGCCAACGTCTACGACGGCCAGCAGGATGCCTACCAGGCGGCGTGGTTCGACCACAAGCCGGCGGTGGTGATGTACGTGTTCACCCGCGCCGGCGCCAACATCGTGGAGACCGTGGACCGGGTCAAGGCACAGATCCCCGCGCTGCGCGACTACCTGCAGCCGGGCACCACGATGACGCCGTACTTCGACCGTACGCCGACCATCCGCTCGTCGCTGCATGAAGTACAGATCACTCTGCTGATCAGCCTGGCGATGGTGGTGCTGACCATGGCGCTGTTCCTGCGCCGGCTGGCACCCACGCTTATCGCCGCAGTGACCGTGCCGCTGTCGCTGGCCGGTGCCGCGCTGGTGATGTACGTGATGGGTTTCACCCTGAACAACCTGAGCCTGCTGGCGCTGGTGATCGCGATCGGCTTCGTGGTCGACGATGCGATCGTGGTGATCGAGAACATCATGCGCCACCTCGACGAAGGCATGCCGCGGATGCAGGCAGCGCTGACCGGCGCGCGCGAGATCGGCTTCACCATCGTCTCGATCACCGCCTCGCTGGTGGCGGTGTTCATCCCGCTGCTGTTCGCCAGCGGCATGATGGGCGCGTTCTTCCGCGAGTTCACCGTCACCCTGGTGGCGGCCATCGTGGTCTCGATGATCGTCTCGCTGACCCTGACCCCGGCGCTGTGCAGCCGCTTCCTCAGCGCCCACGACCACACGGCGCCGCCGTCGCGCTTCGGCCGTTGGCTGGATGCCGGCCACGAGCGCATGCTGCGCATCTACACCGTGTTCCTGGACTTCTCGCTGCGCCATGCGCTGCTGCTGTCGCTGACGCCGCTGCTGCTGATCGGTGCCACCGTCTTCCTGTTCGGCGCGGTGAAGAAGGGCGCGTTCCCGCCGCAGGACACCGGCCTGATCTGGGGCCGCGCCAACTCCAGCGCCACCGTATCCTTCGAGGACATGGTCGCCCGCCAGCGCCGCATCACCGACATGCTGATGGCCGACCCGGCGGTGAAGACCGTGGGTGTGCGCCTGGGCAGCGGTCGCCAGGGCTCCAGCGCACAGTTCAACGTCGAGCTGAAATCGCGCAAGGAAGGCCGCCGCGAAACCACCGCGCATGCACTGGCACGCTTGAGCGCCAAGGCCGACCGTTACCCTGACCTGCAGCTGCGCCTGCGCGCGATCCAGGACCTGCCCAGCAACGATGGCGGTGGCTCCAGCCAGGGCGCGCAGTACCGCATCTCGCTGCAGGGCAATGACCTGGCGTCACTGCAGGAATGGCTGCCCAAGCTGCAGG
Organism: Stenotrophomonas sp. SMYL8; assembly: GCF_036320065.1. NCBI lineage: Bacteria > Pseudomonadati > Pseudomonadota > Gammaproteobacteria > Lysobacterales > Lysobacteraceae > Stenotrophomonas > Stenotrophomonas sp. SMYL8. The sequence goes on from NZ_JAWIRR010000004.1 coordinate 252,976, forward strand.
CGGAGCTGAAGAAGAACCCGAAGCTGCGCGACGTCGGCACCGATGTGGACAATGCCGGGCTGCGCCAGAACATCGAGATCGACCGTGCCAAGGCCGCCCGCCTGGGTGTTTCGGTCGGCGCCATCGACGGCGCCCTGTACGGTGCGTTCGGCCAGCGCCAGATCTCGACCATCTATTCGGACATCAACCAGTACAGCGTGGTGGTCAACGCCCTGCCCTCGCAGACCGCTACGCCGGCAGCGCTGGACGAGGTGCATGTGCGGGCGCGCAATGGCGAGATGGTGCCGATCACGGCGGTGGCCAAGCAGGTGCCAGGGCTGGCGCCTTCGCAGATCACCCATGAGAACCAGTACACGACGATGGACCTCAGCTACAACCTGGCGCCGAACGTGAGCATGGGCGAGGCCAAGGCGATCATCGACGCGACCGTGGCCGGCATGCGCATGCCCGGCGACATCCGCCTGGCTGATGACGCCGGCTTCGGCTTCAACTCCGACCCCAGCGACATGCTGATCCTGGTGTTTGCCGCGATCCTGACCGTGTACCTGGTGCTGGGCATGCTGTACGAGAGCCTGATCCACCCGGTCACCATCCTGTCCACGCTGCCGGCGGCGGGCGTGGGTGCGCTGCTGGCGTTGTTCGGCACCAATACCGAACTATCGGTGATCTCGATGATCGCGCTGGTGCTGCTGATCGGCATCGTCAAGAAGAACGCGATCATGATGATCGACTTCGCGCTGGTGGCGCAGCGCGAACATGGGCTGGCACCGCGCGAAGCGGCACGCGAGGCCAGCATCGTGCGCTTCCGCCCGATCATGATGACCACGATGGTGGCGATCCTGGCTGCTGTGCCGCTGGCGATCGGCCTCGGCGAAGGGTCCGAGCTGCGGCGTCCGCTGGGTATCGCGATGATCGGCGGCCTGCTGTTCTCGCAGAGCCTGACCCTGCTCAGCACGCCGGCGCTGTACGTGATCTTCTCCTGCCTGGCCGAGCGCTGGCGCGCACGTCGCGCACGCAGGCGCGAAGCGAAGCTGCTCAAGCGCGCGCAACGGGCGTAGAAGGGCCCATCCACGCAGGGCGTGGATCTACTGGTAGCGCCGGCCGCTGGCCGGCGTTCTCCGTACAGCCAATCTGCCGGCCAGCGGCCGGCACTACCGTGGGAGCGGATGGTGGGTACGAACCGTGGGCACGGATGGTGGGTGCGGACCGTTGGTCCGCATGCCTCCGGGTTTGACGCACGGTAACGAAAAGAGAACAATTCTCATCCAGCCATGGTCCTGCGCCCCTTCGCGGCGCCCCGCTGCCATCTCCGGCCAGCCTGCGTGATCCCAGCCACTGCCCCTTCCCCCACCCGTGGGCGGATGGCCTGTGGCCGTCCGTCGAGGACCACCATCGATGCTGCCTTCCCGTTCTCCCCGCCTGGCCCTGCTGGCCATCGCCCTGTCAGCCGCCTGCGCTGCCCATGCCGAAGCGCCGGCCGTCAGCCGTAACGCCACCGATCTGGATGCGGTGAAGGTCACCGCCGAACGCACCCATACCGACGCCGGCGCACTGGGCGACCGCGCCCTGCGCGACACTCCGTTCGCGATCACCGCTGTTGGCCGCGAGCAGATCGAGCAGCGCCAGGTGGTCTCGCTGGGCGAAGCCTTCCTGCTCGACCCTTCGGTCAGCACCCAGGTCAGCGCCTATGCCAGTGGCTGGAGCTCGCCCATCCGCAACCGCGGTCTGGAGCTGAACTACGACAGCTACCGGGTCAATGGCCTGCAGGTCTCTTCCTGGGGCACCGAATGGCCGCTGGAAGTGATGGAACAGGTCGATCTGCTGAAAGGCCCGGGCGGATTCCTGTATGGCTTCGGCACCCCCGGCGGCATCGTCAATTACATCACCAAGAAGCCGACGGACACGCCCACCTTCTCCGCCCAGCTGGGCTGGCGCGAACAGGGCATCGTCAGCGGCGGCATCGACGTTGGCGGCCGCTTCGGCAACGAGCAGATGTTCGGCTACCGCTTCAACGCCTTCCAGGAAAAAGGCGAGACCTTCAATGGCGGACACGTCGATCGCAAGGTGGGCGCACTGTCGCTGGACGCGCGCCTGAGCGATGCGCTCACCTGGACCTTCGACGGAGTGTTCCAGTCGCGCGACCTGCGCGAGGAATCACCGCAGTACTACTTCCGTGGCCTGACCTCGTTGCCGCGGCCGATCGCCGGAGATACCGACAACAGCGTGCCCGGCACCTACTACGACACACGCTCCAGCCTGCTGTCGACCGGCTTGAACTGGCAGATCAACAGCGACTGGAAAGCCAGCCTGAGTTACGGCGTCACCACCTCGTGGAACGACGTCAACAAGATCTTCGCCTACATCGACGATCTCAACGGCGACTACGACGTCAACGTCTACGAACTGGGTGGCAAGAGCGAGTGGAAGCTGGCCCAGGCGATGCTGCAGGGCAGCTTCCGCACCGGCCCCCTTCAGCATCAGGTGGTGGCGGGCATCAGCCACCAGACCGGACTGGGGTGGGACCGCCCCTACGAGTGGAACCTGATTGGCCGCGCCAACCTGTACCAGCGCCATGCCATCCGCCACGACGCCGTTGGTTCGCGGGTGATGACCCGCGGCGACGAGACGGTGCAGCAGGCGGTGTTCGCAAGCGATACGGTGAACCTCGGCAGCGGCTGGTCGGTGCTGGCGGGCTGGCGCTACAACGACTTCGAAACCAAGGGGCGGTACCACACCTACCCGGTCACCCCGACCTACGCCGTGATGTTCAAGCCCAGCGAGGCGGTCACCCTCTACGCCAGCTACATCGAGTCGCTCGAAGCGGGCAGCCGCGTAGGCAACAGCTACATCAACGCCGGTGACGTGCTTGATCCCACCATCAGCAAGCAGTACGAGATCGGGGCCAAGGTCGAAGCGGCGCGTTGGAATGCGAACGTGGCCGCGTTTCGGCTGGAACGTGGTGCCAACATCGATGAGCTCACGCCGGCCGGCAAGCGCCTGGTGCAGGACGGCATCACGCTGTACGAAGGCATTGAAGCCAGTGCCGACCTGCACCTCAACGATGCACTGACCGTCGGCGGCGGCGTCACCTGGCTGGATCCGACCTACGACAAGCTGTCCCCGGGCAGCGCCGCACAGGAAGGCAACCGCACCGCCGGTGCTGCGCGCTGGAGCGGGGTACTGCACGCCACCTACCAGCTGCCGTGGGTAGACGGCTTGGAAACCTACGCCGCCGTGCGCTACTACGGCGATGTCTGGTATGACGCCGACAACACCCTGAAGCTGCCTGACTACACGCTGGTGAATGCAGGCATCGGCTATCGCCTGCTGGCGTCCGGCCATCCGGTGACCCTGCGTGCCAGCGTCGAGAACCTGGCCAACCGGAAGTACTGGTCCAACGCCGGCGCCGGCCTGCCGCGCACGTTCGCGGTGAGCGTGCGCTGGGAGATGTAAGGTGCCGGTCCCCGCCGTCCATGCGGACGACGGGCCCGCACATGGACGGTGGGTGCGGACCGTTGGTCCGCACTCCATATTTCACCCCGCACCCGCAATAATGGTGGGAGACCCTTCCACCGAGCCTGCATGCCCGCCCGCGAATCCCGCCTCAGCCGCCTGTGGGCCCACGAAAAGGCCAGTTATGGCCTTCGGGTGTTCATCGCCCTGACCGCAGCGCTTGCCGTGTGCTGGCAGCTGGACGCGCTCACTGCCCTGCCCGGCGTGTTCCTCGGCATCATCGCCAGCGCCATCGCCGAGACCGATGACAACTGGTGGGGCCGTACCAAGGCGGTACTGCTGTCGCTGCTGTGCTTCTGCCTCGCCGCCGCCTCGGTGATCTGGCTGTTCCCCTGGCCGTGGATCTTCATCGGCGCGCTGGCGCTGTCCACCTTCGGGTTGACCCTGCTGGGTGCGCTCGGCGAGCGCTACGCGTCCATCGCCCAGGCCACGGTAACGCTTGCGATCTACACCATGATCGGGCTGGAGCAGCATGGCGCCAGCGACCTGCACAGCGCGCTGGACGCGGTCAGCCACCTGCTGGCCGGTGCGGTCTGGTACGGCCTGCTGTCGATCCTGTGGACCGCACTGTTCGCCAACCGTCCGGTACGCGAACGCGTGGCGCGACTGTACGTTGAACTGGGCCGCTACCTGCAGTTGAAGGCAACACTGTTCGAGCCGGTGCGCGAGGCCGACCTGCAGCGTCGCCAGCTCGACCTGGCCGAACAGAACCGGCGCGTAGTCGGTGCATTGAATGAAGCCAAGACCGCGATCCTGGCCCGCTTCGGCCGTTCCGGGCGGCCCGGCGTGAACTCCGGCCTGTACCTGCGCCTCTATTACATGGCACAGGATTTCCACGAGCGCGCCAGCTCCTCGCACTACCCCTACGGTGCGCTGGTCGATGCCTTCTTCCACAGCGATGTGCTGTACCGCTGCCAGCGCCTGCTCGACCTGCAGGGGCAGGCCTGCGCACGGCTGGGCGAGGCGATCCGCCTGCGCCGTCCGTTCGTGTATGGCGAAAGCAACCAGCAGGCCGGGCGCGACCTGGCCGATGCGCTGGACTATCTGCGCGACCAGCAGCGGCCGCAGTGGCAGCGACTGCTTGGCTCGCTGGATCTACTCGTGCACAACCTGCGCAGCATCGAGCGCCGCCTGCTGGATGCGGAGCGCTCCGAGGCCAGCCTGGACAACGTCGATACCCGCCTGCGCGACAGCAACCCGCACACCCTGCGCGAGATGGGCGTGCGCGTGCGCCAGCAGCTCACGCCCGGCTCGGTCCTGTTCCGCCACGGCCTGCGCATGGCATTGGCCCTGATCGCCGGCTTCGCGGCAATCCGCTTGTTCAATGCACAGAACGGCTCGTGGGTGCTGCTGACCATCGTGTTCGTGTGCCGCCCCAACTTCGGCGCGACCCGCCAGCGCCTTGCACAACGCATCGTCGGCACCGTGGCCGGCCTGGTGCTGACCTGGGCACTGCTGCAGCTGTTCCCGCAACTGCACGTGCAGCTGCTGATCGCGCTGCTGTCGGCGCTGCTGTTCTTCTTCACCCGCACCGACCGCTACCTGGTGGCGTCGGCGGCGATCACGGTGATGGCCCTGACCTGCTTCAACCTGATCGGCGACGGCTTCGTGCTGATCGTGCCGCGCATGGTCGATACGCTGCTGGGTTGTGCAATCGCGGCGGCGGCCGCGTTCCTGATCCTGCCCGACTGGCAGGGCCGGCAGCTGCACCTTGTGCTGGCGCGCGTGCTGGACACCGCCGCGCGCTACCTGGATTCGGTACTGGGCCAGTACCGCAGCGGCATGCGTGACGATCTGGCCTACCGCATCGCCCGCCGCGACATGCACAACGCCGACGCCGCGCTATCCACCGCGTTGTCGAACATGCTGCGTGAGCCCGGCCATGTGCGCCGCAATCTGGATGCCGGCTTCCACTTCCTGGCGCTGTCCAACACACTGCTCGGGCACCTGTCGGCCCTGGGTGCGCACCGCGACCAGGTGGACAGCTACGCCGGCGATCCGCTGGCGCTGGCTGCCGGTGAGCGCGTGCGCAAGGCGCTGCAGCAACTGGCGACGGCCCTGAGCGCTCGGCAGCCGGTCAGCGAGGACGACAACGACGCTGATCGCGCGGTGGCGGCCGAACTGGAACAGATCGACGAGGCGATGCCGCCGAAGCTGCAGCTGATCCGCACGCAGATGGCGCTGGTGCTGCGGATGCTGCCGAAGGTGCGGGCGGCGGCGAATGAGGCGGTGACCAGCCTGACCTGATCCCTCATCGCTGGTCGGACATTCCATCCACGCATGGCGTGGATCTACTGCATCGCGTGCAACCGTGCGTTGCGTATGGCGATGCATCCCGATCACGTTCCCGCGCGGATACTGGGTGATCCCCTGCCCCGGATTCCTCCATGAAGATCGAACTCACCGGCCGTACCGCGCTGGTCACCGCCTCCACCGCCGGCATCGGCCTGGCGATTGCCCAGGGCCTGGCCAACGCGGGCGCGCGGATCATTCTCAACGGCCGCAGCACCGACAGCGTCGAACGCGCCCGCCAGCGCCTGCTCGCCGCCGTTCCGGGTGCCGACGTGCTCGGCGTGGCCGCCGACCTCTCCGATGCGGCCGGCGTCGACACGCTGCTGGCAGGCCTGCCCAAGGTCGACATCCTGGTCAACAACGCCGGCATTTTCGGCCCCGAGGACTTCTTCGAGACCGAAGACGCGACCTGGGAACGTTACTGGCAGACCAACGTGATGTCCGGCGTGCGCCTGTCGCGGGCACTGTTGCCGGCCATGGTCGATGCCGGCTGGGGTCGCGTCCTGTTCATCTCGTCCGAATCGGCACGCAACATTCCGGCCGACATGATCCACTACGGTGTCAGCAAGACCGCGCAGCTGTCGCTGTCGCGCGGCCTGGCCAAGCGCGTGGCCGGCAGCGGCGTCACCGTCAACGCGGTGTTGCCCGGCCCGACCCTGTCCGACGGTTTCGCGGCGATGTTCGAAGATGAACGCCAGCGCAGCGGCAAGCCACTGGAGCAGATCGGCCGCGAGTTCGTGATGGCACACCGGCCGTCTTCGGTGATCCAGCGCACCGCCACGGTCGAGGAAGTGGCCAACATGGTGGTGTATCTGGCCTCGCCGCAGGCCTCGGCGACCTCGGGTGCGGCGCTGCGCGTGGATGGCGGCGTGGTCGACGATATCGTCTGAGACCTATCAAGGTGTGCGGACCAACGGTCCGCACCCACAGTTGTGGGGCTTCAGCAGATCCACGCCATGCGTGGATGCATCCCGCCATGGTCCCGGCGGATAGGCAGGAATGCTAGGCTGCGCCGGTCAAGGAGGCTCCATGTCCGGTCACAACCAGTTCGCCCTGCTGCGCCAGCGCCGTTTCCTGCCGTTCTTCGTCGTCCAGGCGCTCGGAGCGTTCAACGACAACGTGTACCGGCAGGCGATCATCAGCATGTTGCTGTTCATGGCCGTACCGGAGGAAGAACTGGGGCTGTACGCCACGCTGGCACCGGCCATCTTCATCCTGCCGTACTTCCTGTTCTCGGCGCTGGCCGGGCAGATTGCCGACAAACTGGAAAAATCGCGGCTGATCGTGATCACCACCACCATGGAGATCGTGATCATGTCGCTGGCAGCCACCGGCTTCCTCACTCAGAGCCTGCCGGTGCTGCTGGTCGCCCTGTTCTGCACCGGCATGCAGTCGACCCTGTTCGGCCCGGTGAAGTACTCGGTGCTGCCGTCGGTGCTCAAGCCCGAAGAGCTGACCGGTGGCAACGGGCTGGTTGAAATGGGCACCTCGATGTCGATCCTGTCCGGCATGATCGTCGGCGGCCTGGTGTTCACCGTGGCCGGCAGCCACGGCACGGTGGTGGCGGCCTGCGCGATCATCGGTCTGGCGATCTGCGGCAACATCGCCGCGCGCCTGATTCCCAAGGTCGATGCCGGCGACCCGAACCTGAAGATCAACTGGAACCCGCTGCCCGAATCACTGGCGGTGCTGCGCATGGCGCGCCAGCAGAAGGCGGTGCGCAATTCAATCCTGGGCGTGTCCTGGTTCTGGTTCGTCGGCACCGTGCTGACCTCGCAGCTGCCGGCCTATGCCGTGACCAACCTCGGCGGTGAGCCGACCCTGTATATCTTTGCCCTGGCCCTGTTCTCGGTCGGCACCGGCGTTGGCTCGTTGCTGTGCGAGAAGCTGTCGGCACGCACGGTGGAAATCGGCCTGGTGCCGCTGGGTGCGTTCGGCATGACCGCGTTCCTGCTCGACCTGTATTTCGCCCGCAGTGGCGAAGCGACCGTGCACGGACTGACCATCGGGACGTTCCTGCAGCAGCCGGGCAGCATCCGCATCGTCATCGACCTGATCGGCATCGGCCTGTTCACCGGCATCTTCGTGGTGCCGCTGTTCGCGCTGATCCAGAGCCGCACGCCGAAGGCGCAGATGTCGCGCGTGTTTGCGGCGCTGAACATCCAGAACTCCGGCTTCATCGTCGGCGCAGCCCTGCTGTCGCTGGCCGCGCACAAGCTGCTGCACTGGTCCATCCCGCAGCAGTTCCTGGCGCTGGCCATCGCCAACGCACTGGTGGCGATCTACATCTTCACCATCGTCCCCGAATTCCTGATGCGCTTCCTCAGCTGGCTGATGGTGCGCACCCTGTACCGCCTGCGCCCGCACGGCATCGAGGCCAACGTGCCCGACGAGGGTGCCGCGCTGCTGGTCTGCAACCATGTCAGCTACATGGACGCACTGATCCTGTCGGCGACGATCCCGCGCCCGGTGCGCTTCGTCATGTACTACAAGATCTTCAACATTCCGGTGATGCGCTGGATCTTCCGGACCGCCAAGGCGATCCCGATCGCCGGTGCGCGCGAAGACCCGGCGCTGATGCAGCGCGCGTTCGATGACATCGATGCAGCGCTGGCCGAAGGCGAGCTGGTCTGCATCTTCCCGGAAGGCGCGCTGACCAAGGATGGCGCGATGGCACCGTTCAAGTCCGGCGTCGAGAAGATCCTCGAACGGCGGCCGGTGCCGGTGGTGCCGATGGCGCTGCGCGGCATGTGGTCGAGCATGTGGAGCCGGCGCGACAGCCGCCTGGGCCGCATGCGCGTGCCGCGCCGTTTCCGCGCCACCGTCGAGGTGGTGGCGGCAGCGGCCGTGGATGGCCACAGCACCAGCGCACCGGTGCTGGAGGCCCAGGTGCGGGCCCTGCGCGGCGATCACGCCTGACGAGATGGGCCCGCCGAGCGGGCCCAGCGGACTCCCCCACATACGTCACCGTCCAGTGGTGTACGCGACATGTCGTGACTGTAAACGCATACATGCAACGCAGGTTGCGGTAGATTACGCACCCACAGGGGGGAGGTCCGGCCGATTCATCATGGCCGGCCACCAAGGAATGGAGTCTCGCTTTGAATCAACCACCACCGCTCAGCCGTCCGGTCTACATCCCCAACCATCTGGTCTGGGCGATCCTGACGACGCTGTTCTGCTGCCTGCCGTTGGGCGTGGTGTCGATCGTGTACGCCTCCCAGGTCGATGGCCGCCGCGCGGCCGGCGACCTGCCGGGGGCCTACAGTGCGTCGCGCAAGGCGGGCTGGTGGGCGGTGGCTTCGGCCGTGGCCCTGCCGGTCCTGTTGCTGTTGTGGTTCGGGCTGTTCGGCGGCTTGGCCGTACTGGGCGCTCTTTCCGACCAATGATTCACCACCACCACCCATCAAGGAGCTTGAACCCATGAATACTGCTACTCCGCAGGTCCCGAACAACCTGGTCTGGGCGATCCTGACCACCCTGTTCTGCTGCCTGCCGGCCGGCATCGTGTCGATCGTCTACGCCGCCCAGGTCAACGGCAAGCTGGCGGCCGGCGACATCGCCGGCGCCCAGGACTCCGCCGCCAAGGCCAAGAAGTGGGCCATGTGGTCGGCCATCGCCTGGGTCGTGCTGGTCGTGCTGTACGTGCTGTTCTTCGTTGTGCTCGGCGGCATGGGCGCGATGAGCAACGGCAACTACTGATACGCCTGGACGGATCCGGCGCCTGCGCCGGATCCGTTGTTGCATGTCCGCGCTTCCCGCTCGTTCCCGACTCGCCCGCTGGGCACCGCTGCTGGTTTCCGCCGGCCTGGCCGTGAGTGCCACGGTGGTGCTGCGCAACGTCAATCCGTATGTCGCCGGCAATCCCCTGCCGAGCTGCCCGCTGTACGCGCTGACCGGCCTGTACTGCCCGGGCTGTGGCAGCACGCGCTGCCTGTATTCCCTGGTCCACTTCGACCTGCCCGGCGCGATGGCGATGAACCCGCTGCTGGTCATCAGCCTGCCGTTCCTGTTGTTGATGCTGCTGAACATCGCCGGCATCCGCCCGCGTGTGCTCGACCCGCTGATGCGGGTGCTGGCCAATCCCGTGTTCTGGCTCTGGGTGCTGCCCGGGTATGCGCTGCTGCGCAACCTGCCGTGGGCACCGTTCACCGCACTGGCACCGATCTAGGTTTCCAGCCAACGGCGCAGCCCCTCGTGGTGGGCGGCGTTTGTCGGTCATGGGATAGGCCGGACGGGTGGACTGCGCAGGGGTCGCTGCGAGTACGTCCATGTAAGCTCGGTCGCCGCATCCATGCGGCTCACGCCCCTGCGCAGCCCACCCGCCCGGCCACGGACAGTTTCCGTGCGCGTCCACCACGGAAAAGAAAGAAAAGATCAAAAGCAAAAGCGGATCGCTTCGCTCTGCATCCACGCATGGCGTGGATCTACCGTGTCGACCAAGGTCGACACCTACCGGCAATCGCAGTTCATCCACCGTCACCGGGAATGTGTCGGGGGTGGGGGGGGGGGGGGGGGGGGGGCGCGCCCCGCGGGCCCCCCGCCCCCCCCCCCCCCCCCCCCCCCCCGCGGGGTGCCCCGGCGCCCCCCCCCCCCCCCCCCCCCCCCGCCCAACCATCACCAATCCAGAGCTGCTGTTGCTGTTGCTGTTGCTGTTGCTGTTGCCTCTGCAGGTGCAGGGCTGCAAGCCCTGCAAAGCAACTACGTCACCCAGCCTGCAATCACCAGCAGGGCGAGGATCGCCAGCCACAGCAGCAGCATCCGCCACACCAGGCTCATCGCATCCCGCAGGTCCGGCAACCGCTGCCACACCGGCAACAGCCCCGCCTCGGTGTAATCGTGCGCATCCTCGCGCAGCTCGGCATTGACGCTGGCCCGCGCCACCGCGCCCAGGAAGCCGATGTTGCCGGCCAGGCGCTCGCCGTGGGCCTGGCGCCAGGCCTTCCACGCCGTATCGAAGTTGCCCACCAGCGCCATCGAAAATGCCATCAGCTGCGCCACCGGCCACTCGATCCAGCCCAGCAGGCGCTGCGCCAGCGCCAGCGGCTCCACCGGCACGCGGGCACGCATCGGGCTTTCCGCCATCAGCGCCAGCAGCCGGTAACCGAGAGCACCGGCCGGGCCCAGCAGCAGGAACCAGAACAGCACCGCGAACCAGCGCCGCAATGCATTGAGCACCGTCGCTTCGACCAGCGACGGCACGTCCTCGCGCAGGCTGCCACCGGCCGCCTGCAGGTTACGCACCGCGGCCTGGCGCGTCGCCGCGTCATCGGCATCGATGATCGCTTCGATATCGCGGTCCAGATCGCGCGGGCCCCAGCACCACGCCAGCACCGCCACGCCCAGCAGCAGCGACGGCAGGCCGAACAGCACCCCACGCAGCAACCACGCCAGCAGCGCCATCAGCAGCAGCGGCGGCAGCAGTGCCAGGGCAACGCCTGCCGGCCCCTGCCAGGCCTTGCCACCGCGCGCGTCCAGCCAGCCCAGCCAACGCCGGAAGCCGTCGAAACGGCGCAGCGAGGCGGCAGCGGCCGGGGCAACATGGCCCAGGGCCAGTGCCACCAGCACGGCGGCCAGAGTGGTGAACATGGCAGGTCTCCCTACGAAACAGAACGCTCGGCGTCGCTACCTTACCTGTCGCAGCGGCGCCCTCAGCGGTGAACCGGACTGTAACCCGGGCCGTGTTCAGGTGGCGGCAATACAGGCGCCACCGTCAGCCCCGCTCAGCCCTTCTGCTGCCGGTACCAGTGTTCGATCAGGCCGCGCGAAATCGAGATCGGCGGCGACAGGCGGATGCCCTGGCCATCGTCCTCCACATCGCGTGCCAGTGCAGCACCGACCTCGTCGGCACTGAACCAGCGCGCATCTTCCAGCTCGCCATCCACGGTCGGCAGGTCATCCTGCGCCTGTGCACGGAAACCGATCATCAGCGCGCCCGGGAACGGCCACGGCTGCGAACCGAGGTACTGGCAGGCGGTCACCCGTACCTTGCTCTCCTCGTGCACTTCACGCACCACGGTCTGCTCGAAGGTCTCGCCGGGTTCGACGAAGCCGGCCAGCACCGAGTAACGCCGCGGTGCCCAGTTCGACTGCCGGCCCAGCAGCAGCCGGCCCTGGTTTTCCACGGCGACGATCACGGCGGGATCGACACGCGGGTAGTGCTCGGTGGCGCACTGCCCGCAGCGGCCGACGAAGCCACCACGGGCAAACGCCACGGCGCCGCCGCACACGCCGCAGAAGCGGGTGCGCGAGTGCCAGTAGGACATGCCGCGGGCATAACTGAAGGCGGTCGCATCGCCCATCGGCCACAGCAGTGCGGCCTGGCGCAGGTCGAGGCGGCGCGGGGCCGTGACGGTAACGTTGGCGGCTTCGACCGAGAACCAGGCCTGCTCGCCACGCAGGCCAAGGAAGATCGCGGCACCGGGGCCGCCGCCGATGTCGACGCCGGTCAGCGCCAGCGGCTGGTCGTCATCGCCGGTGAAGGCGCTGCCGTCCTGATCGAGCACGAGAATGCGCGCGCCCGGCCACAGGCGCGCCAGTGCATCGGCATCGTCGCGCAGGGCATCGGCGCGCTCCAGCGGTTCGCCAACGAAGGCGAAACCGGAAAGCGGCGAAGGAGTATTGGGCATCCGGCAAGCGTGCCGCCAATCGATGCAGGTGGCAAGTTCGGCGCTGTGCGCAATCTGCCGGTGTGGGCGTGCAGGCACAGCATCCACGCATGGCGTGGATCTACAGAGGTGCCAACCTTGGTTGGCACCTTCCGGCC
>NZ_JAWIRR010000005.1:0-54912 GCF_036320065.1 Stenotrophomonas sp. SMYL8
AGATCGTGCTGCTGCAGGGCGCGCGCAGCCCGGGCGAGCTGCTGTATAGCGAAGATTTCTACAGCTTCGCCGAAAAACACCCGAACTTCCGCTATGTTCCATGCCTGTCGCGCGAACTGCCGGCTGATCCGCAACTGGACGTGCAGCACGGCTACGTCCAGCAGGCGCTGGCCGGCTTCACCCCGGACCCGGCCACCGACATTGCCTACCTGTGCGGCAACCCGGACATGGTCGACGCCTGTGCCGAACTGCTGAAGGCCGCTGGCCTGGGCAACCCGCAGATCCGCCGCGAGAAGTACGTCAGCAGCAAGTAAGTCCGGGTAGCGCCGGCCGCGGGCCGGCAACCGCGTGGACCCTGGTAGTGCCGGCCGCTGGCCGGCAACCGCGTGGACCCTGGTAGTGCCGGCCGCTGGCCGGCAACCCCATGAAACGGAGGCGGCATCACGCCGCCCCGGTGTCCAGCCTCAGTACGCGATCCAGGCGTCGCGCCACGCATAGCCGGTGCCCGGACGATAGGCATCGGCGTTGATGTTGCACCAGGCGCCTTCCGGGAACGGGCGGCAGGCGTACAGCTTGCCGTCGGTGCCCTTCACCACGGTCTCGCCCGGCTTGTAGCTGCCGAGGCCGGCCGGGTACACGAAGTCGAAGTCGCCGCCCGGCGGATCGACCGGATCGATCGGGCCCGGACCCGGCACCTGGGTTTCCAGCTGGAAGCGGTTGCCCGGCTTCAGGTACACGCGGTTGTCGGTAGCCGAGGCGACCGGTGTGATCACGCCGTTCTTCATCACGCCCACGCGGGCGTGCTGTGCGCTGGCGTTGACCTTGCGGGCCAGGGCCAGCGGCCACTGCGTCGGGCTGGTCTGGCCGGTCGCCAGCTTGGTTTCCAGACGCTCCAGGTCATTGCCGTTGGCGTTGAACACGCGCAGGGTCACGGTGCTGTCCACCTCCAGCGCGCCATTGGCGGTTACTGCACCGGCATCCTGCCACTGCGGCGGCGGAACCACGCCACCGCCACCTTCGAAGCGCACGTCCATGCAGGTATAGAACGCTTCCTGCGAATCCGAGCGCTGCCAGGTGTTGTAGATGATGTGCTGGCCACTGCGCTTGGGCAGCGGGCAGTCCAGCTTGTAGACGCCGCCTTCGGACAGCGGCACGTTGCCCAGGGTGCAGAATTCCTGCAGGTCGGCCCAGCGCAGCGGGCTGCCCGGCTGCCAGCCATCGCGGGTGACATAGAACTTCCACTCGCGGGTGGCGTGCGGCGCCGGTGCCCGGAATTCGAAGGTGTAGCGGCCGCGCGAATCGGCGCGGACCGGGGTGGTCGGCCAGTCGCTGCGGTTCAGGTCGAGCCCGCGGTACTTGGGGATGCTGGCGCTGCACAGCTCGCCGTCACGCACCAGATCGCGGTGGTTGCCATTGGCGTTGCCGTGGGCGATCGCGCTCCAGTCATAGAACGGCTGCGCGCCACCGATGGCCTTGGCCGCGGCACAGGCCGGGTTGGTCGGGTTCTCCGGATTGCCCTCGTGGCACTGCTTCACGCGGCTGAGCGGCTTGGTCATGGTGCCGTGTGCGAAGGCGCTGCCGGACAGGGCCAGGCCGGCAACGACGGACAGAGCGAGGACTGCCCGGTGGGACAGGTGCATGCAGGAACTCCTTTGCGAAGTGTGGGAAACCTCGCGCAGTCTTCACATGCAGGGCCGTCGGCAACATCGGACAAGTTTGAAATCGATGGCGGCTGTGTTCGATCTGCAACACGGTGCTCACTGTGCAGCCATCCGGGCGAAAGGCGGTGCACTGTGCACCGCCTCCCGCATCACTGCCTCAGTACGCGATCCACGCATCGCGCCATGCTGCACCCACGCCCGGCCGGTAGGCTTCGGCGTTGACGTTGCACCATGCACCTTCCGGGAACGGGCGGCAGGCATAAAGCTTGCCGTCGCCGCCCTTCACCACGGTCTGGCCCGGCACGTAGCTGCCGATACCGGCGGGATACACGTGGTCAAAATCACCGCCCGGTGATGGCGTGCCGGGGTCGGGCACCTGGGTATCGAGCTGGAAGCGGTTGCCATCCTTCAGGTACACGCGGTTGGCGGTGGCCGAGGCCGTCGGTGTGATCACGCCATTGCTGAGCACGCCCACGCTTGCGTGCTGGGCGCTGGTATTGACCTTGCGGGCCAGCGCCAACGGCCACTGCGCGGCCGCAGTCTGGCCACTGGCCAGGGTCGCTTCCACGCGTTCGACGTCATTGCCGTTGGCGTTGAACACGCGCAACGCCAGGGTGGTGCCGACCGGCAGCTCGCCGCGCGCGGTGACCGGGCCGGCATCCTGCCACTGCGCTGCGGGCGGAGTGCTGCCACCGCCTCCTTCAAAGCGCACGTCCATGCAGGTGTAGAACGCTTCGGTCGAATCCGAGCGCTGCCAGGTGTTGTAGATCACATGCTGGCCGCTGCGCTGTGGCAGCGTGCACTGCAGCTTGTAGGTGCCATCGGCCGACAGCGGCGTGTTGCCCAGCGTGCAGAACTCCTGCAGATCGGCCCAACGCAGCGGGCTGCCCGGTTGCCAGCCGTCGCGGGTGACGAAGAAGCGCCAGTCACGCGTGGCGTGCGGCGCGGTTGCCTTGAACACGAAGGTGAACTTGCCGTTGGCGTCTGGCTGGATCGGTGTGGTCTGCCAGTCGCTGCGGTTTACATCCAGCCCACGGAAGGTCGGGTTGTTGCCGCTGCACAGCTTGCCGTCGGGCACCACGGCCTGGTGGTTGCCGTTGGCATTGGCCTGGTTGATGCCATTCCAGTCGTAGAACGCCTGCGAACCGCCTACCGCTTTCGCGGCGGCGCAGGCCGGGTTGGTCGGGTTCTCCGGATTGCCCTGGAAACAGGCATAAACGCGGCTGACCGGCGTGGTCATGGTGCCGTGGGCGAATGCGTTGCCGGCCAGGCACAGGCCCGCAGCGGCGAACGAGGTGGCCAGCAACAGCGGTGTGGATCGGAATGACATGGCGCTTCCTTGTGGTCGTCGAAAGAGAACGGTGACCGCAGGAGCTGCGCTGCACGGCGGGCTTTCGGCGGCACCACGGCGAGTATCGAGTCGCGATGCAGGCTGAGGAACCACGGAAGCGCCGATCCGTGACTGTGGGTGTGAAGCCCTTCCCGCAGGCTTCACGCGGGACTGAACGGATGCGCTGGTGATCACGTGTTCGGCGTGGCATCGATCACGTCGTGGAGATCCTGCTACGTCGACGCCATACCCACTCGATCCGCCTGGCATGAGAAGCAACCGTGGGCCGCGTTGTGCAGTTGCACGAAGGCCACGGCAGGGTCGGCAAACAGCGCGTCCAGCCGGGCGGCAACATCAGTGCCCGCGCTGATCTCTGCGGCCAGCATCAATGCAGCCTGGTCATAGGCGCGCAACGAGATCGTACGGCGCTGTACATAGGCGGGCACCTCACCCGGCGGCATCACGCAGCGCGTTACGCCACGCTGCACGAAGATCGGGCCCGAGGCGTGATAGGGCGAGTGCAGCGGCAGGTGCACATGGGACAACAGCAGCAGCTCGCTGCCGCTGGGCGGATCGCTCAGGCTGATCCGGCAGGGATGGCCTCCTGTTTCGCCGGCCCAGCGACGCTGGATGCCCAGCGCAGCCAGCGCGGTGTCACTCTTCTCGAACAGGTGCTGGAAGGGGCGGTGGTCGAGGCCACCGAGGTACCACGCATGCATGGGCGTCTCCTTGGTTTTCCCGGATTCTGCGCACGCACCGGCCGTCATGCTCGCCGTTTTCAGACCCGGCATCGCCATCGGGCCAGGCAGTGCCACGGGGATCGCACCACAAGGCGCTAAGATGCGCGCGCCGCCCCGGCCGACGAGCGCCGCATGTCCCTGGATTTCCCCACCATCACCGTGCTTGGCTTCCTGCTCTGCATCGGCATCGCCGTGGGGTTCTCGCTGCTGCTGGTCGTGCTGCGCGGGCAACCGGTGCTGCGCCAGTGGACCGCCAGCCTGTGGCTGCTGACCCTGGGCGTGACCCTGCTGGCGCTGCGCCCCTACCTGCCGTTGGCGCCGGCCATACTGGCCGGGAATGCGGCGATGGCCGGTTGCGCGGTGCTGATGCTGCGCGGCGTGGCGCTGCATCTGGAACAGCCGCTGCCGCTGTGGCGGCCGTTGTTGATGGCAGCCGCGTTCATGGCCTGCATCTTCGCCTTCCTGGTGCTCTGGCCGGACCTGGGCGTGCGCCTGCAGGTGTTCAGTGTGTTCACGCTGCTGGTCGATGGCTGGATCGCATGGCTGCTGCTGCGGCATGCCCCCGTGCAGCAGCGCACCAGCTGCCGTCTGGCGGCGGCGGTGTTCCTGGCCGAGGCGGCACTGTACGCGGTGCGCCTGTTCCTGCCGGTGGCGCCCGATGCCGGTGAGGACATCATGCGCACCGGCACGCCGATGTTCGTCACCTACATTGCCGGGGTGATGCTGGAGCTGGCGCGATGTTTCGCGATGGTGCTGCTGCTGGTCGAGCGCATGCTGGTCGATCTGCGGCGTGCGGCACGCACCGATGGCCTGACCGGGCTGCTCAACCGCAGCGCGGTGCTGGCCGATGGCCAGGCGCAGTTGCAGCGGCTGCGTCGGCAGGGCCGGCCACTGGCCCTGCTGCTGGTCGACGTCGATCACTTCAAGCAGATCAACGACCGCTGGGGCCACCTGGCCGGTGACCAGGTACTGCGTCACTTCGCTGCGCTGCTGCAGCACGGTTTGCAGGGCCACGACACGCTGCTGGGCCGCTACGGTGGCGAGGAGTTCGTGCTGGTGCTGGCCGGCAGCACACAGGGTGAAGCGATGGCGTGGGCCGCCGCGATCCGTACCGCTCTGCAGCAGAAGCCGGCGCGGCTGGGCACCGGGCCGGTGACGGTCACCGCCAGCATCGGCCTGGCCATGGACGACGGCCATGGCGACCTGTCCACGCTGCTGGCAGCGGCGGATGCGGCGCTGTACCGGGCCAAGGCCGCAGGCCGCGACCGCCTGGCCTGCGCCACGCCCGCGGAGATTTCGCGTCTGCCCATCGCCGACGACGCCGTGCCCGTGTAAGTTGAGTCACATCTTCCGCGGCAGCCCGTCGTGGTTGCCAGGAACGTCCTCCAGGGGAAACGAGCACGATGCAAAGACACCACCTCGCGTTGGCCGCGGCGTTGGCCAGCCTGATGCTTGCCGGTTGCAGCCAGTCACCATCACCCGGCGCCGAAAGCGCCAGCGATGCACCCAGCCGCCGTTTCGGCACGATCGACTTCCAGCCCTGCACGTTGTCCACCGAAGGCGCCAGCGCCAACGTGGAAGCGCAGTGCGCCACCCTGCAGGTGCCGGAGGACCGGGCCCAGCCCGATGGCCGACGCATTGGCCTGCGCATCGCCTGGCTGGAATCGGGCAGCAGCGGCTCCAGCCAGCCCGACCCGGTGTTCTTCCTGGCCGGTGGTCCCGGCCAGGCGGCCAGCGAAGTGGCGGTCATCGTCGATACCGCGCTGCGCCAGGTGCGCAAGCAGCGCGACATCTTCCTTGTCGACCAGCGGGGTACCGGTGGCTCCAACCCGCTCAGCTGCCTCGGCGCGGACGGCAAGGACCTGCAGATGGACGAGGACGCCGCTCCCACCGAGGCGTCGCTGCGCGACTACGCGCAGCGCTGCGCGGCCTCGCTGCAGGGGCGTGCCGATGCCCGCTTCTACACGACCACCGAAGCCATCGCCGACCTGGATGCGGTACGCCAGGCCTTGGGCGTGGACCGGATCAACCTGGTCGGCGGCTCATACGGTACCCGCGTGGCCCAGCGCTATGCCGGTGCCTATCCGCAGCACACCCGCAGCATCGTCATCGATGGCGTAGTGCCCAATGAACTGGTGGTGGGCGGCGACTTCGCCACGACGTTCGAGGATGCGATCGCCCTGCAGTCGGCGCAGTGCCGCAAGGATGCCGCCTGCAGCAAACGCTTCCCGACCGACACCCGCGCGCAGCTGCGCAGCGTGGTCGAGACCCTGCGCCGTGCGCCGGTCTCGGTGGAGTATCGCGACCCCGGCACCAACCAGACCCGGCAGGATGTGCTGAGTCCGGACAGCGTGATCGGCCTGGCGTTCGCCTTCTCCTATGTGCCGCAGTATTCCTCGCTGCTGCCGCTGGTGCTCGATGAAGCCGCGCATGGCCGCTATGCACCGCTGGCGTCGCTGGCACGCGGTGCGAGCCGCAGCATGGATTTCCAGATCAACCGAGGCATGCAGTGGTCGGTGATCTGCAGCGAGGATGCGCCGCGTTACAAGGCGCCGGCCGAGGACCCGGAGCGACTGTTCGGCAACGACGTGGCCAGTGCCTTCTTCGCGGCCTGCCCGGTATGGCCGCACCAGCCGGCGCCAGCGGCCAATGCCGTGCCGCTGCGCAGCGACGTACCGGCGCTGCTGCTGTCCGGTGAACTCGACCCGGTGACGCCACCACGCTATGCCGAACAGGTCCTCAAGGGCCTGCCCAATGGCCGCGCGCTGGTCGCCCGCGGCCAGGGCCACGGCACGCTGAGTGCCGGCTGCATGCCGCGCCTGCTCGGCCAGTTCATCGACAAGACCGATGCCAAGGCGCTGGATGCCGGCTGCCTGGACACGCTGAGCTACGTGCCGGCGTTCACCTCGTTCAACGGATGGGAACCATGATCGTCGCCGACAACCTGCACAAGGCTTTCGACACCCGCACCGGCCGCATCCAGGCGGTCTCCAACGTCGGCTTCCGCGCCGAGGACGGCCGCATCACCGGTCTGCTGGGCCCCAATGGTGCCGGCAAGACCACTACCATGCGCATGCTGTACACGCTGATGACCCCGGACCAGGGCAGCATCAGCGTCGATGGTGTCGATGCCGCACGCAATCCGGTGGAAGTACGCCGCCACCTTGGCGTGCTGCCCGATGCGCGTGGCGTCTACAAGCGCCTGACCGCGCGCGAGAACATCGCCTACTTCGGCGAGCTGCATGGCCTGTCGGCCGAGCGCATCCGCGAACGCATCGAAGTGCTGTCGCATGCCCTGGACATGGGTGACATCCTCGACCGCCAGACCGATGGCTTCTCGCAGGGCCAGCGCACCAAGACCGCGATCGCCCGCGCGCTGGTGCACGACCCGCGCAACGTCATTCTGGATGAGCCGACCAACGGCCTGGACGTGATGACCACGCGCGCACTGCGCCGCTTCCTGCTGGGCCTGCGCGAAGAGGGCCGCTGCGTGATCCTGTCCAGCCACATCATGCAGGAGGTGGCCGCGCTGTGCGATCACATCGTGATCATCGCCAAGGGCACGGTGATGGCTGCCGGCAGCGCCGATGAACTGCGTGCGCAAGCCGGCGAATCCAACCTGGAAGACGCGTTCGTGAAACTGATCGGCAGCGAAGAGGGCCTGCACGCATGAGCATGATGTCGACCCTGATGACGGTGATGCGCAAGGAACTGCGCGACCTTTCCCGTGATCGCCGCACGCTGCTGCTGACCCTGCTGTTCGGGCCGCTGCTGTACCCGGTGCTGCTGCTGGGCATGGGCAAGCTGGCCGAGAGCCGGGTACGCACCCAGATCGAACAACCGCTGCAGATTCCGACCATCGGTGCGGACAACGCCCCCAATCTGGTGCGTTTCCTCGCCGCGCAGGGGCTGAACACCGCACCGGCGCCGAAGGACCTGGCCGAGGCCATCCGCAGCCAGGACATCGACGTGGCGCTGCGCATCAGCGATGACTTCGGCCAGGACTGGGCCGATGGCAAGCCGGCGCTGGTGGAGGTGATCAAGGACAGTACCCGCCGTGCCGCTGAAGTGCCCAGTGCGCGTCTGGAGGCGGCGCTGGCGACCTACAACGGCCAGGTGGGCGCGCTGCGATTGATGGCGCGTGGCATCGACGCTCAGGTGGCGCGGCCGCTGGACGTGGCACGCCAGGACCTGGCCAGTGCCGAAGCCAAGCGCGGCATGATCCTGTCGATGCTGCTGCCGGTGCTGCTCACGCTGACCTCGTTCATCGGCGGCGCCTATCTGGTGATGGATGCCACCGCCGGCGAGCGCGAGCGGCAGTCACTGGAACCGCTGCTGGCCACGCCCGGCTCGCGCAGCGCGATCGTCAGCGGCAAGATCGCGGCTGCCTGCGTGGTCGGGTTCGTATCGCTGCTGCTGACCCTGGTGGCGTTCAAGGTGAGCGCACAGATCGCGCCCGGCAACATCGGCCGCCAGTTCAACATGAACGTCGCCTCGATGCTGCAGATGCTGCTGGTGATGTTGCCGATGCTGATGATCGGCACCTCGCTGCTGACCTTCCTGTCGGCCGCGGCCAAGAGCATGAAGGAAGCGCAGAGCCACATGACCTGGCTGATGCTGTTGCCGATGATGCCCGGCTACGCGCTGGTGGCCTATCCGCTGAAGAGCGAGCTGTGGCAGTACGCCGTGCCGTTCCTGTCGCAGAACCAGATGCTGTTGAAGGTGATCCGCCACGAGACCATCACGCCGTCGGTCTGGGCCATCTATCTCGGTGCCAGCCTCGGCCTGGCCGCACTGCTGTGGTTCGCCGCCGTGCGCCGTTACCACAACGAGCGCCTGGCGATCTCGGGCTGACTGCCACTGGTAGTGCCGGGCCGTGCCCGGCGGATATGAAACGAGGCCCGGTCATTCCGGGCCTCTCTTTTTCAGGCCTGTGCTGCCTGCCAAGCAGCGAAGCGTTGAGCGATCACCGGTGCCAGTCGGTCGAAGTTCTCCCAGGTATCGGCGACGTGGTACAGCGACGGGAGATCATCCGCGAGCAGCTCGATGTAATCGTCGGGGTACAGGCAATCATCGGCCTGGTAGTACCCCAGCGTGAATGCGTTCGCCTCGTCGTTGATCATCTCGTCAACGAACTTGCCATCGCACACCAGAAGGAACTGACCCGGTGTCATCGTGCGCCGGGTCAAGGCTTCCAGCTCGTCCTGCATGTCATCAGCCAGTTCCTCGTC
The DNA here is from genome assembly GCF_036320065.1 of Stenotrophomonas sp. SMYL8. NCBI lineage: Bacteria > Pseudomonadati > Pseudomonadota > Gammaproteobacteria > Lysobacterales > Lysobacteraceae > Stenotrophomonas > Stenotrophomonas sp. SMYL8. Next base: position 8,963 of record NZ_JAWIRR010000005.1, read on the forward strand.
CGCCATGCCCTGCAACAACAGCCAGGCCAGGTACATGCCAATGTGGGTGGCACCGGCTTCAGCCGGAAGATCCGCGGGGAAGTCACCGTCGGAATGCCAGCTGGCGTCGTCATACTTCATGCGTCTTCCTTTTGAGATCAATCCGCAGTTTAGGTCGCGAGGAAAGACAGCGGGAGCGTTGAATACGTCAACCGCCGGCATACCGCGCAGGCGTCACCCCCATCTCGCGCTTGAACACGGCGATGAAGGCACTGGGTGTGTCGTAGCCCATCGACAGCGCGACGCTGATCACCGGCTCTCCCGCCAGCAGGCGTGGTAGTGCCAGCAGCACCCGCAGGCGTTGCCGCCATTGGCTCAGCGTCATGTGGGTCTCGGCCAGCCAATGGCGCGCCAGGCTGCGGCTGGACAGTCCAATCGCGGCCGCCCAGTCCTCGACGCTGCGAAGATCGTCTGGTGAACGTGTAAGTGCGGCAGCGATCCGTCGCAGGCGACGGTCGCGCGGTTGTGGCAGGGCAAGCGGCAGAGGCGTGCTGGCGGCAATCTCATCGGCGATCACACCGGCCAGTCGTGCCTGTGTGGCATCAAGCGGAACATGCGGCCACTGCAGCGCCCGAATCACCGCGGCCTGCAGCAGGGGCACCGGCTGGAAGATGCGAGGGGCTGCAGGCAGGTCGGTGCAGGCCTGCGCGCTGAAGTACAGGCTCCAGCCGTCGAACGCACTGGTACTGGCCAGTGCGTGGGGCAGCGAAGGTGGTATCCAGGCGACATGACCCGCCGGCAGCAGCCAGTGCAGGTCGCCCACCTCGATCCGCAGCAGGCCCTGATGTGCACCCAGCAGCTGCCCGCGGGCGTGCTGGTGGCGTGCCGTGCGGCGCGGACCCGGCAGGCGCAGCTGCGCCCCCAGCAATGCAGGCCCGTCGGCGGCATTGGCCAGCGCCGGGTCAATCAATGCGGTGGTTGTCTGATCTGCCATATCAATTGGCAGTTATACGGCAGAAACGTCGCGTCCGGGCTCCGACACTGGAGCCCACTTCAACGGAGCGCTTCCCCATGCAGCCACAGGACATTCTTCCGGACCATCAGAACGAGGTGCAGGTAAATGGCCTCACCGTGCGCAAGGGCAGCGTCGGTGCCTTCCTGGCCAGCGTCCGTGCCTGGCAGGATCCCACCGGCGATGATGCCACCCGCGCCACTGCCGAAGCCGACCTGCGTGCGTTGCTGCCCGGCCTGCATGCGCTGGGCCTGTTCCAGGTGCTGGCTGCGCGCGATCCGGCGTTGCAGCGCCTGATTGATGGCGTTGCCTGAAACGGACAAGGCCCGGACGGACCGGGCCTTGGCGTCATGGAGGTGGCAGAAACGACTTAATCCCCTCCGTCCCCTTTTTTGCGGTCAGCCGCCCGGTGCGAATACCAGGGTGCGGCGGGTGGTGACCGGCGCGTTGACCGGCTCGAAGCGCCAGCGCTTGACCGCGTTCAGGGCTTCGCGGTCGAAGGTCCGTCCCGACGTCGCGCGCAGCACGCGGGCGCTGACCACTGAGCCGTCGGTACCGACGGTGATCTCCACCAGCACTTCGCCCGACGTTCCCGAACGCAGTGCCTCGGCCGGATAGCGCGGCGCCGGCGTGCTGACCGGGCGGAGGGTGGGAGCTGCCGCGGCGGCTGCCTGGCGTGCGGCGCTGGCCTGTTGGGCGGCGGCCTGCTGCTGTTTCTGTTCGGCATCGCGACGGGCCGCGGCCTGGCGCTCCGCCTCCTGGCGCTCGTTGTCGCGGCGTGCGGCATCCTGCTGCGCGGCAATCTGCTTGGCCGCATCGGCTTCCTTGGCGCGCTGCTCGGTCAGGCGCTGCTGTTCGGCCTGCTGCTTGGTCCGGTCTTCGGCGTCCTTCCTGGCCTTCTCGGCTTCGGTCTCGCTGCGCTTGGCCGCATTTTCCACGCCCTTGGCCAGGCCTTCCTTCAGGCGCGGCAGGGCGGGAGCGGAGGCGTCCACCTTCTCGATCAGTGCCACCAGGCGCTGCGCCTCGGTGTAGTCCTCGCGGCCCAGGTGCTGCTCGGCGGCGATCAGGGTGTAGGGCAGCAGGTCGGTCAGCGCGCTCTTCACCGACGCGTCGTCCGGTGTCTTGTCGCGCAGGGCGAGGTAGTACTCGATGGCGTTGTCGCCGGCCGGCGCGTACATGCGGTTCTCGCGCAGTGCCTGGCTGGCCGATTCACGCAGCTGTTCGGTGCCCATGGACTGCACCTTGGCGGCGACCACCGGTGCGGCCGGTGCAGCGGTGGCGGGTGCGGCGGCCGGGGCCGGTGCTGCAGATTCTTCCTTTCCCGAGCAGGCGGCCAGCGCCAGTGCCAAAGCAACCGGCAGCCACCGGCGCGCGGCGGTGATCGTTGAGACGTGCGACATCCTGCTCCCCTCTAGAAGACGACGTGACGTAAATCGTTGATACGCATGGCCGGGACCTGTGGTCCGGGCGCGGAACGATGACGTTTCCCGACGCCACCGCCGGCAACGGCGAGGGTGCAATCTAGCATCCCGGCCACCGCCGCGTACAAGGGGGAGGGGCTGGGATGGGGCAGCGGCGAAGGACCGCTGCCGGTTGCCGCATCAGTGGTCGTGCGACTTGCTGTGGCTGTTGGACATCAGCTTGTCGGTCCAGGCAATACCGATCGCCGACAGGATGAACACGCAGTGGATGATGGTCTGCCACAGCACGCCTTCCTGGGTCATGGTCGTGCAGGTATCGACACCAGCGTTGTAGAAGCTGGTCGAAGCCGACGACACTGCTGCTGCCCATTGTTCCGGCTTGCACAGCGGCAGTCCCTTCAGCGCGCTGGTGGCGATGAAAGTCTTCAGCAGGTGGATCGAGGAGATGCCGATGATCGCCATTGCCAGCTTCACCTTCAGCACGCTGGCGTTGACGTGGCTCAGCCATTCCGGCTGGTCCGGGTGGCCTTCCAGGCGCAGGCGCGAGACGAAGGTCTCGTAGCCACCGACGATCACCATCACCAGCAGGTTGGAGATCATCACCACGTCGATCAGGCCCAGCACGATCAGCATGATCTGCTGTTCGCCCATCGAGACCGAGTGGGACAGCAGGTGCCACAGTTCCTTGCCGAACAGGAACACGTAGACGCACTGGGCAAGGATCAGGCCCAGGTACAGCGGCAGCTGCAGCCAGCGCGAGGCGAAGATCAGCGAGGACAACGGGGACAGGGGGCGAGGACTGTGGCTCATGCAGGACAGTGCGTTTCGGGGGAGCCGCGAGGTTACCGGCCTGCCGTGACGGTGCCAACCCAACTCTCGCACTAGACTTCAGGTTCCTTTCCGCACCCCGAGCCGCCGCCATGATCGACCTGTATTACTGGCCCACCCCGAACGGCCACAAAGTGACCCTGCTGTTGGAAGAAGCCGGCCTGGAGTACCGCATCCATCCGGTCAACATCGGCTCGGGCGACCAGTTCAAGCCGGAATTCCTTGCGATCTCGCCCAACAACAAGATGCCTGCGATTGTCGACCACGCCCCGGCCGATGGCGGCGCCCCGCAGAGCGTGTTCGAGTCCGGCGCGATCCTGCTGTATCTGGCCGAGAAGACCGGCCAGTTCCTGCCCAGCGACCCGCGCGGCCGCGTCACCACCCTGGAGTGGCTGTTCTGGCAGATGGCCGGCCTGGGTCCGATGAGCGGCCAGATGGGCCACTTCAATGTGTATGCGCCGGAGAAGATCCCGTATGCGATCGAGCGCTACGACAACGAAGTGCGCCGCCTGCACGGGGTGATGGACAAGCGACTGGCCCAGCACGCCTTCCTGGCTGGCGACGCGTACACCATTGCCGACATGGCCAGCTACCCGTGGATCGGTGCCTACGACAAGCTGCCAGTGGATTTCGCCGCGTTCCCGAACCTCAAGCGCTGGCACGAAGTGATTGCTGCACGCCCGGCCACCCAGCGCGCCTATGCCCTGCGCCAGCAGGTGAACCCCAACGCCGGCAAGCCGCTCAGCGACGAAGAGCGCAAGCACCTGTTCGGCCAGCGTTGACCCGGAACGGTGGGTGCCGACCGTTGGTCGGCATGCCTCATGGGCAGAAGGTCATGCTGCCTTCCCGCACCGGCTTGGTTAGGATGGAGGCTGACCGCCCCGCGTCCATCGCGGTGGCGGACCTGCCGTTTGCCGGGATCCTCCATGCGCCACCTGTTCGCTTCGCTCGCCCTCATGCTCGCCACCAGTACCGCCGCCCACGCCGAAAAGCTGACCCTGGAAGCCATCACCGGCCCGCTGCCGCTGTCCGGCCCGACCCTGATGAAGCCGAAGGTCGCCCCCGATGGTTCGCAGGTCAGCTTCCTGCGCGGCAAGGACAGCGACCGCAACCAGCTGGACCTGTGGACCTATGACATTGGCAGCGGCCAGACCCGCCTGCTGGTGGATTCCAAGGTGGTGCTGCCCGGCACCGAGACCCTCAGCGATGAGGAAAAGGCCCGCCGCGAGCGCCAGCGCATCGCCGCGATGACCGGTATCGTCGATTACCAGTGGTCGCCGGACGCGCAGCGCCTGCTGTTCCCGTTGGGCGGTGAGCTGTACCTGTACGACCTCAAGCAGCAGGGCCAAGCCGCAGTGCGCCAGCTGACCCACGGTGAAGGATTCGCCACCGACGCCAAGCTGTCGCCCAAGGGCGGTTTCGTCAGCTTCATCCGCGGCCGCAACCTGTGGGTGATCGACCTGGCCAGCGGCAAGCAGCTGCAGCTCACCCGCGACGGCAGCACCACCATCGGCAACGGCGTGGCCGAGTTCGTCGCCGACGAGGAAATGGACCGCCACACCGGCTACTGGTGGGCGCCGGATGATTCGGCCATCGCCTTCGCGCGCATCGATGAAGCACCGGTGCCGGTGCAGAAGCGCTACGAGGTCTACGCCGACCGCACCGACGTGATCGAGCAGCGTTACCCGGCCGCGGGCGACGCCAACGTGCGCGTGCAGCTGGGCGTGATCGCACCGGCCGCCGATGCGCAGCCGCGCTGGGTCGACCTGGGCAAGGAACAGGACATCTATCTGGCTCGTGTCGATTGGCGCGATGCGCAGCACCTGAGCTTCCAGCGCCAGTCGCGCGACCAGAAGCAGCTGGACCTGGTGGAAGTGGCGCTCGATTCCAACCGTCAGCGCGTGCTCGCCCACGAGACCAGCCCGACCTGGGTGCCGCTGCACAACAGCCTGCGTTTCCTCGATGACGGCAGCGTGCTGTGGTCGTCCGAGCGCACCGGTTTCCAGCATCTGTACCGTATCGACAGCAAGGGCAAGGCCACCGCGTTGACCCACGGCAACTGGCCGGTGGACGAACTGCTGGCGGTCGATGAGAAGGCTGGCAAGGCCTACTTCCGCGCCGGCATCGAGACCTCGCGCGAAAGCCAGATCTACGCGGTGTCGCTGCAGGGCGGTGAGCCGCAGCGCCTGTCGAAGGCACCGGGCATGCACAGCGCCAGCTTCGCCCGCAATGCCAGCGTCTATGTCGACAGCTGGTCCAACAGCACCACGCCGCCGCAGATCGAACTGTTCCGCGCCAATGGCGAGAAGATCGCCACCCTGCTCGAGAACGATCTGGCGGACCCGAAGCATCCGTATGCGCGTTACCGCGATGCACAGCGCCCGATCGAGTTCGGCACGCTGACCGCGGCCGACGGCAAGACCCCGCTCAACTACAGCCTGATCAAGCCGGCCGGCTTCGATCCGTCCAAGCGTTACCCGGTGGCGGTGTACGTCTACGGTGGCCCGGCCAGCCAGACCGTCACCGACAGCTGGCCCGGTCGTGGCGACCACCTGTTCAACCAGTACCTGGCCCAGCAGGGCTACGTGGTGTTCTCGCTGGACAACCGCGGCACCCCGCGCCGTGGCCGTGACTTCGGTGGCGCGTTGTACGGCAAGCAGGGCACGGTGGAAGTGACCGACCAGCTGCGCGGCGTGACCTGGCTGAAGCAGCAATCGTGGGTGGACCCGGCGCGCATCGGCGTGCAGGGCTGGTCCAACGGTGGCTACATGACCCTGATGCTGCTGGCCAAGGCCTCGAATCAGTACGCCTGTGGCGTGGCCGGTGCGCCGGTGACCGACTGGGGCCTGTACGACAGCCACTACACCGAACGCTACATGGACCTGCCGGCGCGCAACGAAGCGGGTTACCGCGAAGCGCGCGTGCTGACCCATATCGACGGCCTGCGCTCGCCGCTGCTGCTGATCCACGGCATGGCCGACGACAACGTCTTGTTCACCAATTCCACCAGCCTGATGAGCGCGTTGCAGAAGCGTGCACAGCCGTTCGAGCTGATGACCTACCCGGGTGCCAAGCATGGCCTGTCCGGCGCCGATGCCCTGCATCGCTACCGCGTGGCCGAAGCCTTCCTGGGACGTTGCCTGAAGCCCTGATCCACAGCCGGGAAGGAGCCCGCCGATGACCCTGCCACCACCGATTCCCGCCCATCGACAGACGTCCGCCGGTTGGTGGTGCCGTCATTGGCGCTGGGCGATGCCGTTGACGGTGGTGCTGGTGCTGGGCGGCGCCGGTGGCGTGGTGACCTGGAGCGTGCTGCGCTGGAGCGAGGCGGCACGCGAGAGCCCGCCGATGCGCGAAGCGTTGCGCCGCGCGGGCTGCAGCATCGAACTGGTGGAAGCCTTTGGCGAGCCGCTGCATATCGAATCGATGCCGCTGGGCAGCATGCAGACCGCGATGAACGGCCAGCGCGACGTCGGCCTGACCGTTGCGCTGGAAGGACCGCATGCGCACGGCCGGCTGTTCGTGCAGGGTACCCGCAGTGACGACGTGTGGGACTACCCGGTGATGTACGTGCTGGGCGAGAACAAGCAGACGTTCGACCTGACCGCACTGGATGACGTTGAAGCCGCGCAGGAATGCGAACTGCAGGCCTGCCGCGAGCGCGGCGAGTGCCCGCTGACCGCGGCGTTGTGACCTCCGGCCGATTGTCGCCGCCGCGCTGAGCGCGTAGGGTGCGGGCAACCCTGTCCTGGAGTGCACCATGAAGCCGATCGCGTTGGCCGTTGCCCTGGCCCTGACCGCTGCCCCGTTGCTGTCCGCACCGCCGGCGCTGGCTGCACCCGCCGCCAAGGCCGCTACCCCGGCCAGCCCGGCCTGGGTGGCCCGCAGCAACGCACTGGCGCAGATCCTGCTCGATGCGCAGGGCCCGTTCCAGCCGGAAGAAACCGGCTTCTTCGGCGTGCCCGGCTACGATGACAAGGTGGCTGACCTCGGCCCGGACAACGGCAAGCGCTACCGCGCCGCGATGGCCAAGGCACGCGACGAACTGAAGGCGAAGCTGGCCGCCGAGCAGGATCCCAATGTCCGCCAGGACCTGGAGATCATGATCCACGCGGCCAACCAGAACATCGAAGGCAGCGAGCTCAACGAGAAGTACCTGCTGCCGTGGAGCGATGCGCCGCAGACGGTGTTCAGCGGCCTCAACCTGCTGCTGTCCGACCAGGTGCCCGCTGAGCGTCGGGCCAAGGCGATCAACCGCCTCAAGGCCTATGCCGGCCTGCAACCGGGCGGCACCGCGTTCACCACGCTGGCCCGCCAGCGCTACGAGGAACGGCTGAAGGACGGCAGCCTGCTGCAGCCGACGAAGATCGAAGTGCAGCAGTCGCTGGACAACGTCGAGACCTACATCACCGGCATCGAGTCGCTGCTGAAGAAGTACCAGATCGCCGGCGCCGACGAAGCGATGAAGGCCCTGGCCGGGCAGATGAAGGACTACGCCAGCTGGACGCGCTCGACCGTGCTGCCGAAGGCGCGCACCGACGCACGCCTGCCGGCGCCGTTGTACGCCTACCAGCTCAAGCAGGTCGGCATCGACATCGACCCGAAGCTGCTGATGCAGCGCGCGCAGCTGGAATTCATGGAAACCCGTTCGGCGATGCAGCAGCTGGCACCGCTGGTGGTGAAGGACAAGGGCCTGAAGGTGGCCGATCCGAGCGACCCGGTGGCGGTGATCCGCGCGCTGAAGGCCGACAAGATCGCCGACGATCATCTGGAAGGCCACTACCGCAAGGTGATCGATGCGATCGATCCGCTGATCCGCGAGCACGCCATCGTCGATGTGCCCAAGCGCGCCATGCAGATGCGCCTGGGTTCGGCCGCCGAGAGCGCGGCCAGCCCGGCACCGCATTTCCTGCCGGCGCCGCTGGTCAACAACACCGGGCAGCAGGGCACCTTCGTGCTGCCGCTGGGCAACCCGGCCGCGGGCCCGGGCGCGCAGTACGATGATTTCAACTTCGGCGCGGCGGCGTGGACGCTGAGCGCGCATGAAGGCCGCCCCGGCCACGAGCTGCAGTTCACCGCCATGGTCGAGCGTGGCGTCTCGCTGGCACGCACCATGTTCGCGTTCAATTCGGTGAACGTGGAGGGCTGGGCGTTGTATGCCGAGGCCGAGATGGTGCCGTACGAGCCGCTGGACGGGCAGATGATCGCCCTGCAGTTCCGCCTGCTGCGCGCCGCGCGCGCGATGCTGGACCCGATGCTCAACCTTGGCCTGACCGATCGTGCCAACGGCGAGCGCGTGCTGATCGAGCAGGTCGGCCTGTCCAAGGCGATGGCCACCCAGGAACTGGACCGCTACATGGTGCGCATGCCGGGCCAGGCCGGCAGCTACTTCTACGGCTACACCCGCATCCTGGAACTGCGCATGCAGACCGAGCTGGCACTGGGTGCGAAGTTTGATCGCCTGGCGTTCAACAACTTCCTGCTCGACCAGGGCCTGCTGCCGCCGGACCAGCTGGCCGATGCGGTGAACAAGGTGTTCGTGCCGAAGTACAAGCGCTGAGCATCACCGGTAGTGCCGGCCACTGGTCGGCGCCGCGGGTTTCGTGCCAACCAAGGTTGGCACCTACCAGAGCGATGCGTCGGTTATTGCAGGGGTAGTGCCGGCCGCTGGCCGGCATTTCCCTTGGGCAGAGAGGATTCCTGAGGTTGCCGGCCAGCGGCCGGCACGACCGGCGGTGACCCTCGCGGGTCACCGCTGCGGTTGCGGCGTAATCACTTGTGTCGGCAACCGCGCGGGCGGTGCCGGATTCGGCACCCAGATCGCGACGCCGGCGGCGCGCTTCTGCGTGGTCGGAATACCGATGCCGACGCCGCCACCGACGTGCGAGCCGAACGTGCCGGCGCCGACCGACATGCCCACCGGCGAGCCACTGCTGCCCACGCCCATCAACACCACGCCATTGGCGCCGAGCGCGGCGGCCTCACGCTTCAGGCGTGCCACGGCGGCATCGGTCTGGCCCTGGGTGCCGAAGCCGACGGCGGACGCCGATTCCAGCTGGGCGATTTCCTGGGAACCGGCCGGTGGCGTCGAATAGATCTGCACCAGCGCCGGATCGATCGGTGCGCGGGCGCGGCCCAGCATCACCTTGGAGGTACTGGCACAGCCAGCGGCGACCAGCAGGATGGCCGCCAACGCGGCCCAACGGATGTTCATGGCACGACCCCTGTAGGACTGGTTGCGATCATCGGCGGGCCACTCTGAATCGGCGCCAACACCCGGGCCAGGGCACGCACGGCAGCACGCTAGCACGGCGGGGGTGACAGCCCCGCCAATGGCAGTAGGCGGCGGCAGCGGGAACGTCTATGGTTGGGGCAGGAACCAACTGCGGGAGAGCGGCATGGGTGTGATCAGTCTGTTGTGGGGCGTACTGGCGCTGTTGTGGATGATCCTGGCGCTGATTCCACTGCTGGGCTGGGGCAACTGGTTCCTGATCCCGTTCGCTGCGGTGGGCGCGGTCATCGCCGCGCTCGGCATCCTGTTCACCCACCCGAGCAAGCGTGGCCGGGCCTGGGCCGGGCTGGTGCTGAACGGCATCGTGGTGGTGGTGGGCATCCTCCGGCTCGGCCTGGGTGGCGGCGTGATCTGAGCCCGCACCCGGGTGCGACAGGGCGTCGCAGGCGCACGGTCCATGGCCGGGCAGGGGCGTACAATGAATGCCTGCGCGAGCCCCCCGCGTGCCTGTGAATCCGCGCCCGGCGCGGCTGCCCCATGATCATCCGACCCCGTCCCCACGGCTGGCAACTGCTCTACATCCTGCGCGGCTCGATCGTCAAAGCGATCGCGCCCAAGGTGCTGGCCATCCTGATCCTGTCCATTGCCGTGGCCGCAGTGGTGGAACTGGCGCCACCGACCGGCATCGAGCGTGTCTCGGTCACGCCGTTCACCCTGCTTGGCCTGGTGCTGTCGATCTTCCTCAGCTTCCGCAACAGCGCCTGCTATGACCGGTGGTGGGAAGGCCGCAAGCTGTGGGGTCAGCTGGTCTACGAATCGCGCTCGCTGGCCCGCCAGGTCAACCTGCTGCTGGCCGATGACGCGGGCCGCCGTCGCCGCATCGCCTACCTCACCACCGCCTTCGCCCATGCCCTGGCCGGTCGCCTGCGCGGGCGTATCGTGGCGCTGATGGCCCTGCCATGGCTGGACAAGCGCCAGCGCGAACAGCTCGGCCAGCGCGAGAACGTGCCCGACGCGCTGTTGTCGATGATCGCCGCCGAGCTGGCCCAGGCCCTGCGTGCCGGTGACCTCGACCCGATCCTCTACGCCCAGCTGGAGGACCGTCTGCACGCGATGTCGTCGATCCAGGCCGGCTGCGAGCGCATCCTCACCACGCCGCTGCCGTTCGCCTACACCCTGCTGCTGCACCGTTGCGCGTGGATGTTCTGCGTGCTGCTGCCGTTCGGCCTGGCCAGTTCGCTGGGTTGGGGCACGCCGGTGCTGTCGGCGGTGCTGGCCTATGCCTTCTTCGGTCTGGACCAGCTGGGCGAAGAAATGGAAGACCCGTTCGGCCTGGAGCCGAACGACCTGCCGCTGGACGCGCTGGTGCGCACGATCGAGATCGACCAGCTCGACGCGCTCGGCGAACGCCCATTGCCCGAACCCCTGCTGCCGCAGGGCTACCTGTTGCAATAGCCACTCCTCGGAGCCTGCCATGTCCCACCCGCTTTACCGCCCGCGCCGCATGCGCCATGACGAGTTCTCGCGCCGCCTGATGCGCGAGAACACGCTGACCACCGACGACCTGATCTACCCGGTGTTCGTGCACGAACTGGCTGGCCGCACCGCGGTGCCGTCGATGCCGGGCGTGGAGCGGCTGTCGATCGAAGAACTGCTGAAGGTGGCCGAAGAGGCGCTGGAGCTGGGCATTCCGGTGATCGACCTGTTCCCGGTGATCGACCCGTCGCTGAAGTCGCTGGATGCATCGGCGGCGTGGGCCGAGGACGGCCTGGCGCAGCGTGCGATCCGCGCGCTGAAGTCGCGCTTCCCGGAACTGGGGGTGATGACCGACGTGGCGCTGGACCCGTACACCACCCACGGCCAGGACGGCATCATCGACGACAAGGGCTATGTGCTGAACGACATCACTGTCGAGGCGCTGGTCAAGCAGTCGGTATCGCACGCCGAGGCCGGTGTGGACATCGTCTCGCCGTCGGACATGATGGACGGCCGCATCGGCGCGATCCGTCGTGCGCTGGATGCCGACAACCACATCAACGTGCGCATCATGGCCTACTCGGCCAAGTACGCCTCGGCGTTCTACGGTCCGTTCCGCGATGCGGTGGGCAGCGCCGCCAGCCTCGGCAAGGCCGACAAGAAGACCTACCAGATGGACCCTGCCAACGGCGACGAGGCCCTGCGCGAGATCGCGCTGGACCTGGAAGAGGGCGCCGACATGGTGATGGTCAAGCCGGGCATGCCGTACCTGGACCTGGTGCGCCGGGTGAAGGAAAAATTCGGCGTGCCGACCTTCGCCTACCAGGTGAGTGGCGAGTACGCGATGATGAAGGCCGCCTTCGCCAACGGCTGGCTGGACGAACGCGCCTGCGTGCTGGAGTCGCTGCTGGGCTTCAAGCGGGCCGGCGCCGATGGCGTGCTGACCTATTTCGCGCCGCAGGTGGCGCGATGGCTGCGCGAGCGCTGACAATAGCGCTACGATAGACGGAGGATTACGCGATGGGACCCGAACTGGGATGGATGCAATGGCTGATCTGGGGCATCGGTACGCTGGTGTTCGGCGCCATCATCGTCGGTGTCTTCATCGCGGCCTGGCGGGCCGGCAAGCGCCCGCCGGAGCAGCTCTCCGCCGCCCGCCATGTCGCCCGTGAGCAGGCCCTGCCGGACAGCGTGCAGGCTGAACTGGCCGCGTTGAACCAGCGCAAGGACAACGGCCAGCTGAGCGAAGTGGAGTACGAGCAGTTGCGCGCCAAGGTGTTGTCGCGCTGACGGGCGGGTGCCAACCTTGGTTGGCACTTTCCCGCATGCCAACCAAGGTTGGCATCTACCAAGCGGCCATCCACGCACGGCGTGGATCTACCGCACGCATCTGGCGCCTCCATCGCCCTGGTAGCCGCCAACCTTGGTTGGCGTTTGCCGTCACCGTGCGCCCGGCACGCATCCCGCAACCGCCGCCACCTTCGGCACGGCCAACCGGTACACATCCACGCCACCGGCACGCGGTGCCTTCGCCGCACTGCTGGCGACCATCATCTCGCCGGGCTTGGCGTTGTCGATCACCGGCGCGCCGGTCCAGCCGCTGGCCTGGTTGAACGACAGCCCCAATGGCTGCAGCGCCGCACCGGTCCACGCACAGCCGCTGCTCCACACCTGCGTGGTCGTGCCGTTGCCGCGGCTGAACACCACGGCGCCGTCATGCCCCAGCCAGTCGCCGTCGGTCTCGTCGTCGGCGCTGTTCAACGCGCTCAGTGCGCTGGCCGGGCCACGCAGTCCCTGCGCATCCAGCGTCGCCACGAACAGGTCCCAGCCGGCGCCACGGCCCTGCTGGCGGGCAAACAACAGCTGCCTGCCATCCGCGCTCAGGGCCGGCCCGCGCTCTTCCCGGCGGCCCGCGTCGCCCGCCAGCAGCTGCGCGGTACCCAGTTGGCCATCGGTGGCGAGAGCGGCCTGATACAGCGCCAGCTTGCCCTCGCGGCCGGCCGCGAACAGCAGCCAGCGGCCGTCGCGGCTGAAGTAGGGATCACGGACCTCACCGGCCACGCCTACCGGCAAGGCCTGCGCCTGCTGCCAGCGGCCGTCCACCACGCGCGCCTCCCACAGGCCCCAACCGGCCTCGCCGCGGCGGGCGAAAACGATGCGCTGGCCATCGGCGCTGATCGTGGCGCGGCCCTCGTCGGCACGGGTCGAGACCACGCCCATGCCTTCGATGCCGTACTCGTTCAACGCCATCGCCACGGGGGCAGAGAGTAGACTGGCGGCAAGCACCAGCAGGGGCGGGGTGATGCGCATCATCCGGGTCCGTGCACGAAAGAGCATCAGTCTAGCCAGCTTGAGGATTCCATGACCGACCGTTACGCCGTCTTCGGACACCCCGTTGCCCACTCGAAGTCGCCGCAGATCCAGGCGACGTTCGGTCGCCAGGAAGGCATCGCGGTGGATTACCGCGCGATCGACCTGGCCCCGGATGCGTTCCTGGCCGGCCTGGAAGCCTTCGCCGCCGACGGCGGTGTCGGTGCCAACGTCACCTCGCCGCACAAGGAAGCCGCGTTCTCGGTGTGCACCACGCTGACCGCACGTGCGCGCCGCGCCGGCTCGGTCAACACGCTGCTGCGCAAGGGCGATCGCTGGCACGGTGACACCACCGACGGCATCGGCCTGGTGCGCGACCTGACCGACCGCCACGGCCTGGACCTGCGTGGTCGCCGCATGCTGCTGATCGGCGCCGGTGGCTCCGCGCGCAGCGTCGCTCCGGCCTTCCTCGATGCTGGAATCACCGAACTGGTGGTGGTCAACCGCACGCCGGAACGCGCCGATGAACTGATCGACGCGATGGGCGAGCCGGGCCGCGCGATCAGCCGCTACTGGGAAGACCTGCGCGAGCTGGGCGACTTCGAACTGATCGTCAATGCCACCTCGGCCGGCCGCGACCGCGACGTTGAGTTCAAGCTGCCGCTGTCGCTGGTCAACTCGATGACCACCGCCGTCGACCTGAACTACGGCGAGGCCGCCATCGCCTTCCTGGCCTGGGCGCGTTCGGCGAACTGCCGCAATACCGTGGATGGCCTGGGCATGCTGGTCGAGCAGGCCGCCGAGAGCTTCCTGCAGTGGCACGGTGTGCGTCCGCAGACCGACGAGGTCTACCAGACGCTGCGGCAGGGCTCGGCCGTGCTGGCCGGCGAGGACTGATCGATGGACAACACGACCCTGATGGTGACGGTGCTGAGCATCGTGGGCGTGCGCCTGCCGGTGCTGATCGCACTGTGCGTGGGCCTGGTCTGGGTGGTCGGCGCACCGCGCGATGCCACCCGCACCGGCGCCCTGGTCGGCCTGGTGCTGTTGCTGCTGTCCAGCCTCGGCGGCATGGCGGCGGGCATCCTGCCGATGTGGATGGTCCGCAGTGGTGATTTCAGTGCCGTGTCGAGCCTGAGCGTCATCCTCGGCGTGCTGCATTTCGCGCTGGCGATGATCGAGGCCATCGGTGTGGTCCTGCTGGTCTGGGCCCTCGTGCGCCTGCTGCGATTGCGCGGCAACGCAGCGCAATGACACGCCGGTGACGGCCTCGGGCCGTCACCTGTCCTGCCTGGTGTGTTCATCCAGCCACCGGGCGTCGCCGCCGCCCCGTTCAGGCAGCCAGCGGCGGCGGAGGTGGCCGGCCATGCGACAATGACCGGCCTGATCCAGCCACGGTAGTTCCCGGCGTGACCGAAACCGTCGCCGCTCCGCGTATGCTTGATGACGCCTTGAAGGACGCGATCCGCAAGGCGTACACGACGCTGCAGGCCAATACCCCCGGCTTCTCCACCCGCCGCTCGCAGAGCCAGATGATCGGCGTGGTGTCGCGCGCGCTGTCGAAAAGCGGTGGCGTCGGCGTGATCGAGGCGCCCACCGGCGTCGGCAAGAGCCTGGGCTACCTCACCGCAGGCGTGCCGATCGCGCTGGCCAGCAAGAAGAAGCTGGTGATCAGCACCGGCACCGTGGCGCTGCAGTCACAGCTGGTCGAGCGCGATATCCCGAATTTCCTCAAGGCCACCGGCCTGGAAGCGACCGTGGCGCTGGCCAAGGGCCGTACCCGCTACCTGTGCACGCGCAACGCCGCCGAGGCGCAGGGCGAGGGCTCGCAGGGCGGCATGTTCGAGGATGACGCGCCGCTGTTTGACCGGCCGCTGGCGCCGATCGAGATGGACATCGCCAAGCGCCTGACCGATGCCTTCACCGGCGGCAGCTGGGATGGCGACATCGACAACGCGCCGGAGACCATCAGCCCCGGCCTGCGCAGCCGCATCACCACGCCGGCCTCGGGCTGCGCCGGGCGCCGCTGTGCCTATTCGGCGCAGTGCGCGGTGCTGCGTTCGCGCAACACGGTGCGCGATGCACAGATCGTGGTCACCAACCACGCGCTGCTGTTGTCGGCACTGTCGATCGGTGACAGCGACAACGGCCAGCCATTGATCGCGCCGCCGTCGGACATGCTGCTGGTGCTGGACGAAGGCCATCACATCGGCAACGTGGCGATCGACCAGGGTGCGGCCAGCCTCGCGCTGGATGAGATGGCCAAGCGTACCGGCCGCCTGCAGATCCTGATCGCCGGTGCCTACCGTGCGGTCGACAAGGATCGGTTGGGCAACCTGCTGCCGAACGAAGCGATCGAGGTGGCCAGCAACGTCGCCAAGCAGCTGCGCGCGTTCCGTGACCACATCGAGCGGGTGTGGATGCCGGCACCGGCCGACGAAGAGCCGATGTGGCGCGCGGCCAATGGCCGCCTGCCCGAGGCCTGGCGCGAGCCGATCGAAGCGCTGGCCGACGACACCCGCAGCCTCTACAACTGGGCGCATGCCGCCACCGCGCAGGTGGCCAAGGGCAAGCCGGACGATGCCGCGCGTGAGCGCCTGCAGCGCAACCTGGGCATGGCGCTGGAGATGATCGAGCAGCAGTACAACCTGTGGCAGGCCTGGCGTCGCGAGGACAAGGACGGCGCGCCGCCGATGGCGCGCTGGGTCACCGCCACCCGCGACGGCGACCTCGTGCTGCATGGCTCACCGGTGTCGGCCGCGCACGTGCTGCGCAAGCTGCTGTGGGATGAAGTGGACTCGGTGGTGATGACCTCGGCGACGCTGACCGGCGGTGGCGACTTCCAGTCGCTGGCGATCGACAACGGCATTCCGGAAGAGGCCGAGATGGTCTCGCTGTCGTCGCCGTTCGACCTGCCCAACCAGGCCGAGCTGATCGTGCCGAAGTTCCCGGTCACCCCGGACGACCGCGAAGGGCACCCGCGCGAAGTGGCGCGCTACCTGGACACCGAACTGGACTGGGCCAAGGGCTCGATGGTGCTGTTCACCTCGCGCTGGAAGATGGAGAAGGTAGCCGGGCTGATGTCGGCCGCGCGCCGCAAGCAGGTGCTGGTGCAGGGCGAGATGTCCAAGACCCGGCTGATCGACGAGCACCTGCGCCGCGTGGCGGCAGGCGAAGGCTCGGTGCTGTTCGGGCTGAATTCGTTCGGCGAAGGCCTCGACCTGCCCGGTGAGGCCTGCACCACGGTGGTAATCACCCAGGTGCCGTTCGCGGTGCCGACCGACCCGCAGACCGCCACGCTCAGCGAGTGGTTCGAGGGGCGCGGGCTGAATGCCTTCAACCTGATCGCGATTCCGCATGCGCTGCGCACGCTGACCCAGTTCGCCGGCCGCCTGATCCGCACCTCCACCGACACCGGCCGCGTGGTCATTCTTGATTCGCGGCTGCTGACCCGCCGCTACGGCAAGCGCATCATCGACGCGCTGCCGCCGTTCAAGCGCGTGATCGGCTGACACGGGGTCGGATCCCTTCCGAAGGAAAGGCTCTGACCCCACCACGCACTCTGTCGCTCAACCGCCTTCCGGATTCCGGCAGGCCTGGTTGCCCATCGCAGTGTGGTAATCGCGATCAAAGCAGCGCAGGAAGCCATCGAGCACGTCCAGGTTGGGCGGCCATGGCACATCCACCTTCTGCCCGCCGGCGGTGGTGAAGTGATAGCGCCCATCCTTCAGCGCCCCGGCGATCTGCTCCGGCGTGGGAATCGCAATCAGTGCTGCACGCGCCCTTTCCAGCGCTGCACGGTCGCGCTGCAGGAAGGCGATGGTGCCGTCCACGTAGGCGTTCCAGTAACCGGGGTCGGTGCCGGTGGGCTTGTAGGTGCGCCGCATCAGCGCCACCGCCTGCGGGTACTGGCCCGCCTCGGCACGCATCTGGCCTTCATGCCACAGGATCATGGTGTTGCCCGCAGCCTTGGGCAACGCAGCATAGGCGGCGAGCAGATCAGCGGCTTCACGGTGGCAGCCGCGGTCGGCCAGCGTGCGCCAGCCACCTTCCAGGTCCTGATCGAACGCATCCGGTTCCATCGCCAGCATCGCTGCACGGTCGTAGCGGCAGTCCGGTGCTTTTGGCGGCTCTGCTGACATGCCCATGGCAGCGGCCAGCGCAAAGGAAAGCAACATCATCGCAACCTCCGTGTTGGTGACTTCCTGGGCCACCATAACGGATCAGGATGGGGAGTGCCGGCCGCTGGCCGGCAGCCTCATCGATGTGGGCTGTCACGGTACGTATGCCGGCCAGCGGCCGGCACGACCGTATGGCGGTCAATCGCCCAGCAGGGCGGTGTTGCGCACGGCGCCCTTGTCGGCGCTGGTGGCCAGCAGCGCGTAGGCCTTCAGCGCGCTGGTGACCTTGCGCGGGCGCGGTGCACGCGGTTTCCAGCCCCGGGCATCGGCGTCGGCGCGGCGCTGGGCCAGCGTGGCCTCATCCAGCAGCAGGTCGATGCGGCGGGCCGGGATGTCGATGCGGATGCGGTCGCCGTCCTCGACCAGGCCGATCGTTCCGCCGCTGGCCGCCTCGGGTGATACATGGCCGATCGACAGGCCCGAGGTGCCGCCGGAGAAGCGGCCATCGGTGAGCAGCGCACATTGCTTGCCCAGCCCCTTCGATTTCAGGTAGCTGGTCGGGTACAGCATTTCCTGCATGCCGGGGCCGCCCTTCGGGCCTTCGTAGCGGATCACCACCACCTCGCCCGGCTGCACTTCGTCGGCGAGGATGCCGGCAACGGCGGCGTCCTGGCTCTCGTAGACGCGCGCGGGGCCTTGGAACACATGGATCGATTCGTCCACGCCGGCGGTCTTCACCACGCAGCCATCGACGGCCAGGTTGCCGCGCAGCACGGCGAGGCCGCCTTCCAGTGAGTACGCGTGCTGCAGCGAACGGATGCAGCCTTCGGCGCGGTCCACGTCCAGGGTCGGCCAGCGCGTGGCCTGGCTGAAGGCCTCCTGGGTGGGGATGCCGGCCGGGCCGGCCTTGAAGAAGGTATGCAGGGTGTCGTTGTCACTACGCACCACGTCCCAGCGTTCCAGCGCGTCGGCCAGGCTGGCGCTGTGCACGGTCGGCACCGTGGTATCGAGCAGGCCCGCGCGGTCCAGCTCACCGAGGATGCCGAACACGCCGCCGGCGCGGTGCACGTCTTCGATGTGGTACTTGGGCGTGTTCGGTGCCACCTTGCACAGCTGCGGGACACGCCGCGACAGCGCATCGATGTGGGTCAGGTCGAAGTCGACCTCCGCTTCCTGCGCGGCGGCCAGCAGGTGCAGGATGGTGTTGGTGGAACCGCCCATGGCGATGTCCAGGGTCATCGCATTGGCGAAGGCGGCCTGGGTGGCGATGCCGCGCGGCAGCGCGCTCGGGTCTTCGCCGCCATACCAGCGGTGGCAGAGTTCCACGATCAGGCGCCCGGCGCGGCGGAACAGCGCTTCGCGGTCGGCGTGGGTGGCCAGCGTGGTGCCGTTGCCGGGCAGCGACAGGCCCAGCGCTTCGGTCAGGCAGTTCATCGAGTTGGCGGTGAACATGCCCGAGCAGGAACCGCAGGTAGGGCAGGCGCTGCGCTCGAACGCCGCGACCTTTTCGTCGGAAGCGCTGTCATCGGCGGCCACCACCATCGCGTCGACCAGGTCCAGCTTGTGCTCGGACAGCCTGGTCTTGCCCGCTTCCATCGGCCCGCCGGAGACGAACACCACCGGGATGTTGAGGCGCAGCGCGGCCATCAGCATGCCGGGGGTGATCTTGTCGCAGTTGCTGATGCACACCAGCGCGTCGGCGCAGTGCGCATTGACCATGTATTCCACGGCGTCGGCGATGATCTCGCGGCTGGGCAGCGAATACAGCATGCCGTCGTGGCCCATCGCGATGCCGTCGTCCACGGCGATGGTGTTGAATTCCTTGGCGACGCCGCCGACCTGTTCGATCTCGCGCGCGACCAGCTGGCCGAGGTCCTTCAGGTGCACGTGGCCGGGCACGAACTGGGTGAAGGAGTTGGCGATGGCGATGATCGGCTTGTGGAAGTCGCCGTCCTTCATGCCGGTGGCACGCCACAGGGCGCGGGCGCCGGCCATGTTGCGGCCGGCAGTGGATGTGCGGGAGCGGTATTCAGGCATGGCTGGCGGAACGGGCGGGCCGTACAACGTGGGGGTCGCCCGATCATGGCCAATTTTTTCGGTTGCTGCTGCAACCACCGGGTAGGATTCGGCAGGGCTGCGCCCTGCACCTGCCGAAGCAAGTGCTAATGCAACGGCCGAAGCAACGGCAACAGCTGGCCTATCCGTGGGATGGCGGGGTGGGTCCGGTTGCGGGGGACGGCGCAAGTACGTCCATGTAGCCTCGGTCGCGCCATCCATGGCGCTCACGCCCCCGCAACCGGACCCACCCCGCCTTCGACACTTTCCCAATGCTGTTGGTGGGTGTCGACCTTGGTCGACACGATGTATCCACGCCATGCGTGGATGATGGGGAACGACGAAAATGAAAGTCCGTTCATCTTTCGGACTTTGCCGATTCCGGTTGCTGGTCCGGATTTGGCATCATTGGGGCATTGATCCGTCGACAGGGCATGAGGCCATGAAACGTTCCCGCACCACCGCGCTGCTGCTGATGAGCGCTGCGCCGCTGCTGTTCACCGCCTGCCAGAAGGAGCCGGAGGTGAAGGTGCAGGAAGGCCTGTACACCTCGGTGGAGGCCTGCACCGAGGCCACCGGCGATCCGTCGTCGTGCCGCAATGCCTTCGCCGAAGCGCAGAAGCAGGCCGCCGATGCTGCGCCGAAGTACGCCAGCAAGGAAGCCTGCGAGAAGGACTACAAGCCGGAACAGTGCGTGCAGCAGCACACCTCGGCCGGTACCTCGTTCATCGGCCCGATGATGATGGGCTTCTTCATGTCGCAGATGCTGAGCAACCGCGGCGGCCTCGCTCCGCAGGCGCCGGCGGCGTCGCCGGCTTACCAGGACAAGAGCGCCGGTTGGGCGCGTCCGGCTCCGGGCGGCAGCGGTGGCCTGAACACCGCCAGCGGCATCGGCGCCGGCAAGGCGGGCCTGGCCCCGGTCACCAGCGAGCCGAACCGTGCGGTCACCGCCAGCCGTGGTGGCTTCGGCAACACCAGCGCGCGCCGCAGCACCAGCGGCAGCTACGGCGGCTGATCGACCCATGCAGCGTATCCGGATTGCCGAGCGTGCCCAGTGGCGGGCACGCGCGGAAGAGGCGGGTTTCCGCTTCCACACCATCGATGGCCAGCCGTATTGGGATGAAAGTGCGTACTACGCCTTCACCCTGCGCCAGATCGAGCAGGACATCGAAGACCCCAGCGCCGAGCTGCACCAGATGGCGCTGGACCTGGTCGGTGATGTCATCGCCAGCGAACGCCTGATGGACCAGCTGGCGATTCCGTCGCATTACCGCGACTGGATCGCCGACAGCTGGCGCCAGCGCCAGCCGCATCTGTACGGTCGCCTGGACCTGGCCTACGACGGTACCGGCCCGGCCAAGCTGTACGAACTGAACTACGACACGCCGACCTCGCTGTTCGAGGCCAGCTTCTTCCAGTGGCAGTGGCTGGAGGACCAGCGCAACGCCGGTCGCCTGCCGCAGCATGCCGACCAGTTCAACGCGATCCACGAAGCGCTGGTCGAACGCTTCGGCGAACTGGCCACGCAGCTGCCGCCGCCGCTGTATTTCAGCGCCGTGGGCAGTTCGGAAGAAGACCGCGGCACCGTCGACTACCTGCGCGACTGTGCGTCGCAGGCCGGCCTGCATGGCCAGGCGATCGCCGTCGAGGATATTGGCCTGTCCGAGGACGGCCGCTTCACCGCGCTGGATGATTCGGTGATCGGCACGCTGTTCAAGCTGTATCCGCTGGAAGACCTGATGGCCGAAGAGTTCGGCCGCGCGCTGCCCGGTTCGGGCGTGCAGCTGCTGGAGCCGGCGTGGAAGGCGGTGCTGAGCAACAAGGGCATCCTGCCGCTGCTGTGGCAGTGCAACGTGGGCCATCCGAACCTGCTGGAAGCGCATTTCGATGACGGCAGCACGCTGGCGTCGGGCTGGGTGCGCAAGCCGCTGTTCTCGCGCGAAGGCGCGAACATCGAGATGCACCTGGCCGATGGCAGCACCCAGCGCAGCGACGGTCCCTACGATGGCCCGGCGATCATCCAGCGTGCGCATCCGCTGACCCGCTTCGAAGGCGGCTACCCGCTGATCGGCAGCTGGGTGGTGGGTGACCACGCCTGCGGCATCGGCATCCGCGAGGACGACAGCGCGATCACCCGCGACAGTGCGCGCTTCGTGCCGCACGCGATCGTTGATGAGGCACCGACGCGGATCTACGTCTGATGACGGTGCGGCGCCCCCGGGCCGGCGTGGGCAACCGACGCCGGTCGTAGAACAACCGCTGTGGGTAGTGGCCGACCTTGGTCGGCGCCGTTGATTCCGTGCCAACCAAGGTTGGCACCTACCAGAGCGGTGCGTCGGTTGTTGCAGGGGTAGTGCCGGCCGCTGGCCGGCAACCGTTGTTGGCACCCACCAGATCGATCGCTGGTATCAGAGCAGCCCTTCGCGCTTCACCGCCAGGTAGCGTTCCACCAGCGCACCGGGCAGGGCATCGGCGGTCACGTCCAGCACCATCACCTTCTCGCTGCGCAGCGCCTCATGCGCCTTCGCGCGCTGCTGCAGATACAGCGCCGCTGCACCGGCCTGGGTGGCGTCTTCCAGTGTCTGCACTTCGCTGTCCAGCACGCCGTCCAGCTCACGCTCGCGCAGGCTGGCCACGCATACCAGGTGGCGCTGCTGCAGCAGGCGCACCGCCGCCAGCAGGTCTTCGATGTCTTCGTCGCGCACGTTGCTGACCAGCATCACCAGCGCACGCCGGCGCTGGCGCAGCGACACTTCGGTGGCGGCGGCCAGGTAGTCGGTGGCCACCGCGCGTGGCTGCAGGTCGTAGCTGGCGCGCAGCAGGTGCTCGACGGTGCCCATGCCGCGCTGCGGCGCCACCCAACGGCGCTCGCCACCGGTGGCGAACAGGCCGGCGGCGTCGCCCTGGCGCAGCGCCAGGTAGGCCACCACCAGCGAGGCGTTCAAGGCATGGTCGAAGTGCGAGAGCCCGCCTTCGCTGGCCAGCATGCGCCGACCGCTGTCGAGCATCAGCAGCAGCTGCTGGTTCTTCTCGTCCTGGTATTCGCGCGAGATCAGCTTGCGCGCACGCGCGGTGGCCTTCCAGTCGAGCTGGCGCAGGCTGTCGCCGATGCGGTACTCGCGCATCTGGTGGAAGTCGGTGCCTTCGCCGCGGCGGCGCTTCACGTGTGCACCGACCAGCCGCGAGGCTTGGTCGGCACTGAACAGGGCAAAGCGGGTGAGCGGCACGAAGTTCGGATAGACCCGCACGTCCAGTGCGGGCGGCAGCGTGCGTTGCTGCCACCACAGCCGCCACGGTGAACGCATGCGCAGGTGCACGCCTTCGAAGCGGAAATGCCCACGCTGCAGCGGCTGCAGGTGGTAGTGGAGGGTGGAAGCACTGCCCGCCTGCAGGCGCACGCGCTGCGGCAGTGATTCCAGCGGCCAGCCGCCGGGGACCAGGTCGAACACCTGCACCGTCATCGGTGCGTCCGCCTGCAGCCGCAGTGCAGCCTCGCGGCGCACGCCCAGTGCCAGCGCTTCGGGCAGTTCGCGCTGCACCTGCGGCGACGGACGCCGCCACTGGCGCCACAGATCCATCAGCGCCGGCACGGCAATCGCCAGCGCCGCCAGCGCCCAGCTCCAGCGCGGCAGCAGACCGCCCAGCACCAGACCGCCCAGGGCAGCCCAGGCCAGCAGCAGTGCCAGCAGCAGCGGGGCCGGCCTCATCGGCGCGGCGCTTCCACCTTGGCCAGCAGCGCGCCCAGCACGTCGTCGGCGTCCTGGCCTTCGATCTGCAGTTCCGGGGCCAGCGCGATGCGGTGGCGCAGCGCCGGGCGTGCGATGTCGCGCACATCATCCGGAGTGACGAAATCACGACCGGCCAGCACCGCCTGCGCGCGCGAGGCACGCACCAGCGCGATGCTGCCACGCGGGCCAGCGCCGACCGCGATACCCGGCCACTGCCTTGTGGCCGCCACAATCCGCACCGCGTAGTCGATCACTTCGTCGTCGACGGTGATCGCCGCAGTGGCGCGCTGCAGTTCCAGCAGCTCACCAGCACCGAGCACGCGTGGCACCTGGCTCAGGTCGAAATCGCTGGCGGCGCGGCCGCTGGTGATCGCGGTCACCATGCGCTTCTCGTCCTCCAGCTGCGGGTAGTCGATCAGCACCTTCAGCAGGAAGCGGTCCAGCTGTGCTTCCGGCAGCGGGTAGGTGCCTTCCTGCTCCAGCGGGTTCTGCGTGGCCAGCGCCATGAACGGCGGCGCCAGGGTGAAGGCCTTGCCTTCGATGGTCACCTGGCCTTCCTGCATCACTTCCAGCAGCGCCGACTGGGTCTTGGCGGGTGCACGGTTGATCTCGTCGGCCAGCAGCAGGTTGGTGAACACCGGGCCGCGGCGGATCTTGAAGCTCTCGCTCTTCGGGTCGTACACCGCGTGGCCGCTGACGTCGCTGGGCATCAGGTCGGGGGTGAACTGTACACGCCCGTAATCCAGCTCCAGGGCCTGTGCCAGTGCGCGCACCAGCAGGGTCTTGCCCAGCCCGGGCACGCCCTCAATCAGCACGTGACCACCGGCAAGCAGCGCCACCAGGATCTGGTCCAGCACATCGGCCTGGCCGATGAAGGCGTGGCCGACGGCATCGCGGATGGCATCGACGCGTTCGATCAGGCGGGCGTTGGCGGCCGCCGGCAGCTCGGGGACTTCGGTCATAGCAGGGATCTCATCTGGAGCAGCAAGCGGATGCGCTCGCGCAGGGCGGAGGAATCGTGCGGCGGTGGGGGCGTGAGCGCGCTGGCGACGCGGCCCTGCGGCCACTTCAGCAGCTCGGCGATGGCCTGATCGCGCGGCGCACCATCCAGTGCGGCGGCAATCGGTGCGCGCAGGCGCAGGCGGTGCAGGAACAGGGCGAGCACCGCCTCGTACAGGCGTATGCCGTGACCGAAGCGCAGCAGCAGTTCGCCACTGGCGCGCACGTGCTCCAGCAGTGAACGACGTTCCAGCACCGGCGACGGCAGCAGGCTACCGAAGCGCTGCGAGCGGCTCCACAGCCAGCCCAGCAAGGCCAGCAGCAACGGCACCCACAACGGCCAGCCCTGATAGAACATGCGCGACCACAGCGACGGCGGGCGGCTGGCATAGACCAGCCAGACCGCACCCTTGCCATAGTTCGGATCGAGCAGGTAGCGGGTCAGGTCGCGATGCGACGCGTCGTGCAGGCCGTCGCTGGCCCCGCTACCTGCCGACGCCAGGCGCGCTGCCGGTGAGTCCACTTCGCTGCGCATGAACTCCATGTCGGCCAGCACGCTCACTCTGCCCTGGCCGTGGCGCAGGCGCGCGAACACCAGGTCGCGATCAGTGCCCCAGCGGCGTTCGGCCTGCGCACTGGCGGCAAAGCCCAAGGTGAAGCGGCGGCCACCACAGAATTCGACGTGGCCCGGATCGTCGTCGACATGGAAGGCCTGGCAGTCGCTGCGCTGGAACAGGCTGTCTACGCCCAGCCGGTCCAGCAGGGGGCCCTGTGTGCTGCCGGCATCGTCCTCGGCCGGCGGCGGCGTACGTACCAGCAGGTGGCCACCACCGTCGACCCAGTCCAGCAGTGCGCTGGCGACGGGCGGCGGCAGTTCGCTGCTGTCCTGCAGCAGCACCACCGTGTCGTGGCGCCCCAGCGTCATCTGCTGCAACTCCAGCCGCGGTCGCGAATGCACGTCGATGCCATCGGCGCGCAGGGCCTGACCCAGCACGTACAGCGGGTTGTAGGCGGCCTCGCCCTGTGGCGGCAGCCGGATCGTCTCGGTTACCCGTTCGTGCGTGCGCAGGTAGAGGATGGTCAGCGGCACACCGAGCAGCACCAGCAAGCCCAGCAGCAGCGACCAGAACAGGCGCGGACTCATGCCTGCCATCCGTACTGCTGGCGCAGGGTATCGGCCAATGCATCGAAATCGGCGCGGCTGGGCAGGCGGCCACCGTAGGCGGCGTACTGCCACATGCGCACGATGCGCGCGAACAGGTCACGGTCGCTGGCCTGGGGCATGCGTCGCGATGCGCGCAGGCATTGCGCTTCGGTGGCACCGGGTGGAAGCGCGATACCGCTGCGCTCGCCCACCGTGCGCACGCTGGCGCGGTACAGCAGGGCCAGCGCCTGCCGCGGCCGGCCCTGGTCCCAGAGCAGGCCGGCCTGGGTGGCCACGTCCGGCGGCAGCACCACCGGCAACTCCACCTGCTCCTCCAGCACCTTCGGTGCAGCGTCGGCCTTGCGCCGGCCACTGCCACGCAGCCACGGCAGCCACAGCCGCGCGGTCAGCAGCAGCACCAGCAGCAGGATGCCGAGCAGGCCCCACAAGCCCCATTCGGCCAGCCGTGCCAGCCAGGCGATGCCGTCCTTGCGCGCCTTGCGTTCACCTTTGCTGTTGGTGTCACGCTGCAGCTGCTTGTCTTCCTTCTTTTTTTCCTCGGCCTGCTCGATCGGCTTCCAGCGGGTCACCTGGCGGGTCGGGCGCTGCAGCGGGTCTTCATAGGCGCGGTTCACTGCCTGACGGAAACCGGCGGTGTCCACCGGCGCTGTACCGAAGATCATTGCCGGCGTATTGGCGGGGTCGTTGGCCGCGGTGGCCGGTTCTTCCGCACTGTCTTCGTCCTCTTCGGCATCGCCTGCCTGCTCCGCGACCGTCTGCGCGTCCTGCGCATGCACCGGTGCGGACACCAGCGGCAGTGCCAGCCACAGCAGCAGCGCCAGCGTCGATGCTGCCGGCAGCAGCCGCTCGCGCAGGCGGCGCAGGGCGATTTCGACGTCCCAGGCTTCCATCTGCGTTCGACGGTTCAGGTACAGGCCAAAGCCCGCACCGACGAAGAACGGGCCGATCAGCACCGAGGCCAGCCAGCACGCCAGGTTGAAGCCCAGCCGTGCCCATGCCGGCGTGTCCTTGCCAATCATGTCCCACGCCGCACGCCACGATTCGGACATCAGCTCCAGTGGCATGAACATGAACACCGCACCGATCGCGCCGGATACCAACACGGCTTCGAACGCCAGGCAGGTCACCGTCAGTACCAGTGCCGCGCCCACTGCGCCGGCTGCCACCGCACGACGGCGTGGGCCGCGTTGGCCCGGTGTGTTGCCTTCCAGCAGGTTCACCGGCAGGCACAGGCTGCGCAGCACGCTGAAGCGACGCCAGCCCAGGTAGCCCCAGAAACCGGTGTTGCCCCAGTGGCGCTGCGCGCGCAGCGCGGCCAGCGTGCCGACCGGCTCACCGAAAATGCCGCGCGACAGCACGTACAGCGGCGCGCGTTCGAACATCGGCTTGCACCACCACATCGCCAGCCAGGCCCAGCCGAAGGCATCCAGCCACCAGCCGAGCGCGTTGAAGATCACGAACAGCGGTGCACTGGCCAGCAGCCAGCTGCCCCATACCGCGCGCGCGTGGCGGCGTGACAGGGCGGTGCCCAGCTCCATTGCTTCCCAGCCACTGCGCGCGCGCAGCACCACGTCCAGGTGGTCAATGCGCATTGCCGCCTCCGCGTCCGCCGCGCCACAGCCACAGCAGCACGCCGGCCCACAACACGCCGGCCACGCTGAACTTGCCCCAAGCCGGTACTTCGGCAATCGACGACCAGAACGCTTCGATGAAAGCGGCCACCAGCAGCATGAACGCCACCCCCAGGCACAGTCGGGCACCGATGCGGCCGCCATCGACCAGTGCATCCAGGCGGCTGCGCCGGCCGGGAGCCAGCAGCTTCATGCCCAGCTGCAGGCCGGCACCGCCAGCGATCACGATCGCGGTCAGCTCGAACGCGCCGTGGCCGACCACGAAGCGCCAGAACGGGTCGCCATGGCCGATGTGCTGCAGGTGGCCGGCCACCGAACCGATGATCACGCCGTTGAACAGCAGCACCAGCAGCGTGCCCAGCCCGGCCAGCAGTCCGCTGGCGAAGGTGCGCAGGGCGATGCTGATGTTGTTCATGATGTAGTGGCCGAACATCATCCAGTCGGTGCCGCTGTCACGCCCCAGGCGCTCGGCGGCGGGATCGTACATGCGCTCCATCTCGGCGATCTGGCGGTTGTCCATCAGCATGTGGATCAGGTCCGGATAGACCTGCACCAGCACGAAGCAGGCCACCGCCGGCAGCGCGAACATCGCCAGCGCCACCCACATGCTGCGCGCCTGGCTGCGCACCAGCAGCGGGAAATCGGCCACCAGGAACTCCAGGGCACCCCGCCAGCGCGTCGGCGGCGTGCGGTACAGCACGCTGTGGCCCTGCTGCATGAGCTGCTGCAGGCGCTGCACCAGCTGCGGGCTGTAGCCGCGTTCGCGGGCCAGCGCCAGTTGCTGGCACAGCCGCCGGTAG
The DNA here is from genome assembly GCF_036320065.1 of Stenotrophomonas sp. SMYL8. Taxonomy (NCBI): domain Bacteria; kingdom Pseudomonadati; phylum Pseudomonadota; class Gammaproteobacteria; order Lysobacterales; family Lysobacteraceae; genus Stenotrophomonas; species Stenotrophomonas sp. SMYL8. Next base: position 36,720 of record NZ_JAWIRR010000005.1, read on the forward strand.
CGCTGCGGGAAGGTGGTGTCGTCCAGTGCCAGGCCGCTGGCCTTGCGGCGCGTGCGGCGTGAGGCACCAGCACGCAGCAGCAGCCACTGCTCCAGGTCCTGCCATTCCTGCTGGTAGCGGGCGACGAACTGTTCCTGCTTCATCGCCGCCCCAGCAGCCAGTTGGCCATCGCATACAGGCGCAGCACCCCGACCTGGCCATGGGTGCCGGTCAGTGGCTCGGCAATACCGGCCAGCTCCTGCTGGCGCGCCGCCGACAACCGTGGCGCGCGCTCGGCGAAGGCCATCAACGCAGCCTGTTCCTCTGGTCGCAGCGGCTGCGGCGGGGCCAGCACGCTGTCGATGGTCGGCGGCGGTGGCAGGTACAGCGCGGGTGCGTGCACCACCACGGTGCCCGCCACCAGGTCGCCAAGGCGGCGGCCATGCGGATCGAACAGGCTGCTGATCAGGCCCAGCGCATAGCCGAACGGCAGCATGTCCACCGTGCGCAGCAGGTTGCGGGTGATCGCCGCCATCCAGCCTACCGGCGCGCCATCGCGGGACAGCACGCGCAGCCCCAGCGCACGCTTGCCCAGCGTGCGCCCCCACAACGCTTCGCAGACGATCGGGTAGGCCCAGTAGACCAGGAACATCAGCACCAGGTAGAGGCCGGAGCCGAACTTGTCCAGCAGCGCCAGCGGAATGGACACCAGCACCAGTGCCGCGATGCGCACGCCAAGATCGACCAGCCAGGCCATCGCCCGCGGTACCGGGCCGGCGGCAGGCAACTGCAGCGGCACACCCTCCGGCGTCACCACCTCGCGGTAGGTATCGAGCATCGGTGCGGCCATCAGCGCGATGGCCTTCGTTGTGGGCGCCGGAGTCCTCTCCGGCGGGCAGCCACAGGCATGGGGGTCTCGACAGGTCCTGGTCGGGCCAAGACTTTAGCAGAGCCGCATGGCAGCGTCGGGGGCTCAGCCCCGGTATTCGTCCTTCAGCCGCACGTAGTGGTCGGCCGAGTAATGCAGCGCCTCGATCTCCTTGTCACTGAGCGTGCGTGCCGGTCGTGCAGGGTTGCCGACCCACAGCTCGCCTTCGCCCACCACCTTGCCGGGGCCGATCACCGCACCGGCGCCGACGAAGCCATGGCGCTCCACGCGGGCGCCATCGAGGATGCAGGCGCCCATGCCGATCAGGCTGTAATCGCCGATCGTGCAGGCATGGATGATGCAGCCGTGGCCGACGGTCACGCCTTCGCCGATCAGGGTCGGGTAGCCGGCCTTGTTGTACGGGCTGTGGTGGCTGACGTGGATGATGGTGCCGTCCTGCACGTTGGTGCGTGCACCGATACGCACATGGTTGACGTCGCCGCGGATGACCGTGCCCGGCCATACCGACACGTCATCGGCCAGCTCCACGTCGCCGATGATGGTGCAGGCCGGATCGATGTACACGCGTTCGCCGAGGACGGGCATCTTGTCGCGGAAGGGGCGCAGCGGGTTCATCGAAGTCTCCGGAAATCAGGGCGTTCACGACGATGATACCTGCGTGGTCTGCACGCCGCGCGCACCGCAGGGTAGTGCCGGCCGCTGGCCGGCAACCTCAAGGTCATGTCTGGAGTTCTGCGGTTGCCGGCCAGCGGCCGGCACTACCCGCTACAGTTCGTAGCTGTAGCCGATGCTGTATGCGGAACAGCGGATCGGGCGCAGCATTGCAGTGGATCCACGCCATGCGTGGATGGCATCCACCGCGCTCGTGTTATGCCACGCGTCCCCGGCGTGCGCGCTCCAGGTGCACCAGCAGCAGCGAGATCGCTGCCGGGGTCATGCCCGGAATGCGCTGTGCCTGGCCGATGGTCTGCGGGCGTACGCGCTCCAGCTTCTGCAGCGCTTCGGCCGACAGCCCGCGCACGGTCGTGTAGTCGAAGGCTTCAGCGATCGGCGTGGCTTCATGCCGCTGCTGGCGCTCGATCTCCTCGCGCTGGCGGTCCAGGTAGCCGGCGTACTTCACGCCGATCTCCACCTGCTCGGCGACCTTGCCATCGGCCGCCGCCGGGCCCAGCGAGGGCACCTGCATCAGCTTGGCGTAATCCAGCTCGGGGCGCTTGATCAGGTCCAGCACATTGGTCTCGCGACTGACCGCCACGCCCAGTGTCTCGTTCACTTCGCGGCCCAGTGCATTGGCCGGGGTTGCCCACAGCGCACCCAGGCGTGCGCGCTCGGCAGCGACGGCGGCCTGCTTGGTCTCGAACGCGCTCCAGCGGCGATCATCCACCAGGCCCATTTCGCGGCCGGTCGGGGTCAGGCGCTGGTCGGCATTGTCCTCGCGCAGCTGCAGGCGGTACTCGGCGCGGCTGGTGAACATGCGGTACGGCTCGTTGGTGCCGTGGGTGATCAGGTCATCCACCAGCACCCCCAGGTACGCTTCGTCGCGGCGCGGGCACCAGCCGTCCAGCCCGCGCACCTGGCGCGCAGCGTTGAGGCCGGCCAGCAGGCCCTGTGCGGCGGCTTCTTCATAGCCGGTGGTGCCGTTGATCTGGCCAGCGAAGAACAGGCCGTTGACCAGCTTGGTTTCCAGCGAGGCCTTCAGCCCGCGCGGGTCGAAGAAGTCGTACTCGATCGCGTAGCCGGGGCGGGTGATGTGTGCGTTCTCGAAGCCACGGATGCTGCGCACCATCTCCAGCTGCACGTCGAACGGCAGCGAGGTGGAGATGCCGTTGGGGTAGATCTCGACGATGCCCAGGCCTTCGGGTTCGACGAAGATCTGGTGGCTGGCCTTCTCGGCGAAGCGCACCACCTTGTCCTCGATGGACGGGCAGTAGCGCGGGCCGATGCCTTCGATCTGGCCGCTGTACAGCGGCGAGCGGTGCAGCGCGTCGCGGATGATCTGGTGGGTCTGTTCGGTGGTGTGGGTGATCCAGCAGCTGACCTGCTGCGGATGCTCGTCCACCGAGCCGAGGAAGGACATCACCGGCCGCGGCGAATCGCCGGGCTGCTCGTCCATCACGCTGTAGTCCAGCGAGCGGCCATCGATGCGCGGCGGTGTGCCGGTCTTCAGGCGGTCCACCTGGAACGGGCGCTCGCGCAGCCGCGCGGCCAGCGTGGTGGCCGGCGGGTCGCCCATGCGGCCGGCGGCGTACTGGGTCGGGCCGACATGGATCTTGCCGGCCAGGAAGGTGCCGGCGGTCAGCACCACCGCTTCGGCGTCGAAACGCAGGCCGGTCTGGGTGATGACCCCGCGCACGGCGTCGCCTTCGATGACCAGGTCATCGACGGCGGCCTGGAACACGGTCAGGTTGGCCTGGCCTTCGACGATGGCGCGGATCGCCATGCGGTACAGGTTGCGGTCGGCCTGGCAGCGGGTGGCGCGCACGGCCGGGCCCTTGGAGGCATTGAGCGTGCGCCACTGGATGCCGGCGCGGTCGGCGGCATGCGCCATCGCACCGCCCAGCGCGTCGATCTCCTTGACCAGGTGGCCCTTGCCGATGCCGCCGATGGCCGGGTTGCAGCTCATCGCGCCCACCGTTTCGATGTTGTGGGTCAGCAGCAGGGTGCGCACGCCGGTGCGGGCCGCGGCCAGCGCGGCTTCGGTGCCGGCGTGGCCACCGCCGATGACGATGACGTCGTAACGATGGAAGGACGGGTTCATGGGGGGCTGTTCAGCTGGGGGCGGGCGCGGACCGGGGGCGGCGCCGGGGTGGCGATTTTAGCGCCATTCGGGGCCGGGACGTCGGTGCCGGCCGGCCGGCGTCGAAATCAGCCCTAAAGTTGGCAGGATTTTTGCAGATAACCCAATAGCACCCACCGTGGCTGGCGCCGTAGGCGCCCGTGACCGGAATTGGAACAGGGGCCGGTACAGGCGCACGGTGGGGGAGCAGAGGGCCGGCAGTCGGGGGACTGTCCGGCCCTGTTTTTTTGTGGCTGTCGGGAAGGCGCCATCCACGCATGGCGTGGAGCTACTGACGCTGGGGCCCGCGCCGGTTGGCGACCCAACAAAACAAACGGCCCCGCATTGCGGGGCCGTTTGTCTTCAGAGGTGCCGACATCCGACAGGGCCGGAACAGGGGGGATCCAGATGTTCCTGTCGGATATCGACGTAGAGCTTTTTGCGGCGGCCCGTGTCGTTTTTGTCACTTTGTGACGCGGGCCGTCACTGTCCGCGTAGATTGCGGCTTAGACCGTGTGAAATGCAAGACGGTTCAGCGCTCAACTGTGCGCTGCGTCGCACGATCCATGTTGCGCCAGGGGGAACCGTTCATCCTCGGCGCACTCGGTGCCGGTGCCGGACGGGCCTGCGGCGGGGGCGCCGACGGCTGGGCATTCGATTGCGGCGGGCGGCGCATGGAGTCCATGTTCCGCCACGGCGAACCCCCGTTGTACGACGGTCGCGACGGCGGCGGCGGACGGTGCTCGCCGCCATTGCCCGGACGCGGCGGCGGGCGGTGGTTGTGCGGCGGGCGGTAGATCGGGCGCGAGTAATACGGGTTGCCGTAGCCGCCGTAGTAGCCGCCATAGCCACCGTAGTAGGGGCCGTAGTTGTAGGGATAGCCGGCCGGGTAGCGGTATTCCACCGACGGCGCACCGTGGTAGTAGCTGCCGCTGCGGCCGCCGCCGACATAGTCGTAGGTGGTGCAGCCGGTCAGGGCCAGCAACAGGCCACCGGCAAGCATCAGGCGCATTTTCATGGTGGGTCCCCCCAGAGGACGGGTGTGCAGTCAGCTTCGGGCGCCAGCGTTGAATCGGCCCTTAATTCCGCCGGCCAGGATGAATGGAGGCGTAGGGCTGCATGCTGGCATGACCTGTGTCCCGGTCGCCAGCGCGGGGGCATACGTTAATCTTGCGTCATGAGCGATTCACTGTTGCCCCGCGCCGACGACGTCCTGCTTGCTGCCGCGAGGATCGCCCCGCATGCCAGCGTGACCCCGGTGCTGCGCTCGCACACGCTCGATGCGCTGGCCGGGGCACAGCTGGCGTTCAAGGCCGAGCACCTGCAGCGTGGTGGTGCGTTCAAGTTCCGCGGTGCCTGCAACGCGGTGTGGTCGCTGGAGGCTGATTCCGCCAGTGCCGGCGTGGTCACCCACTCCTCCGGCAATCACGGCGCCGCCCTGGCGCTGGCCGCACGTACCCGGGGCATTCCCTGTCACGTGGTGGTGCCGGAAGGTGCGGTGGCGGCCAAGCTGGCCAATATTGCGCGCCATGGCGCCACGCTCTGGCACTGCCCGCCGACCATTGCCGACCGTGAGGCCACCTGCGCCAAGGTGCAGGCCGACACCGGTGCGACCCTGGTGCATCCTTATACGAATCCGGCGGTGATGGCCGGGCAGGGCACCGCCGCCCTGGAACTGCTGCACAGCGACGGCCCGTTCGACGTGCTGGTGGTACCGGTGGGCGGCGGCGGCCTCGCCAGCGGCACTGCGCTGGCCCTGCAGCACGCCAGCCCGCAGACCCGTCTGGTGCTGGCCGAGCCGGCCGGTGCCGACGATACCGCGCGCTCGCTGGCCGCTGGCGAGCGCCAGGACGCGTTCACCCCGGACACGATCTGTGATGGCCTGCGTACCCTGATCGGCGCGCCCAATTTCGAACTGCTGCGCGCGGCCGGTGCCGAGGTGATCGTGGTCGATGACGCGGCGACGATGGCCGCGATGCGCCTGCTGTGGGAGGTGCTCAAGCAGGTGGTCGAGCCGTCCTCGGCCACCGTGCTGGCTGCGGTGCTGGCGCAGCCGCAACGTTTCGCCGGACTGCGCGTGGGCCTGGTGCTGTCCGGTGGCAACGTCGACCTGCCAGCGCTGCGCTGGGGCGCGCCGTGAGCCGCGACCGGCAGCGGCCTCGCACCGGCCTGCTGGGCTGGCTGTGGCGGCTGTTTGTCCTGCTGGTGATCTGGCTGCTGGGCGTGACTGCCTGGATCGTCTGGGTCGGCGAGCGTGACCAGGCCGCCAAGGCCGACGCCATCATCGTGCTGGGTGCGGCCGCCTATGACGCCAAACCGTCACCGGTGTTCGAAGAGCGTATCCGGCATGGGCTGGACCTGTACGAGGCCCAGTACGCGCCGCTGCTGATCTTCACCGGCGGCTACGGTGGCACCGGTGCGCGTTTTTCCGAATCGCAGGTGGCGCGGCGTTATGCGCTGAAACATGGCGTGCCGGACGATGCGATCCTGATCGAAACCGCCTCGCGCAATACCGTGCAGAACCTGGTTGAAGCCAAGCGGCTGATGGACCAGCGCGACCTGCACCGGGTGATCATCGTCAGCGATCCGCTGCACATGGCGCGCGCGCTGCGCCTGAGCAAGGCGCTGGGCATCGATGCGCTGGCCTCGTCCACGCCCAGCACGCGCTTCCGCAGCTTCCACACCAGCTGGCGCTTCCTGGTGCAGGAAATCTATTTCTTCCACCGCGACCTGGTGCGCCCGCCGCTGAGTTCGCCGGCCAATACCTGAGCAGCGGCCTGCTTTGGGTGAGTGCCAACCAAGGTTGGCACCTACCAGAGCGATTCGCGTGCGGAGTGGAATGCAGTAGTGCCGGCCGCTGGCCGGCAGATGCCCAGCATGGAATCATGAAGTTGCACGCCCGCGGCCGGCACTACCGGACGATCAGCTCTGCTTGCGCCGGATCGGAATTGCCGACACCGGCACCGAGGCCACGTCATGCCCGCCTTCGCGGATCGGTGCGCCCGGGTCCGGTGCCCAGGCGTGCGCATAGATCACTTCCCAGCTGCTGGGCAGCTTGCCGTCGGCACGACGCATCGGTTCATACGCCGCTGCCGCAGCGGCGAAACGGCCACGCCCGGTCAGCGTGTGGCGACGGTCGACGCGGGCATTGGTCGCGCCCATCGCGCGCAGTTCGCGCATCAGTGACGGCAGGTCGTCGTAGGTCAGGGTGAACAGGTCGCGGTCCAGCACCGGGTCGCGGAAGCCGGCCATCATCAGCGCATCGCCGAACTGGGCGATCTGCGCGAAGCGGCTCACGTGCGGGCGGTCATCGGCGGCGGCGAATGCCTCGTTGAGTTCGATCAGGGTTTCCGGGCCGAAGGTGGAACACACCAGCAGGCCGCCCGGCTTGAGTACGCGACGGAACCCGGCAAACACCGCCGGCAGGTCGTCCACCCACTGCAGGCACAGGTTGCTGAAGATCACGTCCACGCTGTTGTCGGCCAGCGGCAGCGCGGCGGCATCACCGCACAGGCGCTGGAACGGCTTCCACCAGCCGGCCTGGCGCTTGGCCTGGTCCAGCATCGGCAGCGCCACGTCCAGCGCGATCACCTGCGCCTTCGGCCAGCGCTTCTTCATCAACGCGCTGGCATGGCCGGTGCCGGCACCAATGTCCAGCACCACCTCGGGCTTGCGTGCCTCCAGGTAGTCCAGCGATTCGATCAGCCGCGACTGCACTTCGCGCTGCAGGGCGGCGGCGGCGTCGTAGCTGTTGGCGGCACGGGCGAACGCGCGGCGGACGTGGCGGGCATCGAAGTGGGACGGCATTGCGAAAGTCTCTTAGAACGTACCGGGGTAGGCGCCGCCGTCGATCAGCAGGTTCTGCCCGGTGAGGTAACCGGCCTGTGCACTGCACAGGAAGGCGCAGGCGGCGCCGAATTCGTCGGGTGTGCCGAAGCGGCCGGCGGGGATCTGCTGGCGGCGGCGTTCGGCCACTTCGTCGGCGTCGCCGTCCTTGCCCGCACTGTGGGCGAAGTTGGCGCGCAGGCGGTCGGTGTCGAACTGGCCGGGCAGCAGGTTGTTGATGGTGACGTTGTGGGCCACGGTGCGGCGCGACAGGCCGGCGACGAAACCGGTCAGGCCACTGCGCGCGCCGTTGGACAGCGCCAGGATATCGATCGGGGCTTTCACCGCCGACGAGGTGATGTTGACGATGCGGCCGAAGCCGCGCTCGATCATCGCGTCGACGGTGGCGCGGATCAGCGCGATCGGCGCCAGCATGTTGGCGTCCAGCGCGGCAATCCAGTCGTCACGCTCGAAATTGCGGAAATCACCGGGCGGCGGGCCACCGGCGTTGTTGACCAGGATGTCCACCTGCGGGCATGCGGCCAGCGCCGCGACGCGGCCGGCTTCGGTGGTGACGTCGGCGGCGACCGCGCGCACCTCGGCGGCACCGGCCAGCGCGCGCAGCTCCTCGGCAGCCTGCTGAAGCGCCGTTTCGCCACGAGCGACGATCACCACGTTGACGCCCTCGCGCACCAGCGCACGCGCGCAGCCCAGGCCCAACCCCTTGCTTGCGCCGCAGACCAGTGCCCAGCGGCCATTGATACCCAGATCCATGTGTCAGTCCTGCGGAATTCGGAAGGCGCTCATTGTCCGCCATCGGCCGGTGACAGGCCGGCAACGAAGTGTTGCAACGCGGTGGCCACCTCATCGGCATGGCCGAGGAAGGGCGCGTGGCCGCCATGGGCGATGGTCAGCGCCTGTCCGCCCGGGGCCAGCGCTGCAGCGGCCTGCATCGCTGCTGGCGAAACCAGCCGGTCGCGTTGGCCGGCGATCCACAGGCTGGGCTTACCCAGCGTCGGCAGCGCGCCACGCAGGTCGGTGCTTTCCAGCAGCCGCAGGCCTTCCAGCAGCGCGCGTTCGGTGGGCGCACCGCGCTCGACCAGGCGCTGGCGCAGGGTGCGCAGCTCTTCGCGCGCGTGCGCCGAGCCCATCACGTCCAGGGCGAGGAAGCGTTCCAGGGTGCCGGCGAAATCGGTGGCCAGCTCACGCCCGAACTGCTCGAACACGGCCGGTTCCACCGCGTGCGGCCAATCTTCGCCACGTACGAAGCGCGGTGTGGCGGCGATCATCGCCAGCCCGCGCACCTTTGGCAGCGTCGCGGCAGCATGCAGCGCGAACAGGCCGCCCAGCGACCAGCCGCACCACACCGCCGGCGGCGTGGCCGCAGCAATGGCATTGACCACGAACGGCAGGCGCAGCGGCGTGGTGTCCTCGCGGCTGTGACCGTGGCCCGGCAGATCAACCAGATGCAGGGTGAAGCGATCGGCCAGGCGTTGTACCAGCGGCGCGAACACACCGCCCTGCAGGGCCCAGCCATGGATCAGTACCAGGTCCGGCCCCTGGCCGGTGACGTCGATATGCATGGGAAAACGGCAACAGGCTCAGGCAAAGACAGGCAGCGGCGGCGGCGCGGCCTCACGCGCGGCCAGCTCGACGCGATCGCGCGCGCTGGCGATGGCTTCGACCAAGCCACGCACCTGCTCGGGGGTGTGCAACGCGGACAGGGTGACGCGCAGGCGCGCCTTGCCATCGGGAACCGTGGGCGGGCGGATTGCTCCGACCAGCCAACCGGCCTGTTCCAATGCTTTGGACATCGCGACGGCGCGCTGGTCGTCGCCACACAGCAGCGGCTGGATCGGCGTTTCCGAGGCCATCAGGTCCAGGCCATGGCGGCGGGCTTCGCCGCGGAACAGCGCGATCAGATCGGTCAGTTTCGAACGCCGCCAGTTGTCACGGCGTGCCAGGCGTACCGCTTCGAGCGCTGCGGCGGCCAGCGGTGGCGGCATCGCCGTGGTGTAGATGTACGGGCGCGCCGTTTCGGCCAGGTGCTCGACCAGGTCATCGCGGCCCAGCACCAGCGCGCCGGAACCGCCCAGCGCCTTGCCAAGGGTGACCAGCTGCAGCGGCACATCGTCCACGCCCAGTCCCGCAGCCGCGACCGTGCCACGGCCATCGCCCACCACGCCCACGCCATGCGCATCATCCACATAGAACAGCGCCTGCTGCAGGCGTGCCACAAGCGACAATGCACGCAGCGGTGCGATGTCGCCATCCATGCTGAAGACACCATCGGTGGCCAGCATCGCCGCACCATCTGGTGCGTGCTTGAGCTGGCGCATCGCACCTTCCGCATCCAGATGCGGATAACGGCGCAGGCGCGCACCGGCCAGCCGCGTCGCATCGAGCAGGCTGGCGTGGTTGAGCTTGTCCTGCACGCACACGTCGTTCTCTTCGCTCAGCAGCGCCTGCTGCACGGCCAGGTTGGCGGCGAAGCCGCTGCCGAACAGCAGCGCGCGCGGGTAGCCCAGCCATTCCGCCACTTCGCGCTCCAGCGCGTCATGCAGGGCGTGGTGGCCGCAGACCAGATGCGAGGCACCGGCGCCGGTGCCTTCGCGCGCGGCCGCATCCTGCAGCGCGTTGACCACGCTGAACTGCTGGGCCAGGCCCAGGTAATCATTGCTGCAGAAGCCGGTCAGCCACTGGCCGTCCACTTCCAGGCGGATGCCATCACGACGGGTGACCGAGCGCCGCGTGCGGCGACGACCTTGGGCATCGCGCAGGGCGCGTTGGGCGTGGAGGCGGGCGGTCAGGTCGGGGCGGGCCATGGCGGCTGAATGCGGCGACGGGGCGGCTAGGGTAGCGCGTTGCCGCGACGCCTGCTTGTGCCCCGTCTCAGGCCGCGTGAGCGCAGCCACAGCCGGGGGTATCGGCGCTGATATCGGCGTGCACGGTGCCGCCGTGGTCGTGGCCCTCGGCATCCACCTGCACGGCCATCGGCTGCAGGCCCAGGCGTGCGAACAGGGCCAGGTCGCGCTCGCGCTCCGGGTTGCCGGTGGTCAGCAGCGTGTCGCCGTAGAAGATCGAGTTGGCACCGGCCAGGAAACACAGCGCCTGCAGTTCGTCGCTCATCGCTTCACGCCCGGCCGACAGTCGCACCATCGAGCGCGGCATGGCAATGCGTGCCACCGCAATCATGCGCACGAACTCGAACGGGTCCAGCTCGGCGCTGCCGTGCAGCGGCGTGCCCGCCACCTGCACCAGCTTGTTGATCGGCACCGAATCGGGATGTGCCGGCAGCGTGGCCAGCGCCAGCAGCAGGCCGACGCGCTGCGCGCGTGTCTCGCCCATGCCGACGATGCCGCCGCAGCAGGTCTTCAGGCCGGCATCGCGCACGTGCTCCAGCGTGTCCAGGCGGTCCTGGTACTGGCGCGTGTGGATGATCGAATCGTAGTAGTCCGGCGCGGTGTCGAGGTTGTGGTTGTAGTAGTCCAGTCCGGCGTCCTTCAGCGCACGCGCCTGCTCGCCACTGAGCATGCCCAGCGTGGCGCAGGTCTCCAGGCCCAGTGCCTTCACCCCGGCGATCATTGCCGCCACCTTCGGAATGTCGCGGTCCTTCGGCGAACGCCATGCGGCACCCATGCAGAAACGCGAGGCACCGGCGGCCTTGGCCTGGCGTGCCTTGGCCAGCACTGCGTCGGTCTCCATCAGCTTCTGCGCGTTCACTCCGGTGCTGTAGCGCTGCGCCTGCGGGCAGTACGCGCAGTCTTCCGGGCAGCCGCCGGTCTTCACCGACAGCAGCGTGGAGACCTGCACCTGCGATGGGTCGAAATGCTCGCGGTGGACCGCTGCGGCGCGGAACAGCAGCTCGGGGAACGGCAGATCGAACAGTGCCTGCAGTTCGTCGTGTTGCCAGTCGTGGCGGATGGCAGCAGCCATGGCGGGACCTTGGGTACGAGTGGAGCGAGGGCGGCAGTGTGGGTGGGTTGGTGAGCACTGTCAACTCAATTGCTTCTAATTTGGTTTACATTGATCGGCCGCCATGAACGGGCGCTACGGTGTAAGTTCATTGCTGCATACGGACGCGCGAGCACGTGCCATGAACAGCTACCAGTCCTACCCGATCCGTCGCGACGCGGTGCTGTGCAGCCTGGCCGAACTTCCTGACGGCGGCCTGCGCGTGGTGATGGATGATCTGCGTCAGGCCGATGCGAAGGGGCAGTGGAAGAATCACGCCTTCGTGACCTTCAAGGACTACCCGGCAGGGGAGCTCGATCCGGCGATGCTGCCGAAGGAGGAACTTGAAGCATTCGGTCACTATGTCTTGGTTCGCTTGTTGGCCATCAATGGCTGCCTGCGCGATACGGACGAACGCTCCGACAACGATGCCCATCTCACTGACCAGGAGCGGCAGAACATCGCCGCGCTGACCGACGAGGACATCGCCTGGATCGACGCGCAACTGCTTTCCCATTGCGATGGGCAGTTCCGAAAAATCGCCTTCATCGTGGGCAACGCGATGTCGCTGGACCCGCAGCGCCGCGCCGGCATTGCCGATGTCTTCTACGCCCAGCGCGTGCGCAAACTGGTCGCGCGCGGCGTACTGGAAGCGCAGGGCGACCTGACCCGCATGCGCCATGGCGAGGTACGCATCCGGCAGCAGCCCTGACCGGTGATGCGAGCGATGATGGGATGGCACATCTGCCGCTCCATCTGGAGTGGCTGCGGCAGCCCAACGTGCGCAGCGTGGAAAAGCGCCGGTGGCGGGAGCGCCTGCCCGTTTAGCGGTGTGCGCACGGGGCTGGTTGCCGGAACGGCCCGTGTCCGGGCATTTCACCGCATCCTGCAAGGCCTTCAGCCACAGTAACCGCTGTCCGCCCGTTTCCGCTCCGTCCACACTGCCCCGCATGACCGGTCTCCATCGCCTTCGCGGCCGCATCACCGCGCTGGTTCTCAGCGAGGCCTGGCGCCGCCGTGCCGCGCTCTGGGGCGGCGCCGTGGCCGTGGCACTGGTGGCCATCCTGTTTGCCAAGGCCAGCGACGCGGCGTTTCACCTGTTCCAGCGCATCACCTCGCACTCGCCGTGGTGGGCCCTGCTGCTGACGCCGGGCATCTTCGCGCTGCTGGCCTGGCTGACCTCCGGCGTGCTGAAACCCACGCGGGGCAGTGGTATTCCGCAGGTCATCGCTGCGTTGGACAAGCCGGATGAGTCGTTCCGCAGGACCAATCTTTCGCCTGCGGTCTCGGCGGGCAAGCTGCTGCTGACCTCGTTGTCGCTGCTGGGCGGCGCGTCGGTCGGGCGCGAGGGCCCGACGGTGCATGTGGGTGCCAGCCTGATGTACCTGTTCGGCCGCTGGTTCGGCTTCAAGGACCCGCGCGAGCTCTCGCACTTCCTGCTGGCGGGCGGCGCGGCGGGCATCGCGGCGGCGTTCAACACGCCACTGGCCGGCATCGTCTTCGCCATCGAAGAGCTCAGCGGCCGCTTCGAACATCGTTTCTCAGGCACCTTGCTGACCGCGGTGATCGTCGGCGGCGTGGTATCGCTCGGACTGCTGGGCAATTACACCTACTTCGGCCATGTAAGCGCGCGGCTGCCGCTGGGCCAGGGCTGGCTGGCGATCCTGCTGTGCGGCGTGGTGGCGGGCTTGCTGGGAGGCCTGTTCGCGCGTGCGGTGCTGGCCAGTGCGGCGGGCCGCCCGCGCTGGCTGGGCCAGCTGCGCCAGCGGCATCCGGTTCTGTTGGCCGCAGGCTGCGGCCTGGTGGTGGTACTGCTCGCCCTGGTCTTCGGTGAAGGCGCGTTCGGCACCGGCTACGAGCAGGCGCGCAGTCTGGTGCAGGGGCAGGCGATGGTCGGTCACGAGTTCGGGTTGATGAAGCTGCTGGCGAATCTGGCGTCCTACGTGGCGGGCATCCCCGGTGGCCTGTTCTCGCCGGCGCTGGCCGTCGGTGCCGGCCTTGGGCACAACCTCGCGGTGCTGATGCCGGGTGTGGATCCGCGTGCGTTCGTGCTGTTGGGCATGTGCGCCTATCTGACCGGCGTCACCCAGGCACCACTGACTTCGGCGGTGATCTCGCTGGAGCTGACCGACAGTGGTGATCTGCTGCTGCCGATCCTGGCCACGGTGCTGATCGCGCGGGGCGTGTCCGGGCTGGTGTGCCGCGTGCCGATCTACCGTGGTCTGGCGGAGGTGTTGATGATGCCCGCCGTCGTGCCACACTCGCCTTCCAGCGGAAAGGATTTCACGAAGTGAGTTACACCATCGCCCCTGAACAGGTCATCGATTACCCGCCCGAGCGCTTGCGCGAGTTCCATGGCAGCGTGGTCGAGTACATCGACAACCGGGTGTTCATGCTGGATCCGGGGCAACTGGTCGGCGAACCTGCCGCGCAGGCCTACCGGGAGATCGCAGCCGGGATGTTCACCGCGCTGGGCTGGCAGGGAGATGGCCGCATCGAGCTGTTGTGGCTGCCCGCCTTCGTTTTCCCGCTGTCCGAGCACATGGCGGATGTCGGTGTTGGCGTCTGGCATGTCAAGCAGGACGAAGACGGCATCTCCTACCTGTTGTCGCCGGTGCCGATGCCGTTCGAGGCACTGCACAACACGCCACACTGGAAGGAGGTCCGCCAGGCGGCACACCGCAGGCGCGGTGCACTGGGCCGAGCGGTGGATGAAGTCCTGCACTATGTATGGGATCCAATAGGCATCCAGGCCAATCCGGACTGCCGTGGCGAGTACGCCGCCTACGCAGATCGCATCGAGTCCCAGCTGCTGCGCGGTGCAGGCGAACAGGAACTGTGTGCGGCCCTTGCCGGCATGGCGCGCAATGAGATGGGCGTCAATCCGGATGAGCGCAGGACCCAGCGCGCCGCCGCCGCCCTGGTGGCCTGGCAGGCATCCCTGCGTGACTGACCCGATGAGACGGCCGACAGCACTGCGTCCGCTTTCCTGACCGTCCGGTGTGGTTGCCGGTGATGGTTCCGGCATCGCTGCGCGGGCAGGTTGGGGTATGCCTCTTGCCTACCTCCCTCTACCGGCGGATTGGCCCGCAGTGCTGCTTCGCGTTCTGCTGCCACTGCGTTGCCTGGTCTGCAACGACCCGGGCCACGATGATCTTGACCTGTGCCGCGCCTGCCTTGCCGAGCTGCCGTGGGCCGGCCGCGCCTGCCTGCGCTGTGCATTGCCGCTGCCCGACAACGCCCTGATCGTCTGCGGCAGCTGCCGCGAGGAAGCGCCACCGCAGGCCGCTACCCATGCCAGCCTGCTGTACCTGCCGCCGGTCGACCAGCTGCTGGTGCGCTACAAGTTCCACCAGGATCTCGCCGCCGGTCGCCTGCTGGCGCAGTTGATGCAGCGCGCACCGCCGCCGTGGTCATGCCTACCGCTGGTGCCGGTACCGCTGCACCGGCGCCGCCTGCGCCAGCGCGGCTACAACCAAGCCGCAGAACTGTGCCGCCTGCTGCCGATGCCGGTCTGGCAGGGGCTGTACCGGCGGCGGCATACCGCGCCGCAGTCTGAGCGTACGGCCGAACAGCGCAGGGAAAACCTGTTCGATGCGTTCGATGTACGTGGTCCGGTGCCGCCGCGACTGACCGTGGTGGACGATGTGATGACCACCGGCAGCACGGTGATGGAGGTTGCGGAGACGCTGCGGTGGGTGGGAGCGGACGAGGTGCGGGTATGGGTCTGCGCGCGGGCGCCGTGATCGCCCTCTTCATCACCAGGGGCTAGGATGAGCCCGGTTCCGGATCGAAGGAGTGGCCATGAATTCCCCCTTGTCTCCCCTGTTGTCGGCGGTTGGGCGCAGCTGGTGGATCCTGCTGCTGTACGGGCTCGTCGCACTGGGCTTCGGCATCGTCGCCATCGGCTGGCCGCTGTCTGCAGCCATGGCATTGGCATGGACGCTGGGTGTGATGGCCATCGTTGAAGGTGTCATCAGCCTGTTCGCACTGGTCAGCGGCGGCAGCGGTGCCTCGCGTGGCTGGCTGGCGCTGTATGCCATCGCCTCGCTGGGTTTCGGCATCCTGGCGGTGATCAATCCGCTGGCCACCGCCAGCGTGCTTGTGCTGTTCCTGGCAGCGTGGCTGCTGGTGGCCGGCATCTATCGCATCGTGTTCGCGATCCGCGTGCGCAAGCAGATCCAGGGCGAGTGGCTGCTGATCCTCAGTGGCGTGCTGGCGGTAGTGCTGGGCCTGCTGTTTGCGGCCAATCCGTATGCAGGCGTGGCGGTGACCACGCTGTGGATCGGTGTCGGCAGCCTGCTGTATGGGTTGCTGCAGGTGCTGGTGGCATTCAAGCTGCGGAAGCTGAAGTGAGGGCTGCGCTTCCCCTGTTGCTGGGCATGGCGTTGACCCTGACCGGATGCATGCCGGGCGCTACACCCGGTGCGTTGGCAGGTAAGGATCATGCGCCACGCCCCGGCGTGGACGTGCGCCTGAGTGCGGTCGATGCGGCGGGCAAAGGCACGCCGGCGCAGTGGCAGGGCGAGACCTTGGCCCTGCGCGAGCCGCCGATTGCCGGCAGTGCCGACATTGCCGATGTGCGCTATGTGCTGGATGAAGGCAAGCAGCCGGGCCTGCAGATCCGCTATCGGCCGGAGGCGCATCAGCGCATCCACGATGGCACCGCGGCACTGGTGGGCCAGCGTGCGGCGATCAGCGTGGATGGCCGCGTGCTGATGGTGGCGACGGTGCAGGGGCCGTTCGGCGAATCGATGATGCTGAGCGGCTTGTCCAGCGTTGCCGAAGCGCGGGAGCTGGCGAAGCACATCACTGGCGAATGACGGGCGCGCCATGAACCCGCGCTGCGCGCGGAGGTCGACCAAAGTCGACCGCTACCGGGCGAAGCGGGCCTCGATCTCTTCCAGCGACTTGCCCTTGGTCTCCGGCAGCCAGAACGCGGCCACCAGGAAGAACACGAAGGTGCAGGCCGCCCAGAACACGAACATGCTGGCGTAGCCATAGTGGCCCACCGTGGGCAGGAAGATCGCGGCGATAGTGGTGGACACGAACTGGTTGATCAGCAGCGCGATGCTCATGCCGTTGGAGCGGATGCGGTTCGGCATCAGCTCGGACAGCGCGAGCCACACGCAGACGCCGGGCCCGACCGCGAAGAACGCGACGAACACCAGGATGCAGGCGGCCACGGCCCAGCCGTGCGCCGGTGGCGGCACCGGGCCGATGCGCGCCTGCTCGATGCGCAGCGGTGCCTGCGCGGCCTTGGCCGGGTCGGCGAACGGATTCAGGTGCAGTTTGCGGAAGAACGCGCCGATCACGCTGTCCGGCTGCACGGTGCCGGCACGCTCGATGCGCAGCTCGCGGTCGGTCAGGTTGTCGCTGCGCAGGGCGCGCACATTGGTGAAGTCGCCGTAGGCATACGACACGGTCAGCTGCATCGGTCGGCCCTGGCTGTCGATGCCAGCGCCGAGGCGCTGCCATTGCGCATCATCCAGCACCAGCTGCAGGCCGTCGCCGCTGACTGCCGCCTGGAGCTGCGGCTGCACGTCGGTGCGGCCGCGTTCGGCCTGGAAGAACAGCGTGGCCGCGGCCAGCAGGGCCACGCAGATGCCGCCACTGCCGAGCATCAGCAGGAACTTGCGGCCCTTGCGGTCGACCAGCAGCAGCGCGACCACGGTCATCACCGCATTGAGCAGCTTGATCGCCACGTCGGCGCCGTTGGCTACCGAGCCGGACAGGCCGGCCTGGTTGAGAATGTTCACCGCGTAGGCCAGCACCGAGTTGATGCCGGTGGCCTGGGTGCAGGCCAGCACTACGCAGGCGAGCAGGAACGGCACCACGTAGCGGCGGCTGAGCAGCGGGTCGCGCTTGCCGCTGCCGCTGCTCGATTCCGGTGCCTGGATCTGTGCAAGCGTCGGCTCCACCTCCGAAGCGGGCAGCACGCGCTGCAGGCTGCGGCGCGCATCATCGATGCGGCCGCGACGCACCAGCCAGCGCGGCGATTCGGACAACCAGAAGATGCCGGCGCAGAACAGCAGGCCCGGCGCCAGGCAGGTCCAGAAGATGGTGCGCCAGGCATGGTCCTTCACCGCAAACAGCTCCTGCGCCTGCTGCGCGACCGGCAGTGAGCGCACGGCTTCGGCGGCGGCATCCACGGCGTGGGCGTGGTAGAGGCCGATCAGGGCAGCCAGCACCAGGCCAACGGTCAGCAGCAGCTGGAACATGGCCGCGCCGCGCCCGCGTCGCTCGGGGCTGAGCACTTCGGCCAGGTACAGCGGAATCACCACGCCGATCAGGCCGCCACTGATGCCCTGCAGCAGCCGGCCGAGCAGCAGGGGCGTGTAGCCGGACGCCAGTGCCATGATCGGGATCGAGGCAGTGAACAGCAGGCCGGCCAGCAGCATCGCACCGCGGCGGCCGATCAGGTCGGCGACCATGCCGGCGAACAGCGAGGACAACACACTGCCCAGCAGCACCGCAGCCACAACAAAACCGAGCTGCTGGCTGCTGAGTTGCCACGCGTGGCTGGCCGTTGCCTCCAGGTAGGGCAGGGCGCCGGCGATGATGCCGATGTCGATGCCGTACAGCAGGCCACCGAGGCCGCCGATGAAGAGCAGGTAGCGTACGGGCCAGCGCGGAGCGGTGCTTGCAGTCATCGGCATATCCCAGGAGGCGTTTCGGTGCGGATTGCCTTCGTAGAGTCGAGGGGGGGGGGGGGGGCCCCGCGCGCGGCGGCGCGGGCCCGCGCGACCACCGCAGGTACAAAGAGCGGG
>NZ_JAWIRR010000005.1:54922-97647 GCF_036320065.1 Stenotrophomonas sp. SMYL8
GGGGGGGGTGTGGCTTGGGGTGCGGGTCGGGTCCCCCCGCGCCCGGGGGGGCCCCCCCCCCCCCGCCCCCCCCCCTCGACTCTACAAAGGCGGTGCGTCAGGCATTTCCGGCGTTCAAATCAACTACGCGCCCACCAACCACCACCTGCTGCAGGCGCAGTTCGGCGTCCAGCACCACCAGGTCGGCGCGGGCGTCGGGCGAGATGCGGCCGCGATCGTCCAGGCCCAGGTAGTCCGCCGGGAAGGTGGAAACACGTTGCGAGGCATCGGCCAGCTCCAGGCCGACGCGCACCAGATTGCGCAGTGCCTGGTCCATGGTCAGTGCGCTGCCCGCCAGCGAACCGGTAGCGAGGCGCACGCAGCCGCCACACTTGTGCACGCGCTGCTCGCCCAACGCGTACTCGCCGTCGGGCATGCCGGTGGCGGCAGTGGCGTCGGTCACCGCGTACAGGCGCGGAATCGCGCGCGCGGCCAGCCGGATCACGCCGGGGTGGATGTGCTGCAGGTCGGGAATGATCTCGGCGTACTGCGCATGTGCCAACGCCGCCGCTGCAATGCCCGGGCGATAGTGATCGACGCCGGTCATGCCGTTGAACAGGTGGGTGAAGCCGGAGGCGCCGGCCTGCAGCGCGGCCACGCCTTCCTCGTAGGTACCGGCGCTGTGACCGAGCTGCACTCGGATGCCCATCGCCGAGAGCGCGGGAATCAGCGCGGTGTGCTCACCAATTTCCGGGGCCAGCGTCATCACCCGGATCGGTGCCAGCGCATGCAGCTGCTGCACCAGTGCCAGCGTCGCCTCGATCGTGCGGTTGGGCTGCGCACCCAGACGCTGCGGGCTGATGAACGGTCCTTCCAGATGCACACCGACGATGCTGGCGGCGTCTGCATCGGGTGCCGCCATGGTGGCGGCCACGCCCTGCAGCGCGTGCTCGATCTCGTCCAGCCCGGCGGTCATGGTGGTCGCCAGCAGCGTGGTGGTACCGAAGCGCAGATGGGTGCGGGCGATGGTGCGTGCCACGTCGCCGCCCTGCATCAGGTCCACGCCGGCCGCGCCATGCACATGCAGGTCGATGAAGCCGGGCAGGATCACCGGCAGCAGCAGGTCGTCAGCACCGCTGTGGTCATCCACCTGCAGCTGGCGCACCTGCGAATCGAAGTGGACGTGGCCGCGCCGCCAACCCAGCGGGGTGAGGATGCGGCCATGCAGAGTGCGGGTGTCGGTCATGCGGTGGGCTCGGCGATGATCACTTCGATGCCCAGCCGCTGCAGCCCCTCACGGGTTGCGTCGTCGATGCCGGCGTCGGTGATGATGGCGTGGATCTGATCCAGCAGGGCGATGCGGTGCAGGCTGACGCGGCCGAACTTGGAGGCGTCGGTCAGCACCACGATGCGGCGCGCGCGCTCGACCATGCGGTGGTTGAGGCGGGCTTCGGCTTCATCGTGGGTGGTCAGGCCGAACTGCAGGTCCAGGCCATCCACGCCCAGGAACAGGGTGTCGAAGCTGTACGAGTTGAGGCTGGCTTCGGCCTGGCTGCCCTGCAGCGACAGCGACTGCTGACGCAGCAGGCCACCGGTCAGCAGCACGGTGATGCCCGCGGCATTGGCCAGTTCCCAGGCGATGTTCAGGCCGTTGGTCATCACCGTCACGTCGCGATGCGCGCGCAGGTGGCGGGCCAGGGTCATCGTGGTCGAGCCGGAGTCGATGATGATGTTGTCGCCGGGCTGCACCAGGCGCGCGGCGCGCGCACCGATCGATTCCTTCAGCGGCAGGTTCAGCGCGTCCTTCTCGTGGATGTCCTGTTCCTGCGGCGGCGTGCGCACCAGCGTGGCACCGCCGTGGGTACGGGTGGCCAGGCCCTGCGACTCGAAGTGGGTCAGATCGGCACGGATGGTCACCGCCGACACGCCGAAGCGCTCGACCAGATCGGCCACCTGCACCGAGCCGTGCTCGATCAGCAGCTGCAGGATCTGTTGCCGGCGGGAGCGGGTGTTGCGCATGGCCATTCTCAGTTTCGCGGGAAAAGGTAGAGATTAGCCGTTCGCAGCAACGGCGGGAGCCGAGCCTGCGCGGTGCGCGCGGGTTCCGGCCTGGTTGGCGCTGCAGGCGCGGGCGTATTCGCCCAGGCACAGGCCGATGCGGTGCTGCACCAGTGCGGTGGGGGTGTTGGCCAGGCGGCCTTCGCGCACGGCGCGGTACTGCTCCGGCAGGTACTGGCTGAGCAGCACCAGCGGCGGCGCATGCTGCTCCAGGTTGCCGAACAGGGTCTGCACCGCCTGCACCAGCGCCGGCTCGCCCCAGTAGTAGCGGCAGCGGTCGCTGAAGGAGTAACTGCGCAGCAGGCGCAGCGCCGCCTCATCGCCCTGGTAATAGGACTGCCAGTACTTCGGCTGCGCCACCATCACCTCGTCCAGCACCTGCGGCAGGCGCGAGCACTGCGCGGCCGGCAGCAGCTCGGCCTCGATCGCGGCCAGCGCGAACAGCGCTTCGCGGTAGGCGAAGGTCGCCGCCGGGCCGACCTTGAGGATGGCGAAGTGATCGCGCACCAGCGCGTGCAGGCCACTCTCGCGCTGGTAATCGGTGGAGTGCGCCTCGAACACGATGCGTGGCTGCTGTTCCAGGAAATCAGCCAGCGTGCTGGCGGCGGCCGCGTCGTACTCGTGCACGCTGCTGTGGTCGAAGTCCACGCCCGGCTGCACCACCATCGCGATCACGCGCTGCCACGCATCGCGCAGCTGCGGCGTGTCGAACGCCTGCTGGTGGATGGCGAGGGTCTGCGCGGCGGCGGCCGGCGTGGTTACCTGCAGGCCTTCGGCCAGCGAGGCTTCGCCACCGGGAATCGGCACTTCGGTACCGATCACGTAGACCGGCGGCGGCAGGCCGTGCTCGGCGGCGGTACGTTCGGCGATCTCGGCCAGCTCGGCCGAACGCGCGGCGACGATGGCATCGGGCAGCGGCACCGGGTCATCGGCGCAGGACATGCTGCAGTCCAGGTGGATCTTGTGGAAGCCGGCGGCGACGTAGGCTTCGATCAGCACGCGCGCGTGGGTCATCGCTTCGGCGGCCGGGCGCTTCTGCCAGGCATTCGGGCCGAGGTGGTCACCGCCCAGGATCAGCCGTTCGCGCGGGAAGCCTTCCTCATCGGCCAGGGCGCCGACGTAATCGCGGTACTGCGGCGGGGTCATGCCGGTATAGCCGCCGAACTGATCGACCTGGTTGGAGGTGGCCTCGACCAGCAGCACGGTGCCGTGTGCCAGCGCCACGTGCATGGCCGCGCGCAGCACCTGCTCGTTGCTGCAGCAGACGCTGTACAGGCCGACGTTGGCACCGGCGCGGTGGGAGGCAAGCAGGGTCTGCAACGGGGACATGGTCAGGCTCCGGACATCAGGAAAACGAGGGTTGGCAGGCGAGCAGGGCGGCACCACGTGCGCCACCGGCATCGCCGAAGCGCGGCGGCACGATCGGGGGTACCTGCACGCCGTTGAACAGATGGGCAGCGATGGCCGACGGCAGCTGCTGGTACAGCGGCGCGTACTGCGAGAGACCACCGCCGAGCACGATCACGTGCGGGTCCAGCGCCAGCACCAACGCAGCCAGGCTGTGGCCGAGCAGGTCGCGATGGATGTCCAGCGCCTTGCGTGCGCGGGCATCGCCGGCTTCGGCCAGCGCGATCACCGCGCTGGCGTCAGCGGCGCTGCCACCGAGATGGCGTTCGATCATCGCCACGCCACTGCCGGACACATAGCGCTCCACGCAGCCCTGCAGGCCACAGGCGCAGTCGATCAGCGGCAGGCCGTGGCGCTGCAGCAGATGACCGGGCACGCTCCAGTGGCCCCATTCGCCGGCCAGGCCGTTGAAGCCGGACAGCAGGCGGCCGTGCAGGCAGAAACCACCACCCGCGCCGGTGCCGAGGATGGCACCGAACATGCTGGGATAGCCGTCGGCGGCACCGCCGTGTGCTTCCGACAGGGCAAAACACTGCAGGTCGTTACCGAAATGCAGCGGCCGCTGCAGGCGCGCCTGCAGGTCGGCCGCCACGCTGTGGCCGGTCAACGCCGGCACGTTCGCGCTGAGCTGGCGGCCGCTGCGGCGGTCGCGCACGCCGGGTAGAGCGATGCCGATCGCCGCATCACTGCGGCCCAGCGCGGCATCGGCCTCGGCGACCAGGGTCACCACCGCCTGCAGGAAACCGTCGTAGTCGCCCTGCGGCGTGGCCACGCGGCGGCGCCAGGTGACCTGCATCGCCGCATCGCACGCCACCAGCTCGATCTTGGTGCCGCCGATGTCGATGCCGTAGCAGGCGTGGGCGATCAGCTCAGCCATGGTGGATGGTGACGCCCTTGACCACGCGGTTGACGGTGCCATCCGGGAACGGATTGTCCGGGGTCAGGCCGAGTGCGGCCGAGCGCTGCAGCGCGAACAGCTGCGCAAAGCCCAGCCACACCGGTGCCAGCCACGGATCATCCAGTGCCGGTACGGTGAGGGTGTACTCGTCGTCCGCACCGATGTCCGAATGCGGGCCAATCGCCAGTACCTGGCCGGCCACGCCGTCGCGGCGCAGTTCTTCCAGCAGGTCCTGTTCGTAGCGGCGCGCCAACGGCTGCACGCTGCGCAGCACCACCACCAGGGTGTTGCCATCCAGCGTCGACTTCGGGCCGTGGCGGAAGCCCAGCGGGGTGTTGGCCAGCGCCAGCACGCGGCCGGCGGTCAGTTCCAGCACCTTCAGCGCGCACTCGCGTGCCAGCGCTTCCAGCGGGCCGCTGCCGAGGTAGATGATGCGGTTGAACGGGCGCTGTGCCAGCGCCGCCACCGGTGCATCCCACTGCGCCTGGCCGTCGCGGGCCAGCGTGGCGATCTGCTTCAGGCGCGCCACGCGCGCATCCCACGGCGAACGATCGAACACGGTTAGCGCGGCCAGCAGCATGCAGGTCAGGCTGCTGGTCATGGCGAAGGCACGGTCGCAGCTGGCCGAGGGCATCAGCAGGGTGCAGGTATCGGCACGGCCGGCGCCACGTCGGGCCAGTTCGCCATCGGCATTGCAGGTGATGTCGAGGAAGCGCGCGTCGTCCACGTCGCTGCGCACGCGGTCGACTGCCGCCACGCTCTCCGGGCTGGAGCCGCTGCGGCCGAACGAGACCAGCAGGGTCGGGCGGTCGCGCTGCAGGTACAGCGCCGGGTGGGTCAGCAGGCTGGTGGTGTGCACCACGCGCACATCGGCTGGCCACTGCGCGTTGATCGCATCGGCCACCATCTCGGCAATGAAGCCGGAGCTGCCGGCGCCGCTGAACAGCACGCGCTGGTTGGGATCGTTGAGGCTGTCGCCAAGGAAGGCCTGCAGGCGGTCGCGGGCACGCGACAGGTCCTGTGCGAGGGCGTCCCACAGCGCGGGCTGCTGGGCGATTTCGGTAGCGGTATCGGCTCCGCCAAGGCGCTGCCAGGCGGACACATCGGAAAGCAGGGTGACGTCCATTCGGAGGTTCCAGTTGGGCCAGCGCACCATCTGTGTTTTCTTTCGAAATGTCAAACATCGAAAGTAAAAAGAAAGAAAATGGGGTGATGACTTTTCCCGCCGTGGAGTGCTCCGAAAAACGAAAGAACGAGCCGAATTCCGTATCGCACAATGCTTAACAGGCGCCTGCAAGCGCTTACACAAAGTATTGCGGCGCAACAACTTTCGTTTCAGTGGAATATATCTTCCTTTTTCCTTTCAATTTGTTGACATCTTTCGAATCGCTGCCCTAGAGTCGGCCCAATCGCTTTCGAAACGCCCGGTGAACGGGTTGGGAGTCCGCGTGGAAATCTGCGTTCGTCGCTCGCCGCTGATGCTGGCCCTGTTGCCGGCATTGATGCTGGCGTCCATGCCGGCCCGGGCCGAGCCCGTCGGCAACCTGCGTTCGGTCAGCGCCAGCGCCAGCCGTGACGGCGTGCAGGGCTGGGATCTGCAGACCGACAAGGGCGCGCGCATCCGCATCGAACTGCCGGCCACCGACATCATCCGCGTGCAGGCCGGCCGCAACGGCACGCTGACCGGCGCCGGCGACAAGGCCGCACCGATCGTGTTGCCGCAGCCCAAGGTGAACGTACAGGCGCAGCTGGAAGAAGACGCGCAGGAAATCCGCGTGCGTACCGATGCACTGGTGCTGCATGTGCAGCGGCAGCCGTTGCGCCTGCGCCTGGAGCGCCTGGACAACGGCCAGCCCACCGCCTTGTGGCAGGAACTGCAGCCGCTGGACCTGGATGCCACGCAGAGCGTGCAGGTGCTGTCCTCGCAGGCTGACGAAGGCTACTTCGGTGGTGGCCAGCAGAATGGCCGCTACCAGTTCAAGGGACGCGAGCTGGAGGTGTCCTATTCCGGCGGCTGGGAAGAGGGCGACCGCCCCAGCCCGGCACCGATGCTGCTGAGCAGCCGTGGCTGGGGCATGCTGCGCAATACCTGGAGCGATGGCAGCTACGATCTGCGCGAGACCGACCAGGCCACGCTGCTGCACCGCGAAGACCGCTTCGATGCGTACTACTTCGTCGGCGCCGACCTGCCGAAACTGATCGAGCGCTACACCCAGCTGACCGGCCGCCCCAACATGGTGGCGCGCTGGGCGCTGTCCTACGGCGATGCCGATTGCTACAACGACGGCGACAACAGCAAGAAGCCCGGCACCGTGCCCGAAGGCTGGAGCGACGGCCCGACCGGCACCACCCCGGATGTGATCGACAGCGTGGCCAAGCAGTACCGCGCCCACGACATGCCCGGTGGCTGGATTCTGCCCAATGATGGTTACGGCTGCGGTTACAAGCAGTTGCCGGAAACGGTGAAGGGCCTGGCCAAGTACGGCTTCCGCACCGGCCTGTGGACCGAGAACGGCGTCGACAAGATCGCCTGGGAAGTGGGCAAGGCCGGCAGCCGCGTGCAGAAGCTGGACGTGGCCTGGACCGGCAAGGGCTACCAGTTCGCGATGGACGCCAATCGCCAGGCCTTCAACGGCATCCTCGATAACTCCGATTCGCGCCCGTTCCTGTGGACAGTGATGGGCTGGGCCGGCATCCAGCGCTATGCGGTGGCATGGACCGGCGACCAGAGCAGCAGCTGGGACTACATCCGCTGGCACGTACCGACCCTGGTCGGTTCGGGCCTGTCCGGCATGGCCTACGCCAGCGGCGACGTCGATGCGATCTTCGGCGGCAGCGCCGAGACCTTCACCCGCGACCTGCAGTGGAAGGCCTTCACCCCGGTGCTGATGGGCATGAGCGGCTGGTCGTCGAACGCGCGCAAGCACCCGTGGTGGTACGACGAGCCCTACCGCAGCATCAACCGCGATTACCTGAAGTTGAAGATGCGCCTGACCCCCTACATGTACGGGCTGGTGCACGAGGCCGCGCAGACCGGTGCACCGCCGGTGCGTGGCCTGATGTGGGACAACGCGCGCGACCCGCATGCGCAGGATGAAACCTACAAGTACCAGTTCCTGCTCGGCCGCGACCTGCTGGTGGCGCCGGTGTACCGCAGCCAGGCCGCCAGCCGTGGCTGGCGCCGCGACATCCATCTGCCGGCCGGCGGCTGGATCGACTACTGGGACGGCCGCCGCGTGCAGGCCGCCGCCGATGGCCGCCAGCTCGACCGCCAGGTGGACCTGGCCACGCTGCCGGTGTTCGTGCGTGCCGGTGCGATCCTGCCGATGTACCCGTCGATGCTGTTCGACGGCGAGAAGCCGCTGGATGAAGTGACGTTCGACCTGTACCCGCAGGGCGAGTCGCAGTACACGCTGTACGAAGACGATGGCAACACCCGCCGCTACCAGCAGGGTGAATCGAGCACGCAGCAGATCCGCGTGCAGGCGCCGGCGCAGGGCAGCGGCCCGGTGCAGGTGCAGATTGATGCCGTGCAGGGCCAGTACAACGGCCAGCTGACGCAGCGTCGTTATGGCCTGCGCGTGCTCAGCCGCCAGGCGCCGCGCGCGGTGCAGGCCGGTGGCCGCGCGCTGCCGGCGCTGGCCGATGCCGCTGCGTTCAACAACGCCAGTGAAGGCTGGTACTTCGATGCCAAGGAGCGTCGTGGCACCGTGCATGTGCGCACCGCCGCCCAGGACATCCGCCAGCCGTTGCAGTTGCAGCTGGACTTCGCGGTGGCTGCCGCGGCCGCCGACGATGCCTATCCGGCCGCGCCGGTGCTGGGCCGCGAACTGCCGGCCGACAGCCTGCTGGTGGTGAATCGCCCGGCCGAAGAACCTGGCCATGCGCTGGAGAATGCCTTCGATGATGATCCGGGCACCTGGTTCCGCAGCGTGCGCAACCAGGCCGTGCGCACCGGTGCGCACGAGTGGGTGATCGGCTTCGGCGAGCGCAGGATGATCGACGGCATCGACATCGCGCCGCGCAACGACAAGAACTGGAAGCACGGCCAGGTACGCGACTACGAGGTGTACCTGGGTGACAGCAATGGCGAGTGGGGCGAGCCGATCGCCCGTGGCCGCCTGCAGCTGAAGGAAGGCCTGCAGCGCATCGACTTCCCGGCCCACGCGGGTCGCCTGCTGCGTTTCCGCGTGCTGAGCGTGCAGAACCCCGAAGGCGACGGCGCCAGCAGCACCGACCCGATGGTGACCGCCGCACAGGGCACCGCCCGCGCCTTCGATGCATTGCAGCCGCGCGATGTCGGCCCGATCGCCTTGTCCACCTTCCACATTCTTGAACACCAGGAACCGGAGCGACCGGCCCGGCAGCGCTATCTCTCCGAGCTGCCGGTGCCGGCCGCGCTGGCCAGCCAGGTGCGCACCGACCAGTCGTTCCGTGGCGACGCCGGCATGCGCATGAACGGCCTGCAGTTCCGTCGTGGCCTGGGCGTCGGCGCCAACAGCCGCATCGACCTGCGTCTGCAGGGAGGCTGGCACCTGCTGCGCGCCGACCTCGGCATCGACGACGCCTGCCGCACTGCCGGTGGCCTGCAGTTCCAGGTCTGGGGTGACAACCGCCTGCTGTACGACAGCGGCCTGGTGAAGGCGCCCGGCGTGGTCAAGCCGGAGCTGGACATCCGTGGCCTTTCCACCCTGAGCCTGCGCACGCTGGGTGCGCAGGGCAGCCAACCCGCCCAGGTCTGTGCCAACTGGGCCAACGCCGTGCTGATCGGCCAGGAGGGCGACTCCGCCAGCATCGTCGCCCCATGACCCCTACGTAACACCGCTCCTCCCCCCGCCCATTCCGACTACGGCCCTCATGGCCGTGGCCCGGGAGCGTTTTGCCCGCCGAACGCCCACGCGCTCACTTTTTGCGCCGCACCCCTGCCAGGAGAGAACCCCGATGTTGCCCGCACGCCACCACCGCCCCCCCTGTCGTTCGATCGCTCCGCTGTCGCTGGCCATTGCCGGCGTGCTGTTGTCGGTCGCCGTTCCTGCCTTCGCCCAGGAGAGCAAGGACAAGGCCACCGACCTGGCCCGCATCGAGGTCACCGGCTCCAACATCCGCCGCACCGACGTTGAAACCGCGTCGCCGGTGCAGGTGATCAGCAAGCAGGACATCCAGAACATGGGTGCGCGCACGCTGCTGCAGGTGCTCGACAACCTGCCGGCCGCTCGCCCGGCGCAGCAGGACGCGCGTTCGCTGTTCACCGGCTCCGATGGTGCCTCGCAGGCCAACCTGCGTGGCCTCGGCGCACAGGGCACGCTGGTGCTGCTGAACGGTCGTCGCCTGTCGTACTACGGTGCGCCGGCCGGCTTCCAGACCCAGTTCGTCAACATCGATGCGATTCCGGCTGCGGCCATCGAGCGCATGGAAGTGCTGACCGACGGCGCCTCGGCGGTGTACGGCACCGACGCAGTGGCCGGCGTGATCAACGTGATCACCAAGCGCAACTTCCAGGGTGCCGAAGTCAGCTTCACCAACGACACCTCCTCGCGCATCGACTCCTACGGCGAGCGCCAGGCCAGCATCACCGCCGGCTTCGGCGATCTGGCCGAAAACCGCTTCAACATCTACGGCGCGGTGAACATGTACCGCCGCGACGCGATTCCGCTGAGCGACTTCTACGACAAGCGGCCCGACCAGTACTACGTCAACAACCCGAACTACCTCAACAACCTGCGCCTGGGCGTGGGCAGCAAGCCGGGCGAGTTCAACCCGGGCAGCTACTTCGCCTTCGATCCGGTCACCGGCCGCCGCGTGCAGGAAGCTGCGCCGGGCTGCAAGAACGTGCTGACCAGTGAAGCGGCCGGTCCGCGTTGCGTCTGGGAAACCTGGATGAACAACGAGATCGATGCCGGCGCCAAGTCCGAGCGCAACACTGCCTACCTCAACGGCACCTTCCTGGTCGGTGACAGCACCGAGATCTTCGCCGAGGCGACCTACACCGACATCGACCTGCGCGCCAATGGCGGCACGCCGCGCACCTACGGCACCACCACCGGCAACCCGACCAGCTGGTTCTCGCGCAACACCGGCAACACCGTCAACCAGTTCCTGTACCCGTTCCTGGGCCCGAACAACGAGTACAACCACGCCAGCCCGCAGATGAAGGCGATGATGGGCGGTGTGGTCGGCCTGAACTACCTGCTGCAGGATGCCGGCGCCAACTACTTCGGCCAGCGCAACACCGACAAGAGCTACCGCGTGCTGGCCGGTGCACGCGGCAGCAGGGGTGACTGGAACTGGGAGACCGCGTTCGCCAGTGCGGGTACCCACTCCACCACCTATCAGACGATCAACGTCAACACCAAGGGCTTCGAGAAGGCCTTCGGTCCGTACACGATCGATCCGGGCACCGGCCGCGTGATCATCTCCGACCACCCGGCGTACAAGTTCGGCGAGATCAGTGAAGCAAACGCTGCCTTGATCCGTGAAGCGTTCCCGACCTTCGATATCCAGTCGTGGACCCGCCTGCACACCCTGGACGGCAAGATCGAAGGCCCGTTGTTCCAGCTGCCGGCTGGTGAGATGCGTGCCGCGTTCGGCTTCAATGCCAGCCGTGAGACCTTCTATACCCCGGGCAACGCCGATGCGGCCAACGGCCTGATCACCCAGCAGGGCGGCTCCTGGTTCGACGGCAAGCGCAACACCTACGCGCTGTTCGCCGAAACCGTGGCACCGATCACCGACAAGCTGGAACTGGACGCGGCGGTGCGCGTGGACAAGTACCCGAACTTCAGCGCCAACGTCGCGCCGAAGATCGGCTTCAAGTACCAGGCGTTCGACCAGCTGATGCTGCGCGGTACCTACTCGACCGGTTTCCGTGCACCGAGCCTGGCCGAATCCGGCAATGGCGGCGTGTTCGCGCAGCTGGGCGGCTACCGCGACGAGCTGCGCTGCAACGAGACCAACGCCATCGCCAACCTGCTGCTGAAGTCGCAGCGGCCGGGTGATGTCGATCTGGGCAAGACCCTGCTGAACGTCGATTGCAGTCGGACCGTGGCCCGCATGACCCAGCCGAACAAGGACCTGAAGCCAGAGAAGGCGAAGATCGCCACCCTCGGCTTCGTCTACGAGCCGGCAACCTGGCTGTCGGTGTCGGCCGACTACTGGTTCATCTACCGCGACAATGAAATCGTCGCGCCGGACTACCGCCGCATGGAAGACATCATCTCCTCGTCGCGTTCGCCGATCACCGACAGCGACCGGGCCAACCTGGCGCAGCTGGCGGCGATGTGTGCCGCCCCGGCCAGCGGCGTGAACTGCCCGTCGGCACTGCCAGGCTATTCCGCCGGCAATGTGGCCAGCGTGGTGGGCCAGTACAAGAACCGTGGCAAGACGCTGATCGACGGCTTCGACATAGACGCGCGCAGCCGCTTCTCGCTGGGGGACTGGGGCAACCTGAACATCGGTCTGGCTGCCACCATCGCCAACCGCAACCGCTTCTACATGGACGAAGCGAGCGGCTGGTACTACGGCGACGTGGTGGGCTACTACAACAACCCGCGCCTGCGTGCCACGCTCAACGCCGACTGGACCTACAAGCAGGTCACCACCAGCATGTTCGTCAACTATGTGGGCGGCACCAAGTGGGCCACCGACCAGGTCGACGAAAAGAGCAACAACAAGGAAACCTGCACCGGCGGCTACCTGGCCCTGCAGAAGAGCAAGTGCGACGGTGCACCGTCGTGGTGGACCGCCAACATGAGCGTCACCTGGCGCCCGGATGATGCGTGGAATCTGAGCTTCACGGTCAAGAACCTGTTCAACCGCCTGCCGTTCTACGACCCGAACAGCTTCCTGGGTGACTCCAGTGACTACGCAACGATCTTCGGTCGTGGTTACAGTGTGACCATCGGCTACCGGTTCAAGTAATTCCGTTTGCGTGACCTGGCGTGCCGGCTTCGGTCGGCACGCTGCCAAGAGGAGAGATGTTTGCCATGAAGCGTAGGGAATTCATCGCGGCCAGCGCCGCTGTCGCCGCCAGCAGCCTGCTGCCGCAGACCCCGGTCTGGGCACGCGGGCGCAAGGTGCGCCTGGCCATGATCGGTACCGGCATGCGTGGCCTGGTGCTGCTGAAGGAACTGGTGCGCCGCGACGACGTCGAGGTGGTCGCCGTCTGCGATATCGAGCCGATCATGCTCGGCCGCGCCGTGGAGATGGTCAGCAAGGCCGGCAAGCCGGCCCCGAAGGCCTACGGCCAGGACCGCGATACCAATGCCTGGAAGCGCCTGCTGGAACAGAAGGGCATCGATGGCGTGATCATCGCCACACCGTGGGAGTACCACGCGCCGATGGCGATTGCCGCGATGCAGGCCGGTGTGGCAGTGGGCTGTGAAGTAGTGGCCGGCATCACCCTGCAGGACCACTGGGACGTGTTGAAGACCCAGCTCAGCACCGGCACCCCGTACATGCTGCTGGAGAACGTTTGCTACCGCCGCGACGTGATGGCCGCGCTGCAGATGGTGCGCCAGGGCCTGTTCGGCGAACTGGTACACCTGCAGGCCGGCTACCAGCACGACCTGCGCGGCGTGAAGTTCAATTCCGGTGACCCGAACCAGCCCTACGACAGCGGCGTGGAGTTCGGTCCCAAGGGCTGGAGCGAAGCCCGCTGGCGCACCGAGCATTCGGTGGAGCGCAACGGCGAGCTGTATCCCAGTCACGGCATCGGCCCGTGCGCGATGTACACCGGCATCAACCGCGGTAATCGCTTCACCCACATCAACGCCTTTGCGACCAAGGCGCGCGGCCTGCACGAATACACCGTGGCCAAGAGTGGCGGCACCACCCATCCCAGCACCAAGGTGAAGTTCAAGCTGGGCGACATCGTGACCACCACGCTGGCCTGCGAGAACGGCGAGACCATCCTGCTGCAGCACGACACCTCGCTGCCGCGCCCGTACTCGATGGGCTTCCGCGTGCAGGGCACCAAGGGCCTGTGGATGGACGTGAACCATTCGATCCACATCGAAGGCCGCAGCCCGCCGCACCAGTGGGAAGAGTTCAAGAAGTACCAGGACGAGTATGAGCACCCGCTGTGGAAGCAGAATGCCGAGACCGCTGCCAGCGCTGGTCATGGTGGCATGGACTGGTTCGTCATCCATGCGTTTGTCGAGGCGCTGAAGGCCAAGGCACCGATGCCGATCGATATCTATGACGCCGTGACCTGGAGTGCGATCACCCCGTTGAGCGAGCAGTCGATCGCCAACGGCTTCCAGACGCTGGAGTTCCCGGACTTCACCGCTGGCGCGTGGAAGCAGCGCAAGCCGATCTTCGCGTTTGACGGCAAGTACTGATCTGCTTTTTGTAGAGTCGAGCCATGCTCGACTGGTTTGAATGCAACGCCGGGCCATGCCCGGCGTTGCTGTTTGCATCGGTGCATTGGCACCCGTAGAGCCGAACCCAGGCCCGGCTGTCTTTCCCGCCGATCGCATTAAACTAGCGGCCCCACCGTTGGCGGAGCCCCATACCATGCCATGGCAGAAGATCAGCGAACTTCCTGACCAGCGATTCGTCGGCCTCTACGGCACCGAATTCTGGCGAATCCACGAAGGCCAGGTCTTCCACCAGGGTCGGTTGCTGCGCAAGGCCGACGCGGCCAGTTTCGAGTTCATCCCCGAACACTATTTCATCGCGCGCGATTCGCACGCCGTCTACCACGCCTGGACCCGCCTGCCTGCGATTGACCGCGACAGCTTCCGCCAGTGCGGTGATTACTGGCTGGACAAGCGCAATGTCTACTTCGAATACGAGACTTCGCTGAAAGCCTTGGCCGAAGCCAATTGCGCCACCTTCCGCAGTATGGGCGGCGGCTACGGTGCCGATGACCATGGCGGCTGGTACTGCGGCCGGCGGATGAAGCACTGCCGGCGCGGCGACCTGCTGCAGACAATCCCGCAGGACCCGCTGTACGCCGTTGATGACAGCAACGTCTACTGCGACGGGAAGCCGCTGCCCGCGGTGGATCGTGCGCGCTGGCGGCTGCTGGATGGACACTTCTCGAGCGATGGAAGCCGTATCTACTATCTGGAACGGAAGCTGCCGCGCGTGGACGTGGCGTCGTGGCGTCTGTTGCAGGGGAGCTGGTCGCGGGACCATGAACACCTGTTCCATATGTTCATGATCGAGACCGACCCAACGCTGCGTGCACAGCATGGTTTCAGGGCTGATGAGGGTTGACGCTCGAGGCGGTTACCGCGAAACCTTGATCTGCGTCAGCCTTCCCCCGGATGCCCTGGCATGCGGTACGCGGAACATTGCACCAGGTTGCACGAGGTCGGCCTGCTGCATCATCTTGGGCCACCACTCCAGAAGCCGCGCTGCGCGCTCGTAGTGGTTGAACGTGCTCCAACCCTTGGCCAGAACGAATACGGTCAGGCCGAGGCGTGCGATCGCCTCGCGCTCTGCGGGCTTGCGATGATGATGATCCTGGGTAACGTGTACACGGATGCCTCGCTGGGTGGCCGCGTCGAAGAGCTCCAGGTCAGTAGTGCCGGGCTTCACGAACTCCCTTACGTGGAAGACTTCGTGTTCGTCCGTTCCTGCAATGGCGTCGATGGCCCGGGCCAGCGCGGGCGGAAGATTCTCATCGATCTGCGCCTTCAAGGCGCGGCTCGATTCTCGAACTGCAGTGCTTTCTTCACTGCAGTCAGAGGCAGGTCATAGAGCCTGGCCACGC
The DNA here is from genome assembly GCF_036320065.1 of Stenotrophomonas sp. SMYL8. Classification (NCBI taxonomy): domain Bacteria; kingdom Pseudomonadati; phylum Pseudomonadota; class Gammaproteobacteria; order Lysobacterales; family Lysobacteraceae; genus Stenotrophomonas; species Stenotrophomonas sp. SMYL8. The sequence goes on from NZ_JAWIRR010000005.1 coordinate 69,985, forward strand.
GACGCTCGTCGCCACCTTCGGCGCGCAGCGCCTCGACAATGGCGATGGTAGGAACGCCCGATTCGGAAAGGATGGGCTGACCAAAACTGCGCTGTGGATCAAATACCACGGCGCGGGAGCCCTTCAGTGGGAACCATCGTTCGGCACGATCATCGATGCCCAGTTCGACGCCGTCGCGCAGTGAAGGTGCGATGACCTTGCGCATCACGTCCTGGCGCTTCACCACATCCACCAGTGCGGCATCGCCGCTGTCGCCCACGAGCTCCATGAAAATGCGGCGCCCATCGGTCTTGAAGCTGGTGCTGGTGAAGGGGTACTCCTTACCGAGCCGCTCGTTCAGCTCGACAATGGTTCGCCGCACCAGGTTGAGTGGCACGCCACATGCGACGAATGTGCGGACGAAGCGCAGCTCGATCAGATCGCGAAAGCCAATGCCGTCGATCTCTGAATCGGCCCATTGCGACTTCCACAGGGGAGGGTGGGCTTCCGGATTCCCGTGCTTCCGGCCCTGGTAGCCCTTCAGCCACCGGCGCAGTTCCGACGAGCTGCCGCCGATGAAGCGCGCGGCATCGGCGTAGGAATAGAGACCGACGCCGAGGCTGTCCTGTTCTGGCAAGGCGATACCCATGGCAGCGAGTCTACTCAATCCAAATGGATCTGGAGTGCAGATCCACATTCTGCGCCTTGCGGGACTCATAAGCTGAGAACGGGGACATGCGCGGGTGAATCTGCCCGGTGATTGGCAGGTCGAAGCCGACAAGGAGTTGGCGCGCCCGGAGGGATTCGAACCCCCGACCAATGGCTTCGGAAGCCACTACTCTATCCGGCTGAGCTACGGGCGCGTTGTAGAACCGCCGCGCCACCGACCAGTGCCGGAGCGGGCATCGCAGCGCCATGAAGCGGTGCGGGACCGGCATTCTATCCAGTTTCGCCGAACAAATCTCCCCCCACGGGCAAAGCCCTGCCAGAGGGGCAGGAGTATCCTATCGCCATGGCTGATACCCCCCTCACTTCGCCGCAGTCGCCGGCGACGCCGCGTTGGCGGCATTACTGGAGTCTGATGCGCGCTGATCGCCCGATCGGCACGCTGCTGCTGCTGTGGCCCACCTGGTGGGCGCTGTGGCTGGCCGCCGGCGGCCTGCCGCCGCTTTGGACCCTGTTCGTGTTCACCGCCGGCGTGTGGCTGACCCGCTCGGCCGGTTGCGTCATCAACGACTATGCCGACCGCTGGCTCGACCCGCATGTGGAGCGTACCAAGGCGCGTCCGCTGGCCACCGGCGCAATCAGCGGCCGTGCCGCGCTGGCACTGTTCGCCGTGCTGATGCTGGTGGCGTTCGGCCTGGTGCTGACCCTGAACGGGCTGACCATCGGCCTGAGCTTCATCGGCGTGTTCCTGGCCGCCAGCTACCCGTACCTGAAGCGCTATACCCATCTGCCGCAGGTCTACCTGGGCATGTCGTTCGGCTGGGGCATCCCGATGGCGTTCGCCGCCGTGCAGGGCGAGGTGCCGCTGCTGGGCTGGCTGCTGTATGCCGGCAACATCCTGTGGTCCACCGCCTACGACACCTGGTACGCCATGGTCGACCGCGAGGACGACCTGAAGATGGGCTCGCACTCCACCGCGATCCTGTTTGGTGACCTCGACCTGGTCATCCAGGGCGTGTTGTACGCGCTGTTCCTGGCCACCATGGCGCTGGTAGGCGTACGCGGCGGGCTGGGTGGGTACTACCTGGCCGGCGTGGTTGTGGCCGCTGTGCTGGTGGTCTACGAATTCTGGATCTGCCGCAACCGCGAGCGCGGCCCGTGTTTCAAGGCGTTCCTGCACAACAACTGGGTGGGTGCGGCGCTGTTTGCTGGCATCGCCGTGGATCTGGCGCTGCGCTGATCCCTGGGTTTGGTAGAGCCGGCCGCTGGCCGGCTGCACCCGTGCACGATCCCGAGGTTGCCGGCCAGCGGCCGGCACTACCCTCCTCCGCGACCTACGACCAATAGGTGGCTGACAGGCCGCACCCCACCGCCCAGAATCGGTCCATCGAACCTGGGAGGGTAGACGATGGCCTCGACGGCAGCAGTACAGGACGGCTGGATGGCGCGCGCTGCGCTGCGCTCGGCCGCCTGGGCGGAAAAATGGTTCCCCGATGCGTACGTGTTTGCGGTGCTGGGCGTGGTCATCGTCGCGCTGGCGGCGATGGGCTTCGGCTCGACTCCGCAGGCCACCGCCAGCGCCTTCGGTGACGGCTTCTGGAGCCTGATTCCCTTCACCATGCAGATGGCCTTCGTGGTCATCGGTGGCTACGCCGTGGCCACCGCGCCGGTGGTCGCACGTTTCATCGATTTCCTCGCCCGTGTACCGCGCACCGGCCGTGGCGCGGTGGTGTACGTGGGCCTGGTCAGCATGCTGGCCTCGCTGCTCAGCTGGGGCTTCTCGCTGGTGTTCGGCGGCCTGCTGGTGCGCGCGTTGGCGCGCCGTACCGAACTGCGCATGGACTACCGCGCGGCTGGTGCTTCGGCCTATCTCGGTCTGGGTGCGGTGTGGGCGATGGGGCTGAGTTCCTCGGCCGCGCAGCTGCAGGCCAATCCGGCCAGCATGCCGCCGGGGCTGGTCGAGATCACCGGCGTTCTGCCGTTCACCGAAACCATCTTCCTGTGGCAGTCGATCGCGCTGACCTCGGTGCTGATCCTGGTTTCGCTGCTGATCGCCTGGCTGACCGCACCGGCTGCCGGCAGTGCGCGTACCGCTGAGGATTTCCCGGGCGCCGCGCAGGCCGAGCCGGAACCACTGCAGCGCCGCACGCGCACGGGCGAGTGGCTGGAATACAGCCCGCTGCTGACCGTACTGCTCTCGTTGCTGGCGTTCGGCTGGCTGTTCAACGAGTTCGCCAACAAGCCGGTGGTCACCGCCATCGCCAACCTCAACACCTACAACTTCCTGTTCATTTCGCTGGGCCTGCTGCTGCACTGGCGGCCGCGCAGCTTCCTCAACGCGGTGGCCAAGGCGGTACCCAGCACCACCGGCGTGTTGATCCAGTTCCCGCTGTACGGTGGCATCGCGATGATCCTCACCCATGCTGCTGGCGGCGACGGGCAGACACTGGCGCACCGCCTGTCGAGCCTGTTCGTGCACGTGGCCAGCACCGATACCTTCGCGCTGGTGATGGGCGTCTATTCGGCGGTGCTGGGCTTCTTCGTGCCCTCCGGCGGTGGCAAGTGGATCATCGAGGCGCCATACGTGATGCAGGCCGCCAACGAACTGAAGGCACACCTGGGCTGGGCGGTGCAGGTCTACAACGCGGCCGAAGCGCTGCCGAACCTGATCAATCCGTTCTGGATGCTGCCGCTGCTGGGCGTACTGGGCCTGAAGGCACGCGACATCGTGGGCTTCACCTTCATCCAGCTGCTGGTGCACATCCCGCTGGTGCTGGGCCTGCTGTGGCTGCTGGGCATGACCCTGGCCTATGTGCCGCCGGTGATGCCCTGAATGCTGGGCTGGCTTGCCTGCGTGAGTTGGGAAGCCAGCCTCCTTCCGCGCGTGTTTCCGGCTGAGAACGCCATGAATGCGCGCCATGCTGACCACTGCATGAGCACATGCCGAACCCGCATGAATTCTTCAGCCGCTTGTGCCACAAGGGCTTCTGCGCGTTCATTCACAGGCGTACACGCAGATGTAGCCGCGCACCCACGCGTGATTAACCATTCGCTGCAGACGATGGCCACGTCCACCGCATTCCGCGAGTGGCTTTGGAGATCGGACATGGCACAGCAGAACCAGAACCCGAACCAGAAGCAGCAGGGCCAGCAGAACCAGAAGGATCAGCAGCAGGGTCGTGGCCGCGACCAGCAGCAGCAACAGCAGCAGGAACAGCAGCAGCGCAACCAGCGCAACCAGCAGCAGGGTGGGCAGGACGAGGAAGAGTGACCTCGCCACCAGCTCCGGTGATGCGAAGCCCCGCCCCGTGCGGGGCTTTGCTTATTCCAGCACGCCGACACGCTGCAGCACCGGCGCCGCCGACATGTCGTTCGGATTGGTGCCGGGCTGATCCTGCGGTACGTCCATGCCCATGCCGCGGTACAGATCCACCCAGTGCTGGGCAATCTGCCCGGTCTGCGGGTTGCGGAAGTTCATCGGCTGCAATGCGAATACGTGGTGCGCACGGAAGGCGCGTTCGATGAAGTCCGAGCAGTAGTAGCTGTCCTCGTTCAACACATACGACGTGTTGTACGGCTTGCCCAGCATCGTGCGCGCGGTGGCGACCGCATCCTTGATGGCCGCCTGCTGCGGCGCGTGCAGGCGATAGACCACGATCTGCCGCTGCTTGGCGCGCGCCTCCTGGCGGAACTCGACCAGCGATTGCCGGCGCGATCCTTTCTCGTCCGCATGCAATACCTCCCAGCCCTTCGGCGTGGAAGCGACCAGGGCGACGTGATCGAAGCTGGGCGCGCCCTGCTTGCCGGTGGCATCGTCGATGGCTGCACTGAGACCGCTGCGGCCGGCGGTGACGAACAGCAGGTCGCCTTCGTGGACATCGACGGCCCTCGCCACCGCCGGCCACAGGGCGGGCAGCAGCAGGCCGATCAGGAGCAGGAGGCGTTGCATGAGGACTCTCAGACAAGCGGAAAGCCTGAATTGTAGGGTGCGCGGTAGCATGGAGCGACCGGACCGGATTCAGGATGAGCCCATGTGTCGATACCGTTCTGCCGCAGTGCTGATGCTCGCCTGCGCCGTGGTGCTGGTTGCCTGCACGCCAGCGCCGCAGGCACCGCATACCGCGACCGAAGCCTCACCTACCGCAGCGGCGCCGGCGACCACCGTCGCCGAGCCCACAGCTGTGGCTGCACGCGGTGAATGCCTCTACCCGGACTTCGATACGTTCCTGAAGCATTTCGGCAACGAGATCGCGCTGCAGGAAAAGACCACCGCCGATCCGCTGCTGGACAGCTACATCGATGCAGAGGCCGAGCCGGAACCGCGCAAGGTGGAAAGCCGGCTGGCGCGGGCCGATGTCGAGTGGCCGGTGATGCCTGATCCCGCCGCACTGGCCGGGCAGGGCCGCGAAATGCAGGTCAGCCTCCTGGCCGATGGACAGCGGCAGGTGCAGATCCGCACGCCGGACAGCAGCGACCAGCAGACCTATACCTTCACGCAGGCGCCGTGCTGGACGCTGGTCAAGCGTGAGGATGAGTCGATCTGATGGCTGATCCGGCACAGGCGCGGCGGGCCAGCGGCTGCTAGGCTCGATCCCTGGTCCAGGCAGGGAGACGCCGATGCAGGCTTTCAGGAAGCGCACCACCACCGCCGCCATTGCCGCCGTATTGGCGATAGCCCCCTTCCGCGGCGCGCAGGCACAGTCGGTGCATGCCGATGACCGCACCTACTTCGCCAGCGCCGCGGCCGAACAGACCGCGCGTGATGCTCTGGGCAAGCGCGTCGAGGCCCTGCAGCACGCTTCCACCCTCGCACCGGCGGAACGATTCCAGCAGGCCGAGGCACTGGAGGCGCAGTGCCTGCGTCATCTCGGCTACCTGCATCTGCAGTCCGCCCGCAACGCGCGCGATCTTCGCCCGGCACAGGCGATGGAGCAGGCAGCGGGGCTGTGCAGCCGCATCGCTCGCAGCGGTCGCGCCGCACTGCGCGAGGCGCCCGCAGATGCGGCGTGGGCAGCACCGTATGGCTTCCTGCGCACTCGGGCGCTGAAGGAGGCTGCCACCCCGGCCAACGTCGCGCTGGATGAGGCCGTGGAGGCACTGGCCGATCCGGCGCTGGACAGCTTCGCGCGCCTGCGCGGGCAGATCCTGCGCAGCGCCGAGTATCCGCAGATCGAGCACGGCGGTCGTCACTGGGACACGGGCCGCGACAAGCAGCTGCTGGCCCAGCAGCCCGACCGCGCCCTGCGCGAGGCCGGCTGGAAGGGCTACTGGCAGGGGCTGCACTCGCGCCGTGAGCCGATGGCCTCGGTGCTGCTGGGGCTGGTGCAGGTGAATGACGCCGCCGCACGCCTGCAGGGTGACGGCTCGGCGCCGGCATATGGCTACCAGCGCATGGGCCTGGATACTGCCGCAGTGGATGCAACGCTGGTGGCGATCGAACAGCACGCCGGGGACCGCCGTGCCTACCAGGACATGCTGCTGCGCCACGCTGCGCGATCCGGCATCGACGCGCCGCAGATCTGGGATACCACCGTGCCCGATGCCGGCTATACGCCACCAGTGCTGACGTTGGCGCAGCTGCGTGACAACGCCGCCGATGCCATGCAGCACCTGGGACCGGCGTACGTCGCCGAACTGCGCGCGCTGCTCGATCCGGCCAACCAGCGCATGGATCTGGCCACCGAACGTGGTGACCGCAGCCAGGACGCGTTCCCGGTGAGCGCTCCCGGTGTGCCGGCAATGCTGTTCGTTGGCCTGCGCCGTGGTGATCTGGAAAGCGACGTCGAGATCGCCCATGAAGCCGCTCATGCCGTGCACGGCGAGTGGATGCAGCGCGGTCATGCGTCGCCGCTGCAGCGTAATGGCAGCCAGTGGCTGACCGAGGCGTTCGCGATCTACAACGAGCTGCGCTTCCGCGACCAGCTGTACCAGCAGGCAGAGGATCCGCGCGCCAAAGCCTATTACCTGAAATCGCTGCTGGACGACATGGTGCTGCAGCTGTTCACCTCTTCCGAGGAAGCGCAGCTGGAGCAGTCGATCTATCGGGGCGTGGCCGCCGGCACGCTGGGCACCGCCGATGACCTGGACGCGCTGACCGGGCAGGTGCTGGCGCGCTTCGGCCAGCAACCGGAGCGCTACCCGCAGCTGCGCAACACCTGGATCGGCAAGCGCCTGATGTATGAAGACCCGAACTATCTGGTGAACTACCTGTATGCGGGGCTGCTGGCCGTGCAGTTGTATGTGCAGGACCAGCGCGACCCCGAAGGGTTCCGTGAGCGCTATCTTGCCGTGCTTGGCGAGGGCTTCGACCGCGCGCCGAACGAGCAGGTGGCGCAACTGCTGGGGCACGCGCCTGACTGGGCGGCCCTGGTGGATGCCGATCTGCAGGTGTTCAACCAGACGGCGGCGCAGCTGCAGGCGCTGCATGCGCAGATCGAGGCAGGGCAGGGTACGTGAACCCGGCGCGCCCCTTGCAGCAGGCGGCCGCCACCGTGTGGATGCTGTTGCTGCTGTGCCTGCTGCCGATGGCGGCGACGGCGGTCACCCCGATACCTGCGCTGGACGATCCGGTGGTGGATGCCGCCAACGCGTTGTCCGCTGAAACCCGCGCCACCCTGCGCAGGCAGGCACTGCAGCTGCAGGCACGGAAAGGTGCACAGCTGCAGGTGCTGGTGGTACCCAGCGTGGGCAGCGAAGGCATCGAGGCCTATGCACAGCGGGTGTTCGATCAGTGGCAGCTGGGGCGCGCCGGTGTCGACGATGGTGTGCTGCTGTTGGTGGCGGTGCAGGACCGCCGCGTGCGCATCCAGACTGGCTATGGCCTGGAAGGAGCGCTACCGGACGCGTACGCCGCTCGCATCATCGACAACGCGATCGTGCCGCGCTTCCGTGAGGGCGATGTCGACCAGGGCGCGCTCGATGGCACGAAGATCATGGTGGCGCTGATCGATGGCGAGGACCTGCCGGCATGGGAAGAACCGTCGGCCAGCAATGTGCTGCCTGCGGACTGGCGACGCGCAGACTCGGTGGTGGCGTTGACCCTGCTGGCCGGTTTCCTGGCCGGGCTGTGGCGCTCGCCGCCGCCCCTCCCGCCGGCGAAGACCGAGGACGATTTCAGCGGCAGCCGTCGGGAGCGGCGGCGCAAGGCACTGGCCGCCAATGCATCGGCACCAAAACCAACCTGGCCGACCTTGCCGGCCTGGGGGCGCCCGATGCTGGTGACCGCTGTTGTGGGTGCGGGCATGCTCTCCGTGGCGCTGCTGCTGCCACGCCATGTGCTGCCCGGCCTGTGCTTCGTGCTGGCGCTGGGTGTGCCGGTGGCTGCCCTGCTGGGCTGGTGCTGGCGCCGCAGTCGAGGTGTGCGCATCGTGCTGTGCGGGATGCTGATGCTCAGCGTGCTCTTCCTTGTGCAGGCGCTGCTGCGTGGCCAGCTGCCACCGAGCCTGGCCCGGCACCTGTTGCTGCAGGTCGCTGCGGGCGTTGTCACCTTGATGGTGTTCCTGCTGGTGCAGGCCTGTCGCACACGCTGGAAGAAGAGCCGCAGCAGCTTCGTCGTGCGCATGACGGTGCTGGTGCTGTTGACCCTCGGCTATGCTGCGGGCGCGTTGCTGGCGATCCATCGTGCCGAAGGTGACGATCCACGGCTGCTGGCAATGATCGTGTCCGGGGTGTGCGGCGTACTGCTGTACTTCGTGTGGTTGTTCACCATGCTGCCGGGCGAGCGCGCACGCGGCCGGGCTTCATCATCCCGCGAACGCACGTCGTCCCGTTCGCCGTCCTCGTCGAGTTCGTCGTCGAGCAGTTCCAGCAGCTGGTCTGGAGGCGGCGGCCGCAGCGGCGGAGGCGGCGCGTCCGGCAGCTGGTAGTTCAGGTCGCCTGCACCCGCCAGCCGAGCGAGGCGTCCTCCACAACACCCGGGCCGGCCACGTCGCCGACCTGCAGCTGCAAGCCGCGCGCGTTCGGCAGGTCCTTCTGCTCGGGGAACCAGCGTCGATCCGCAGCGACCACGATCAGCAGGCCCTCGTCGTCGCCCATCGGCGCGAACTGCGGCGAAGGCGGGCTGATCGGTTGCAGGCCGAACCGCAGGCTGGACTGTTCGCGCACAGCGTCGACATCGTGGCTGGGCAGGCCGACTTCGCTCAGGCAGGTCAGTTCGCTGCCGTGGAACGCACCTTCGCGCGCGCTGGCCGGCAAACGGCGGCGGCCGATCAGTTCCAGGATCAGGCCGTCAGGGCCAGTGAAGTACACCGACTGCGACTGCCAGCCGCTCTCCAGCGCGAAGTAGTCCAGTCCCGCCGGATTGCGTTGCAGCGGCGTGCGCTCACGCAACCAGGTCATCGCCTCGCTGAAGCGGTTGTCCGGTACGTTGAAGGCCAGGTGCACGCCACCGACCGGATGATCACCCGCCGGCTTCAGCTCGATCGTGCTCCAGCCGATGTGCACGTGATTGCCGACCACGCGCTGCTGCAGCACATCGTGGAAATATGCAGCGACGGTGGTGACGTCGGACACCGGCAGGGTGAGGTGAAGCAGGCGCATGATCGATCCTCCGTGGAGCGCATGCACCGAGTGTAGACCTGGCGGGATTGCGTGGGTGTCACCGCGGGCGCAACGATTCGTTACGGTGGGTGCCGCGCTCGAAGATCACTCCACCGGCAGCCAGATTTCCACGCCGCCGTTGCCGCTGTGCTCATCGAAACGCATGTCGTAGCGTTCCAGATCGGGGGCGTCGGCCAGGCTGAGCCCGGAGCCGGGCAGGTAGTGATCCAGCAGCCAGAACCAGGTCGAGCGGATGGTCGAGATGTGCCCGCCGTGCCAGGCCACCAGGTAGCGACGCGGCGGAATGTCCACGCGTTGCCAGTGCGCAGGTACGCTCGGCACCGCGCTGGCCGGCAGTGCGGCGATGTAGTCGAAGCCGCCATCGTCATCACTGTTGCAGCACACGCCGAAGCTGATCGGTGCCGGCGTCGGCCATTCCCGGTTGAGCTGCGCCCACTGTCCGGGTATCGCACCGCCGCTGTCGCGGGTATGCCGCATGCCGATACCCGCGACCTGGAAGGCAGGGGTATCGAGCAGGCGCGGCGCTTCACCGCAGGCAGTCGGCGCATCGTCCACGCGGATCGCCTGCACCAGCGCCAGCCCATCGGTGCCTTGTTCGCGTACCCGCTCCGGGGTCTGCCCGAACTGCTCGCTGAAGGCGCGGGTGAACGCGGCATGGGTGGTGTAGCCCGCGCCCAGTGCCACCTGCAGGATGTCGCCCGCCCCGTTGGCCAGCCGCTGCGCGGCAGCGGTCAGGCGCCGTCCCCGCAGATAACGCACCACCGAGGTGCCGGTACGGGCCTGGAACAGGCGTGACAGGTGGAACGGCGAAAGCCCCGCTGCGGCGGCAATATCGGCCAGTGCCAACGGCTGGTCCGCATGGGTTTCGATGTACCACAACGCCTTGCCTGCCGCGCTCATCCAGCCGTTCCCCGATTCCGATGCCGGGCACAGTAGCGGATCGGCAGGCAGCGCGTTTAGCAGTTCTTGCGCTCAAGCGGCATCAAGCTGTCGCACTGACGTCATGGCTCCTTCACAGATCGCGCCGAGACTGCGCGCCTTGTCCAGGCCTGCGATATCCCTGCAGGTGCTGGCCCTGTCGCGTCCTCCCGGAGCCCTGCCGTGCATCGTTCGAAGCTTTCGCGTTCCATCCTCCTCGCCCTTTCCATGGCCAGCGCAGGAGGCGCGATCGCAGCGGAGGCCGATGCGGTCGATGCCCCGGCGGGCAGCCGTACGGCGCCCACCCAGCTCGACGCGATGCTGGTCACCGGTACCCGCGCCTCCAACCGCACCCAGTTCGAAACGTTGGCGCCGGTGGACGTGTTCACCAAGGAAGACATCAAGTCCGTTGAATCCACCGACCTGAAGGACGTGCTGGCGCAGCTGGTGCCGTCGTTCGTGGTGCAGCGCCTGCCGATGGCGGACGGTCAGGTGTTCGTGCGCCCGGCCACGCTGCGTGGCCTGTCGCCGGATCAGACGTTGGTGCTGGTCAACGGTCGTCGCTTCCATCGCAGCGCGCTGCTCGGCAACCGTGGTGCGCAGGCGGCCGACCTCGCACAGATTCCGACCAGTGCGATCAAGCGCATCGAAGTGCTGCGCGATGGTGCGTCGGCGCAGTACGGCTCGGACGCCATCGCCGGCGTCATCAACATCATTCTCGAAGATGGCCCCGGTACCGAGATTACTGCCGGCTACTCGCAGTACGCACAGGGCGATGGCGCCTCGCGCGACTTCAGTGCACGCACCGGCTGGTCGCTGGGTGACTACGGCAGCCTGGTGCTGTTCGCCGAATCCTCGAACTCGGATGCCACCTCGCGCACCCGCCAGCGCCCCGATGCCATCGCCTTCCAGGCTGCGCATCCGGAGCTGGACGTACCCAACCCGGTGCAGCGCTGGGGCCAACCGGAACTGGAAAGCCGCCGCGTCGGCTTCAACGTGAAGGCCAATGCCAACGACACGCTGGAGCTGTACGCGTTCGGCCTGTACAGCCACAGCGATGGCGTCAGCGATTTCAACTGGCGCAATCCGGATACCACCACCGGTGCCTACCGCACCACGGCGATCTTCCCCGGCTGGAACCTGCGTTCGATCTATCCGGTGGGCTTCAGCCCGCAGTACGGCAACGTCCAGAACGACCTGCAGCTGGTCGGTGGCCTGCGTGGCGAGATCACGCCGAAGCTGCGCTGGGATGTCAGCGCCTCGTATGGCCGCAACGCCATCGACTACAGCCTGAAGAACTCCATCAACGCCTCGCTCGGCCCGGCCAGCCCGACCGCGTTCGATCTCGGCCGCCTGACCCAGACGGAGAAGAACGCCAACGCCGACTTCAACTACGAGTGGGATGTGGCTGCGCTGTCCAAGCCGATCAACGTCGCCTTTGGTGGCGAGTTCCGCCAGGAGACCTACCAGGTGCGTGCCGGTGATCCGGCTTCGTACGCAGTGGGCCCGGGCGCTGCCGCTGGCCTGGAAGCCAATTCCAACGGCGCGCCGGGCTTCTCGGCCAGCCAGGCCGGGCAGTGGAGCCAGCGCAGCAAGGCGGCCTACGTGGATATGGAAGTGCCGTTGGGCGAGCGCTGGAGCATCGGCGCGGCCAGCCGCTACGAGGACTTCTCCAGCTTCGGCAGCACGCTGGACGGCAAACTGTCGGCACGCTTCGCGATCACCCCGGACGTGGCCCTGCGCGGCACGGTGTCCACCGGCTTCCGCGCACCGACACCCGCGCAGCTCAACACCACCAGCACCACCCAGGGCCTGGATACGCGCACGCTGCAGATCTTCACCAGTGGCCGCCTGTCACCGAACGATCCGCTGGCGCAGCTGCTCGGTGCCAGGCCGCTGAAGCCGGAAGAATCGCGTACCGCGTCGCTGGGCCTGACCTGGCGCACCGACCTGGGCCTGTCCGGCTCGGTGGATGTCTACCAGATCAAGCTCACCGACCGCTTCAGCCAGTCGGCCAGTTTTGCCATTCCGGCAGGCACGCCGAATCCGCTGGGCTATACCTCGGTGAACTACTTCACCAACGATTTCGATACCACCACCACCGGCGTGGACGTGGTCGGCAACTACCTGCGCGACCTCGGCGCGGGTCGCATGACGCTGACCCTGGCCTACAACTACAACCGCACCCGCGTGGACAACGGCAGCACCTCGGTGGCCACCAACGAAACCCAGCGCGTGCTGTTCGAAGACCGCCTGCCCGAGCACAAGGGCAGCCTGACCGGCAGCTGGGACATTGGTGCCTGGTCGTTGATGGCGCGCATGCGCTACTACGGCGCCTGGACCGACGCCAGCGGCAATGCGGTGGGCGACATCTACCAGCGCTTCGGCGCGATGAGCTTCCTCGACCTCGCCGTGGGCTATCGCATCAACGAGCACCAAAGCCTGCGCGTGGGGGCCGACAACGTGCTGGACCGCTATCCGGATGAGGCGGTGTTCCAGGCCAGCCGCGGCCTGGTCTACTCGCGCAACGCGCCGTACGACACCGATGGTGCCAACCTGTACGCGCAGTACCGGTTGAGCTTCTGATGGACCGCACGCGCCGCTCCCTGCTGCGTGCCGGCACCCTGCTGCCGGCCGCAGCCGCACTGTCTTCACTGCCCGCCATGGCTGCCACGCGCTACGCTGCGCCCATGCAGATTCCCGCAACGACCGAGGCGCCGGACGTGCTGGCCCGCGATGAAGGCTATTGGGCCTCCGTGGCCAGCCACTTCGACATCACCGACGAAGTGAACCACCTGGAGAACGGCTATTGGGGCGCGATGGGCCGCGAGACGCTGGCCAGCTACCAGCGCCATACCGCTGAAGTGAACCGTGGCAACGCCTGGTACGGCCGTCGTGAGTTCCCGGCGCAGTACCTGGCGGTGCAGCGGCAGGTAGCCGAGCTGCTGGGCGTGGGCGTTGATGAAATCGCACTGACCCGTGGTGCCACCGAGGCGATGCTGGCCCTGATTGGCGGCTACAACCGCCTGCAGCCCGGCGACCAGGTGCTGTACGCCGACATCGACTACGACAGCATGATCGGCGCGATGCGCTGGTTGCAGCAGCGTCGCGGCGTGCAGGTCGAGCGTATCGCGCTGCCGGCGGTGCCGGACCACGCGCAGATCCTGCAGGCGTATGAGGACGCATTCGCGCTGTTGCCGCGTCTGAAGCTGGTGCTGCTGACCCAGGTCAGCCATCGTCATGGGCTGGTGCTGCCGGTGGCCGAGATCGCCGAACGTGCGCGTGCACGTGGTATCGACGTGATCGTCGATGCGGCGCATGGGTTCGGCCAGATCGACTACGCGGTGCCGCAGCTCAAGGCTGATTTCGTCGGCATCAATCTGCACAAGTGGATCGGTGCGCCGGTGGGCGTCGGCGCGATGTACGTGCGCAAGGGCCGTGTGGCCGATCTTGACCCGTACATGGGGGAGACCGACGACGGCCGCGTGGGCAGCCGCGTGCATACCGGTACGGTCAACTTCGCCGCCTACCTGGCGCTGCCGGAAGCGATTTCCCTGCACCAGCGCATCGGCGTGGCCAACAAGCAGGCGCGCCTGCGTTACCTGCGCGAGCGCTGGACGGTACCGGCGCGGCAGATGGCACATATCGAAGTGCTGTCCTCACCGGATCCGGCGTTGGCGAGTGCATTGGCCAGCTTTCGCCTGCGCGGGCGCACCAGCGTGGCTGACAACCTCGCGCTGCAGAAGCGCCTGCTGGATGAGCATCGCGTGTTCACCACGCATCGTGACGGTTTGGACTCCGGCGCGTGCGTGCGGGTGACACCGTCGGTGTTCACCCGGCCGGAGCAGATGGACGCGCTGGTGCAGGCGCTCTCCGCCCTGGCCTGACTCTGCTTTGGTGGGTGCCAACCTTGGTTGGCACATTCCGTCCGTGCCGGGGAATCTTCCGCCGGGCATGGCCCGGCGCTACCGATCCTCCCCCAGCCTGGTGGGTGCCGACCGTTGGTCGGCACATTCCATCCACGCATGGCGTGCACGGGCATTGCCAACCAAGGTTGGCATCTACCGAAGCGGGTCCCGTAGATCCACGCCATGCGTGGATGCTCTCCACCTACCGCTCGATCGCCGGCAACGCATCCGACAACAACAACCGATCAATCCGCCGCAGCGCACTTTCCAGCTGCCGACGGTCCGCCGCCAGCCCCAGCGACAACCGCACCCCGTTCTGATGCTGTACCCCCGGCGGGCAGAACGCCGATGACGGTGCAATCGCCAGCCCCTGCAGCTGTGCGGTACGCACCAGGGTGGCATCGGTCCACGGTGCCGGTATCCGGCACCAAGCATGCAGGCCTTCAGCGCGCTGCAGCAGCGAAGGCGCAAGCAGATATCGCGCCAGTCGCACGCGTTCGCGCGCCTCGGTGCGCACCTGCGCCAGCAGTGACTGTGCCGAACCATCCAGCAGCAGCTGGCTGGCCAACGCCAATACCAGCGGATGGCCCATCAACCGCGTTGCTCGCAGCGCGGCCGTCATCGCCTCGGCATGCGCGGCGCTCGGGCAACGCACGAAGGCGGTGCGCAGGCCGGGGCTGATCACCTTCGACAGCGTCTCCACGTAGAACACATGACGCGGTGCCAGTGTTGCCAACGGTAGCGGCGCATCTTCGGCCAGATGCCAGTACGGATCGTCTTCGATCGCCAGCAGGCCTTCGCTTTCCAGCACGCGCGCCAGCGCTTCGCGCCGATGCAGCGGCAGGGTCAGTGCGGTCGGGTTCTGGCAGGTGGGATTGAGATAGACCAACCGCGCGCCGCTTTCGCGTGCCAGCCGGGCCAGTGCATCGGGGCACATGCCGTGTTCGTCGCTGTCCACCGGCAGCAGGCGCCGGCCCAGTGCGGCAGCGGCCTGCAGCAGGCCCGGATAGACCAGCGCATCGCAGAGGATCGCGTCGTCGTCGCGTCCCTGGCTGACCAGGATCGACGCGAGCGCCACCTGTGCACCTTCGGTCAGCAGCAGGCAGGCATCGTCCACCTTTCCCAGCATCGGCTGCAGCCAGCGCGCCGCTGCGTGGCGGTCGGTCGGGTTGCCGCCGCCCAGGTGATACGTCATCAGGTTCGGCGCGTTGCTGCGCGCAAGCACGGCGGCGGCACCGCGGCGCAGCGTCTCGGCCAGCGCGTCGGCATCGGTCACCGGCGGCACGTTCATGCTCAGGTCTACCACCTGGTCGAAGCCGGCCTTGGGCGGTGCGATGAAACTGCCCTGTGGTCCACGCGCTTCGATCAGGCCACGCTTGCGTGCTTCATCGAAGGCGCGGGTGACCGTGGTCAGGTCGATACCGAGCTGCTGCGCCAACGCGCGTTGCGAAGGCAGGCGTTGTCCCGGTGCGAGACCACCGCGGCGCACCGTGCGTTCCAGCGAGTTGACGATGCGCAGGTAGATCGGCCCGCTGTGCGCGAGTACGTCCTGCACCCATTCGCGGGCTGCGACATCCGGTCGCGGCATGTACGGAGCATGTCGGGGCGTATCGTTGCTTCCAACGGCGGGAGCCTGTCCATAACCATCGGTCGGTTCGGACAGGTGACCGCCGTTGTTGTCTGCGGCGGCCACGCCGGCCAGCGTCAGTGATGTCATTGCGCGTCCTCAGCGCTTGGCCTGCCAGGGGCAGTAGCAGCCCACGGCAAGCAGTCCTTTCGGGCGCACGGTCTCGCCGCGCACCAGTCTGTCCAGCAGCGGTTCGACGAAGCTGTTGGCCGAGTTGCAGACCATGCCGATGCTGTACGGTCCTACGTAGGCGAGGTGGCCCTGGCGATCCCAGATGGCTACGGCGGGGCTGGCCGGAATGTGTTCGATGCCGTCGATGGTCGGCAGGTTGATCACCTTGTTGCGCAGCGGCTCGGGCAGCTCGCCCTGCGTACCCGGACGGCGGATGGCATAGAAGTCGATGCCGGCGCGGCGGTACATGCTGATCAGGTAGCTCAGGTGCGCACCGGTCTCGCGGTTGCAGACCGCGCACGCCGGGTCCCAGAAATGCACCACGCGGATGCGGCCGGTATCACCGGCCAGATCGGCCGGCAGGCGCAGCTGCGAATCGTCGAAGACGATGGCCTGTTCGGTGAAGGTGGATTGCGCGCTGTAGCCGAAGTACTGCCACAACGCAGCTGCCACGCCGGCCATGAACAGGCAGGCGAGGGCGATCATCGTCGGTAGCAGCCAGCGGCGACGCGGCGCGGCTGCGCCCATCAGGAATCTTCCCGGCCGAACTTGTGCACGTACTGCTTGCGCATCTCGCGGCAGGAATCGGCCTGCGCGCGGCGCTGGATCTCGCTACGCGACGGATCCTCGCTGCGCTGCACGCACTGCTCGATGGCGTGGCGTTCGGCGGCCTGCACATCCACGGTCTGCGGCTGCAGGCAGACCCAGGCCAGCGCGGCCAGCATCAACACCACAAAGCCACCGCACCCGGCCATCACCAGGTGGAATTTCATTCTCTCGGCGCGCATCGATGCACGTCCCTTCATCCATACATTGCATACAAAATATCATCTTGTATGGATAAAGCACCATGCGCCCCGTTCAGACGATGGCGTTGTGGCGTGCCTCGGGGGCCTCGGACAGGATCTCGTTCAGCTTGGCCAGCGCCCCGGCCAGCGCGCCCTGGTCGACCGCGCCGCCCAACGACAGGCGGATCGCATTGCCCGGTGGCGGTTCTTCCACGCTGAAGGCATCGGAGCTGGCAATGCCCAGCCCCTGCTCCTGTGCGGCCTGGATCAACCGGTACTGGTCGAGCCGCGGCGGCAGCGGCAGCCACACATGCAGGCCGGCCGGATGCGCCTGGGCGCGGGCCGGCAGGTAACGGGCGGCAATGGCCTGGCGCTCGCGCAGTTCCTGCTGGAAGCGCTGCACCATGTCCTGGGCCTGGCCGCTGCGGATCCACTGCGAGGCCACCGCCACCATCGACTGGGTCGGCATCAGCGCGATTGCGCGCAGCGCATCCAGCACCGGTTCCATCGGCTCGCCGGCCGGCACCACCAGGTAGGCGGTGCGCAGGCCCGGGGCCAGGCACTTGGACAGGGTGGAGATGTAATAGACCGGGCAGCCGGCATCGCGGTGTGCGGCCAGCGGTGGCGCGGCGTCTCCGGCCAGCAACCAGTAGGGATCGTCTTCGATCACGGTCAGATCGTGGCGCTTGGCGACCGCCAGCAGCGCCTGCCGGCGCTGTGCCGACATCGTTGCCGTGGTCGGGTTCTGGATGGTCGGCACCAGGTACAGCAGGCGTGGGCGACGCAGCTGGCAGGCCTCCTCCAGCGCCTCCGGCAGCATGCCCTCGGCGTCCATCGCCACCGGCACCACGCCCCGCTGCAGCACCCGCGCGGCAGCCAGCAGACCCGGGTAGGTCAGCTGCTCGGCGGCAATCAGCTCGCCCGGCTGGGTGCGGGCCAGGATCAGCGCGCACAGCGCGGTCTGCGCGCCGGGGCAGATCACCACCTGGTCGGCACCGACCGTGCCCAGCATCGGCGCCAGCCACTGCACCGCAGCGGCGCGGTCCTCGCGGGTGCCGGCGCCGACGTGATAGCTCATCAGTTCGCCCTGGCCCAGCTGCTGGCCCACGTGCTGGAAGCCGGCCTCCATGCCCTGTGCGAACGGCGCGCTGCCCAGCAGCGGCGGGATGTTCATGCTCAGATCCACCGAGGTGCTGCGGTTGCCGGCCGACAGCGCGATGAAGGTGCCACCGGCGCCCTGCGCATCGAGCAGGCCGGCCTGGCGCAGCTCGGCGAAGGCACGGGTGACCGTGGTCAGGTCCACGCCCACCTGCTGGGCCAGGTCGCGCTGCGGCGGCAGGCGGTCGCCCGGGCGCAGCACGCCGTCATCCACCGCCTCGCGCACCTGCTGGGCAATCTGCAGGTACAGCGGGCCGGCGCCCTCGCGGAAGGGGCGAACCCAGGTGCGATTGGGGTGTTTCAGGCGGCGGCCGGCGGCAGGTGGCGTCATCGGTCAGTTTTTTCCATACGTGCAGATGCACAGGTCCATACAATGATGTATCTTGTATGGGCTTGATTGGAGTGGTTCGCCTGCTTGTAGGCGACCTCGTACCCACAGTGTAGCCGCTCCACGCCCGGGCGCTGCGCGCAGGCGAGCCGGTCAAGCGCGCTTCTTCAACAGGGTTGACCTCCAATGAATATCTGCTGGAACCGCATCCGCCTGGCGCTGGTCGCCCTGGCCTGCGTCGGCCTGTCGGGCTGTGACTGGGTGCTGCTGGATTCGAAGGGCATGGTCGGGCTCGCCCAGCGCGACCTGATCCTGATCTGCATCGGCCTGATGCTGATCGTGGTGATACCGGCCATCGTGCTGACCTTCGTGTTCGCCTGGCGCTACCGCGCCGGCAATACCAAAGCCAAATACATGCCTGACTGGTCGCACTCCACCAAGGTGGAGATCGTGGTCTGGGGCGTGCCGCTGATCATCATCGCGGTGCTGGCGGTGATCGTGTGGAAGTCCACCCACGAGCTGGACCCCTACAAGCCGCTGGACGTGGCCGGTGAGCCGCTGCATGTGGACGTGATCGCCACCGACTGGAAGTGGGTGTTCGTGTATCCGGACCTCGGCATCGCCACGGTCAACCAGCTCAACTTCCCGGTCGACCGCCCGCTGGCGTTCAACATCACCTCCAACTCGACGATGAATACCTTCTTCATCCCGCAGCTGGGTGGGCAGATCTACGCGATGGCCGGCATGCGCACGCAGCTGCACCTGATCGCCAACGAGCCCGGCCAGTTCCGTGGCATGTCCGGCAACTACAGCGGGCATGGCTTCTCGAACATGAAGTTCATCGCCACCGCCAGCAGCAACGAAGAGTTCGAGCGCTGGGTGACCGAGGTGCGCAGCGCGCCCGACGCCCTCAGCTTCACGCAGTTCAAGGCGCTGGCCGCGCCGTCGAAGAACGCACCGGTGCAGCACTTCTCCAGTGTTGAACCGCTGCTGTTCAAGAAGGTCATCGACCAGTTCATCGGCGTTGGTGAGAACACCGCTGCTGCGACCCCGGCGGGCGCTGCCGGCGGTGCCCAGGTTTCCCAGGAGTAACGAACATGTTGGGTAAATTGACGTGGGAGGCCGTGCCGCTGCACGAGCCGATCGTCGTGGTCACATTGGCGGCCATGGTGCTGGGTGGCCTCGCGCTGCTCGGCGCGGTGACGTACTTCAAGCTGTGGGGCCCGCTGTGGCGTGACTGGTTCACCACCGTGGACCACAAGAAGATCGGCATCATGTACGTGGTGGTGGCGCTGGTCATGCTGGTGCGTGGCTTTGCCGATGCGCTGATGATGCGCGCGCAGCTGGCCGCGGCTGGCCCGGGCAGTGACGGCTTCCTGCCGCCGGAGCACTACGACCAGATCTTCACCGCACATGGCGTGATCATGATCTTCTTCGTGGCCACCCCGTTCGTGGTCGGCCTGATGAACATCATCGTGCCGCTGCAGATCGGCGCGCGCGACATGGCGTTCCCGTTCCTCAACGCCTTCAGCTTCTGGATCTTCGTGGTCGGCGCCGCGCTGATGATGATCTCGCTGGGCGTTGGCGAATTCGCCATGACCGGCTGGGTCGCCTATCCGCCGCTGTCGGGCATCGAGTTCAGTCCAGGCGTGGGCGTGGACTACTACATCTGGGCGTTGCAGGCTTCAGGCATCGGCACCTTGCTGACCGGCGTCAACCTGTTCATCACCATCCTGCGCATGCGTGCGCCGGGCATGACCCTGATGAAGATGCCGGTGTTCACCTGGACCGTGCTGGTCACCAGCGTGATCATCATCGCCGCCTTCCCGATCCTGACCGTGGCACTGGGTGCGCTCACCCTGGACCGTTACCTGGACTTCAACTTCTACACCAACACGTTGGGTGGCAACCCGATGATGTACGTGAACCTGGTGTGGGCCTGGGGCCACCCGGAGGTGTACATCCTGGTGCTGCCGGCGTTCGGCATCTTCTCTGAAGTGACCGCCACGTTCGCGCGCAAGAAACTGTTCGGCTACAAGTCGATGGTGGGCGCCACGCTGGCGATCGGCATCCTGTCGTTCATCGTCTGGCTGCACCACTTCTTCACCATGGGCTCCGGTGCCAGCGTCAATGCCTTCTTCGGCATCATGACGATGATCATCGCCATTCCCACCGGCGTGAAGATCTTCACCTGGCTGTTCACCATGTACGGCGGCCGCGTCGAGTTCAGCGTGCCGATGCTGTGGACCATCGCCTTCCTGGTCACCTTCACCATCGGCGGCATGACCGGTGTGCTGCTGGCCATCCCGGGCGCGGACTTCCTGCTGCACAACAGCCTGTTCCTGGTCGCGCACTTCCACAACACCATCATCGGCGGCGCGCTGTTCGGCTACCTGGCCGGTTTCGCCTACTGGTTCCCGAAGGTGTTCGGCTTCACCCTCAACGAGCGCCTGGGCAAGTGGTCGTTCGCCTGCTGGGTGATCGGTTTCTACCTGGCCTTCATGCCGCTGTACATGCTCGGCTTCATGGGCATGACCCGCCGCATGAACCAGTACGACAACCCGGCGTGGACGCCGTACCTGATCGCCGCCTTCATCGGTGCACTGTTCGTGTTCGCGGGCATCATCCTGATGCTGGTGCAGATCTACGTGAGCGTGCGCGACCGCAAGCGCAACCTGGACCTGACCGGCGACCCGTGGAACGCACGCACGCTGGAATGGGCCACGCCGTCGCCGCCGCCGTTCTACAACTTCGCCGTGGTGCCCAAGGCCGATGAGCTGGATGCCTTCCACGAAGCGAAGAAGCGTGGCCTGCCGCCGCCGCCGAAGAAGTACGCACCGATCCACATGCCGAAGAACACCGGCGTGCCGCTGATCCTCAACATCTGGATCCTGGTGCTGTGCTTCGCCCTGGTCTGGCACATCTGGTGGATGGCTGCAGCCAGCTTCATCGCGATGATCGTCACCCTGATCGTGCGGTCCTATGACGAGGACGTGGACTACTACGTCAGTTCCGAAGAGGTGGCGCGCACCGAAGCAGCCAACCTTGCCAAGCTGAAGGAGGTACGCGCATGAACCTGTTGACCCGCCCCGAGCTGGCCAGCGACACGCAGGCGCACGAGGACCACCACGAACACGACCATGGCCACGAGCAGGGCGGCATGAAGGTGTTCGGCATGTGGGTCTACCTCATGTCCGACCTGGTGCTGTTCGGTTCGCTGTTCGCCTCGTACGCGGTGCTCAGCACCGCCTACGCCGGCGGCCCCACCGGCAAGGATCTGTTCTCGCTGCCGTTCGTGATGGCCGAGACCTTCCTGCTGCTGGTCTCCAGCATCACCTACGGCCAGGCCGTGCTGGCGATGCATCGCCACGATACCTCGGCAGTGCTGCGCTGGCTGGGCGTGACCTTCGTGCTCGGTGCCTCGTTCATCGGCATGGAGATCTACGAGTTCTCGCACCTGATCCACGAAGGCGCGGGCCCGAGCACCAGTGCCTACCTGTCGGCGTTCTTCGCCCTGGTCGCCACCCACGGCCTGCACGTGGCCAGCGGCCTGATCTGGATGGCGGTGGTCATGCACCAGGTCTACCGCCGTGGCCTGACCCCGACCAACATCACCCGTGTGTCGTGCCTGAGCCTGTTCTGGCACTTCCTGGACCTGGTGTGGATCTGCGTCTTCACCTTCGTCTATCTGATTGGAGCCTTCTGACATGGCCCACGTCGAAACTTCGCGCGCCGGCAATGCGCACGGCTCCACCAAGTCCTACCTGATCGGCTTCGTGCTGTGCGCGCTGCTGACCGTGGTGCCGTTCGCACTGGTGATGAACCCGGTGCTGTCGCGGCCGCTCACGCTGTTCCTGCTGGTCGGCTTCGCGGTGGCGCAGATCCTGGTGCAGCTGGTCTATTTCCTGCACATGGACCGCAAGTCCGAAGGCGGCTGGAACCTGGCCAGCTTCGTGTTCACCCTGGTGATCCTGTTCATCGTCGTCGCACTGTCGGTCTGGATCATCTGGAGCATGCACTACCACATGATGATCAACTGACCGTGGCCGGGGTGATCGGCATGGACCGCGCGATCACCCCGGCACCTCCGTCCTCTTTCCCCCACGGGCAGGCCTGACCGAGACCCCGCCCGCGTCTGCGTTGGTGGTACCCGTGAAGCGTCCTGCTGCTGTTGTCCGTTCGTTGTTCTCTCCCCGATTCCGCCTGCCGCTGCTGGCAGGCCTGGCCATCGGCCTGCTGGCTGGCTGCAGCGCGCAGTCGCGCATGGATTTCTACTCCAAGGACATTGCCTGCGAAGAGCTCGGCCAGCACTGGTCGATGCCTGACAGCCACGGCGCCGTGCGCGGGCCCAAGGATCTGCAGGGGCAGGTGACCTATCTGTTCTTCGGCTTCACCAGCTGCCCGGACGTGTGCCCGACCACCATGGTCGAGCTCAGCCAGGTCAAGCACCTGATGGGCAAGGATGCCGACCAGCTGCAGGTGGTGTTCGTCAGCGTCGATCCCGCACGCGACACGCCCGAAGTCGCCCGCACCTATGTGGAAGCCTTCGACCCCAAGGCGATCGCGCTGGTCGGCAACGAAGCACAACTGGCCGCGATGGCCAGCGACTTCAAGGCGTTCTACGAAAAGGAACCCGGCCCGGTGCCGGAAACCTACACCATGAGCCATATCGCCGGTGGCTACGTGTTCGACCGCCAGGGCCGCCTGCGCCTGTTCGCGCCCTATGGCATGCCGGTGGACAAGCTGTTCTCCGACGTGCAGCGCCTGCTGCTGGAGCCCGGCCACCCGGCCGCCGGCAACGGCCCGCTGGCCAGCTGCCACCTCAAGCAAGGCGACACGCTCGCCGCCCGGTAATCCTGGGCCATGCCCGGCTGATGCCGCCTGTTCGTCGCGCCCGCTGCCCCGGTAGGTGTCGACCTTGGTCGACACGCGGTGAATGAATCTGGTGGGTGCCGACCGTTGGTCGGCACACCCCCCATACACCAATCCCCCGGCCGGCCAGGAGAGCCAACCGGCCGGGGGCACCACTCAACGCCTTACTTGGTTTCTTCCCACTGCACCACGTCCGGCTCGGCTGCCTTGATGCCGGCGGTCGACAGCAGCTTGGTGGTCGCATCCAGCGCCGCGTTCACCGAGGAATACTCCACGATCGCGCGGCCGGAGGCCTTGGACACCTTCACCACGGTGCCGCCGGTGGCGGTGGCCGCACGCTGCGCCGAAGCCGCATCGGTGAAGAACACCTTGACGCGCGAGGTCGCCACGACCGGTGCGCCATCGTTGGAGACAGCGGCCGCAAACTTGCTGGTACCGGCATCCGCACGTGCGGCCACACCGGTAGACGCATCCGTGGACCGCTTGCTGCGGGTGCCGACGGCCGCAGCGCTGGCATCAGCCCCGGTGGTGATCCGGAACTGACCGCCGCTGGCCTGCTGCACGGTTGCCGACGGCGCCAGCTGGAAGCGCGAGCCGCCCACATTGAACGAACGGCCAGTGGCCTCCGCCTTCAACTGCTGCGTGTCTACGGTCGACAAGGTCTTCGCCGGAGGTGTCTGGCCCGAACTCTGTGCCCAGGCGGTGGTGGTCATCGCCGCGAGGGCGAGGGTGCTCAACAGAATGGTCGTCTTCATCATCAGTGCCCCAGAACGCGGATCTTGAAGAATTCGAGGTTGCCACGCGATGCAGCGTTCGCGGCCTGCCCCAGGTCGGTGACTTCCAGCGTCCAGGTGCCCGTGGCGTTCTCATCCAGGAAGGCATTGCTGGACAGCAGGTCCCAGTTGGTGAAGTTGCGCTGGACGCCATTGAGGCCAGAGCCGATCGCGGTGAATGCCGGCTGCACCACGCTGCGGGTGCCACTGGGCGAGATCAGCACGAACTGCAGCTGGCGTGTGTTGCTGTGGTTGACGCGGAAGCCGAGCTGCACGCTCTCGATGTTGCGCGCACCGTTGGCCAGCTGGAAGGTCAGGCGCGCCGCGGCCGCCGAGGTATTGCCGATGGCCACGGTACGCGTCGTGTTGCGCCAGCCACTATCCACCAGTGCACCCAGCGGCTGGAAGTCTTCTGCGACCTGTACCGCGCGTGCCGCGTTGACCACACCGAAACCGTACCAGTTGCTGTAGGCACGGCCGGCGGCATTCACCGTCCAGCCCGGCACCAGCACGCGGCCGTCGGAGTGGGTCACCGCTGCCCGGTTCGGATCGGTGCGGGTGGCGGTGGTGGCCAGGATGTACTTCACATCGCGGTAGGACAGGTTCGGGTTGGTCTCCAGCAGCAGTGCCGCCACGCCCGACACCATCGGCGTGGCCGCCGAGGTGCCGTTCATCTTGCCTGTGTAGTTGCAGGTGCTGTCGATGGCAGACTGGTCGCCGTCCAAAGTGTTGCGCAGGCTCGTGTTCTTGTTGCTTCCCTGCGCGCAGCCGGTGACATCGGTGGTGAGGATGGCCGGATCGTAGCGGATCGCCAGCTGCCCCGGCACGACCTGCCGCTGCCAACCATTCTCACCGCCGAAGCCGGACACCCACAGCGCCGAGCCGGTGGACGAGTAGGACGAGCGCACGCCATCGGCGCGCACGGCGGCAACGGTGATCACGTTGAACAGGTTGTTACGCGGGTCGCGGCCGGCCGGAATGCAACCCGTGTTGCGGTTCTTGGTGTCTGCCGAGCAGATGTCGGTGCCATCCGAGCGTGCGCCGTTGTTGTGGTTGTTGCCGGCGGCCTTCACGTAGATGCCACCGCGGCCGCCACGGGTGCCGGACATGGCCTGCTCATAGGCGGCGATGTCGTTCTGGCTGTAGGCCAGCGGGAGGTTGGGGTTGCCCGGGCTGGAGCCCCAGCTGTTGTTGAAGACCCCCACGTCGGCCACTTCGGCGCCGTCCCACCACGAGTACTCGATGTTGGAATTCGAATTGCCCTGGGCATTGGACGCCAGGAAGTTGAAGCCCTTCAGGGTGGCCGCCGAGGCGACGCCGCGCACGCCCAGGTTGTTGGCACCTACTGCACCTGCGATGCCGCCGACCATGGTGCCGTGATTGTCGCGGTCGGGATTGGACGGTGAAGGGTTGTTGCTCTGGTTGGCGAAGTTCTTGCCGGCGACCGCCGCAACGTTGGCGGCCAGGTCCGGGTGTGCGATCTGCAGGCCGTCATCGACGATGGCGATGGTGACGCCCTGGCCACGGATGCCATTGCGGAACAGGCCATCCACGTTCAGATCGTTGCCAGCCACCGGCAGGGTATCGCCCAGTACGGCCTGTCCGGTGTTGAGCAGATGCCACTGACGCCCGGCCAGCGGATCGGCCTGCTGGGCCTGGGCGGTGGCGGCCAGGCTGCCCAGCACCAGGGCAGCGGCAAGGGCCAGGCGCGCGGAGCGCGGTGGCGCGGAGCGTTGCGTGTGTCGCTTCATACACGAATCCTTCTGTTGTGAATCGGCATGGCAGGACGGCGGGGCGGAACTGCCCCATCGCAACGAGCCAAACGCGACACAACGAACAACCCCCTACCTCTTCACACTCCCAATCTGCAGATGTGCCGATTGCGTCACAAACACTTATGCCGTGGGGTAATGACGACTGCAGCGGCCCGCATCTGGTAGGTGCCCACCTTGGTTGGCACGCGTATCGACGCATGGCGTGGATCTACCCGGCATCATCGCGCGCCCTCACATCCGGCTGTGCTACTACAGCCCGTGCACCCTTCCGCATCGGAGCACGATGATGGTCAACCCTCTGGCCCAGGCCCATCGCGGCCTCGGCACCACGCTGTTCAGCCTGTTGAACCCGATACCCTTCGGCTTCTTCGTCGGCGCACTGATCTTCGACGCGATCTACCTCAACAGCGCCGAGGTGATGTGGGGCAAGGCCGCCGCCTGGCTGATCACCTTCGGCCTGTTGATCGCCATCATTCCGCGCCTGATCAACCTGTTCGCGGTCTGGCGCCGCAACGGTACCGGCACCCGCATCGACCGTATCGACTTCTTCCTCAACCTGGTCGCGGTCGTGCTGGCCATCTGGAACGCCTTCGTGCACAGCCGCGATGCCTATGCCGTCGCGGTGCCGGGCACGATCCTGTCGGCGCTGACCGTGGCCCTGATCGCACTGGGCCTGATCCTGCTGTCACTGCAGCCGCCGGTGCTGCAGGGAGGTCGTCATGGCTAAGCACATCCTGCCTACCGTGGGCGCCCTGGCGCTGGCCGTGATGCTGTCGGCCTGCGCGGGCAAGGCCGAGTACCAACCCACCGACCAATCCGGTGCGCAGCCGCCGCTGCCGGCACCGAAGAACTTCCTGATGCCGCCGATGCAGGTGCCGCGCGGCGTGGGCTGGGCCGAGGGCCAGTCACCCACGGTGGCCGAGGGCCTGAAGATCGAACGCATCGCCGCCAACCTGCTGCATCCGCGGCGATTGTTGACCCTGCCCAACGGCGATGTGCTGGTGGTGGAGGGCAATGGCCCCGGCGAAGAACCGGTCACCACGCCCAAGCAGTGGATCGCCGGCAAGGTCAAGGCGCGCTCGGGCAAGGCCGGCAAGGGCGGCAACCGGGTCACCCTGCTGCGCCGCACGCCGGGAACGAACACCTGGACCCAACGCGTCTACATCGAAGGCCTGCATTCGCCGTTCGGCATCCAGTTGATCGGCGACACGCTGTACGTGGCCAACACCGGCAACATCATGCAGTACCACTACGTGGCTGGTGAAACCCGCATGTCCGACAAGGGCCGTGAGTTCACCGACCTGCCCAGCACCATCAACCACCACTGGACCAAGGAACTGCTGGCCAGCCGCGATGGCCGCAAGCTGTACGTGGGCGTGGGCTCCAACAGCAACATCACCGAGAACGGCCTGGCCGTCGAGTACCGCCGCGCGGTTGTGCTGGAAGTGGACGTCGCCACTCGTGGCAGCCGCATCTTTGCGTCGGGCATCCGCAACCCGACCGGACTGGACTGGGAGCCGAGCACCGGCCAGCTGTGGGCGGTGGCAAACGAACGCGACGAGATCGGTGCCGACCTGGTGCCGGACTACCTGACCTCGGTGAAGGAAGATGGCTTCTACGGCTGGCCCTACAGCTACTACGGCCAGCACGTGGACGAGCGCGTGCAGCCGCAGCGGCCGGACCTGGTGGCCAAGGCCATCACGCCCGACTACGCCATCGGCTCGCACGTGGCACCGTTGGGCCTGCTGTTCTACACCGGCCAGGCGCTGCCGGCGCAGTACCAAGGTGGCGCCTTCATCGGCGAGCACGGCAGCTGGGATCGCTCACCATTGAGCGGCTACGAAGTGGTCTACGTACCGTTCAAGGACGGCAAGCCGACCGGGCGGCCGCAGACCGTGGTCAGTGGTTTCGCCTCGAAGGACGAGAAGACGCTGATGGGCGCGCCAGTGGGCATGGCCATGGATGCCGAGGGTGCATTGCTGGTCGCCGATGACGTGGGCGACGTGGTGTGGCGGGTGTCGGCCAAGTAGCTGTGTAGCGTCGAGCCACGCTCGACTGCTTTGGATCTGGCCCTTGTAGAGTCGGGGGGGGGGGGGGGGGGGGTTTTGTCTCGGGCTCGCGCTGGGGGGTGGGCGGATGAT
>NZ_JAWIRR010000005.1:97657-116147 GCF_036320065.1 Stenotrophomonas sp. SMYL8
GTCGCGCCCCCCCGCGCGCCCCCCCCCCCCCCGCGCCCGGGGGGGCCCCCCCCCCCCCCCCCCCCCCCCCCGACTCTACAGAAGACCATAAGCAGCCGAGCCTGGGCTCGGCTCTACATTTCCGAAGGCGCCGCGCGGAATCCACTGAACACCGACTCGGCAGCAAACCCCACGCCACCCAGCAGCACGCCGAAATACGCCACCGTAGCCACCACGAAACCATAACCAGCCGCCACCGCCGCACCATCGCGCTGGATGAAGCCAATCGCAAACGACATCAGCGCAAGCGCCGGCAAGGTATTGCTGAACGGAATCGGCCCGGCCGGCGCCATCAGCAGCAGGGTCGCGAACACCAGCATCAGGTTGTTCAGGCGCATCATCTTCTTCGAGCGCACCATCACCGCCAGCCGCATCGGCCGCGACAGGCGCTCCATGCGGTGCACCCACTTCAGCGCACGGCCCAGGTTGGCCTTCAGCTTGTCGGTGGCGATCTCGCGGCGCGCCAGCTTCTGCGGCACCCACAGCGGCCGGTTGCGTACGCGGCTCAGGCCGATCAGCAGGATCGAGGCACCAAACACCGTACTCAGCCCGGGAATCGACACCGGAATGATGAAGATGGCCGAGAGCAGGATCACGATCAGCAGCAGACCTTCATCGCCCAGCGCGCTGAGCAGGGTACCGACGCTCACCTGGTCGCCGGGCAGCTCGTCGATCATCTGCTCGATCTGCTGGGCCAGAGGGGCGCTGTCGTTGGTTTCGGGGGCACGGTAAGTCATGCGTCGCAAGGTTCTCCAGGGAAGGGCGGTCAGCGGGCCGTCCTGCGGTGGGGGACGCACAGGCTCCCGCAGTATCCCGGCCAACGTGGGCAAAGAGGTGAACCGGGCATGAGGGGTTAAACTGGCGTGCCCCGCACGAGTTGAACGCAATGGACATGGGCCGCAGGCAATCGACCATCGAACTGGTCGCCATCGACATGGATGGCACCCTGCTGGACCCCGGCCACACCCTCACCGCGCGGGCCAAGCAGGCGATCGCGCAGGCGCGCGCGCTGGGCGTGCACATCGTGCTGACCAGTGGCCGCCCGGTTCCGGGCCTGGCGCCGTTCCTGCACGAGCTGGGCATCACCGGCGACGATGATTACTGCATCGCCTGCAACGGCGGCCTGGTGCAGCGCATCGGCACGCGCGAAACCGTGGTCGAGTATCCGCTCAGCTTCGACGACTTCCTGTTCTGCGAGCAGGTGGCCCGCGACCTGGGTGTGCACTTCCAGGCGCTGGACAGCCGGCGCATGTATACGCCCAACCAGGACATCAGCTACTACACCGTGGCCGACTCGCATCTCTCGCGGATGCCGCTGTCCTATCGCCGCGTGGAAGACATGGACCCGTCCATGTCGTTCATCAAGCTGATGATGATCGACGCGCCCGACGTGCTGGATGCCGCCATCGCGCGCCTGCCCAGCGAACTGACCGAGCGCTTCGCGGTGCTGAAGAGCGCACCGTTCTTCCTGGAAGTGTTTGACCACCGCGCTGGCAAGGGCCCAAGCCTGCAGAAGCTGGCCGAGCACCTCGGCATCGACCGCGCCAACGTGATGGCCATCGGCGACCAGGAGAACGACCTGACCATGCTGCAGTACGCCGGTACCAGCGTGGCGATGGGCAATGCCATCGACGCGGTGAAGGCGGTGGCGCGGTTCGAGACCACCAGCAATGCAGACGAAGGCGTGGCGCGCGCCATTGAGCGTTTCGTCCTGCAGTAACCGCGCGCCCCTATGCCCTGGTAGGTGCCAACCTTGGTTGGCGCACGCACACCGTATGCGCCGACCAAGGTCGGCCTCTACCATGTCTCGTGGGCCCTGGTAGGTGCCAACCTTGGTTGGCACACGCGCACCGTATGCGCCGACCCAGGCTATACCCACGTATAACCCACCCATCCCCATCGCCATCCGCGCTGTACCACCGCGCAATGGCGAATGCGGCACTGCGATGCAAGAATTTCGCACGTCGAAATCACCCCATCGAATCCCACGGCAGATGATCGCCTTCGTCTGCTGACCGGCGCGCACCGCGCCGTCACTCCCTCAACGCAATCGCATCGCCAGCCAGGGCGCCGACACCGGTGCTGCAACGCGCTGGGCGTGCGCCTGCGCCGCTCTCTCCCTGCACCCTGGATCTGCCCATGAACACCCCACCCACGACGCGCCTCGCTCTGGCCATCATCACGGCCATCACCGCACCTGCGTACGCCGCAGAATCGCACGACGCAGCACATGACACGCCCACCACCTTGAACGCGTTGCAGGTGATCGCCACGCCGCGCGGCGCCGCCGTTGCACCCACCCAGGTGGTCGGCCCCAACCGCTACATCATCAAGGCCGAAGACCTCGATGCGATGGTCACCGGCAACAACGGCCTGGCCATGCTCAAGCAGGTACCCGGCGCCAGCTACACCGCCACCGACGGGCTGGGCCTGGACATCTCCGCTACCAGCCTGTTCGTGCGCGGCTTCCGCATGAACGAAATGGGCATCACCTTCGAAGGCGTGCCACTGAACGACAACGGCTTCCTCTCGCTCACCGGCACCAGCGTGGTGAACGTGGGCGTGCCCGATGGCATCGGCGCGATCACGGTCAGCCCCGGTGGCGCACCGGTCAGCGTGTTCTCCAGCAGCGTCAACGGCGGCAGCCTGGAATACCGCCTGCGCGAGCTGCAGGACACGCCCAGCCTGCGCGTGAAACAGGGCGTGGGCAGCAACAACACGCTGGTCACCACCGTGTCCGGGCAGAGCGGCCAACTCGGTGAGCACGGCCCGAAGGTGCTGGTCGACCTGCAGCGCGTGTCCGCCGACAAGTACCAGGGCGAGGGCACCCAGAACTTCCTGCGCGGCGACCTGAAGCTGCAGCAGGATGTCGCCTGGGGCGACTTCACCGTGTTCCTGTCCGACAGCAAGGCCAAGGTCTGGGGCTACAACAACATCTCCTTCGACATGATCCGCAAGCTGGGCTGGAAGGCCGACATCTTCTATCCCGATTATGCGTGGGCCTGGTACGTGGCCTCGCCGGAGAATGCGGACAAATCCTGCGGTGCCTACACCTGCGGCGAGCTGTCCGAACTGATCCCGTACGACACCGGCCAGATCACCCGCGATCGCGTGTCCTCGATCAACCACCGTTTCCAGATCACCCCGGCGCTGAGCGGCAAAGTGCAGCTGTACAACGCCAACAGCCACACCCAGGCCACGCTGACCGACCCGACCGTACCGTCGCCCAACGGCGCGCCGTTCTCCGAACAGGTGCAGACCCCGCGCGTGAATCGGCTGGGCGGCATGCTCAACCTGCAGTTCGAGACCGGCGCGCACACCTTCACCGCCGGCTTCTGGCAGGAGAAGAGCAAGGCCGCGGCCAAGACCGAGTGGTACCAGCAGCCACTGCTGGGCGAGGGCCCACCGCTGAAGGCCACCGGCCCGTTCGATGTGTACGGCCCCGCGTTCAAGACCGACAACGCATCGAGCTGGGTGACCCGCTCGCGCCAGTTCTACCTGCAGGACGACATCGTGTTGAACGACACGCTGAAGCTGGGTGTCGGCTTCAAGGCCGTGGACTTCCGCACCAGCGGCGGCGGCCTCGGCGATGCCAAGGACCGGCCGGTGAACGGCACGCTGCGCGCGAAGAGCAACTTCCTGCCGCATGTCTCGCTGCTCTGGAGCCCGACCGAATCCACCGATGCCTTCATCGACCTGGCCAACACCATGAACGGCTACCGCGTGGCCCAGCGCGGCAACATCGGCTACACCGCCTCGGCGTGGACCATCACCGACCAGGAAGAGTTCGACCGCGTGGCCGGCACGCTGCGCCCGGAGAAGAACTGGAACCTGACCGTGGGCGCATCGCATCGCTTCGACCGGCTGACGATCACCGGCGACGTGTTCTACAACGACATCCGCAACCGCCTGCTGTCGGCCGCCATCGGTACCCAGTTCGCGCAGATCAACACCGTGCGGTTGATGCCGAAGATGCACGTGATCGGCGCCGACCTCGGCATCACCGCCGACCTGACCGACCACCTGCAGTTCTACCAGGGCGTGGCCGTGGCCCGTTCGTACTACGACAGCGATTTCGTAGTGGGCGACACGGTGTACCCGATCAAGGGCAACGCCCAGCCGGGCTACCCGCAGATCTCGCTGGTCAGCGACCTGTCCGCCCACTTCGGTGACTGGCGCTTCGGTGCCACCAGCACCTCCTACCTGCGCCAGCCCTTCACCTACGAGAACGACATCCGCGTGCCGACCTTCTGGCAGGTCAACACCTATGCCGCCTACCGCTTCGGTGCGGACAGCGCCGTGCCCGGCCTGGAGCTGCGGCTGGACGTGAGCAACCTGTTCAACCGCCACAACATCGGCACCGCCACCATCGCCGGCTCGTCGTTCTCGGGGGATTACCAGACCCTGCAGCGCAGCGCCCCCCGGCAGCTAATGTTCAGCACCTCGATGGCCTTCTAAGTAGATCCACGCCATGCGTGGATGCACCTGGCGGTCCCCAGGCAGGTGCCCAGATCCGCCCACAAACCCGCCTTGCGCAATCAACAGGGATTTTCTGGCGGCGACGCAAGGTTCCCACAATGTTGCTGGGTCATCCTGTCTACATGGCTCAGTACAACCCGCGATCACCGTTGTTCGGCATACGGAGTCATGGACGGCCCCGGCAGGCGCTGTCCGTGGCGCCTGTGATCGACCTGCAGGCCGAGTACCAGTTCTGGCACGTCTACGAGCGTGTGGTCCGCCCGTTGCCCGGTGGGGGGCTGCGGCTGGCCTGGCTGGTGTGCCAGAAGGTGTACCGGGACCGGTGGCAGCACCCGCACGACAGCGACGAGGCGGCGTTGTCGCGGGTGTTGTTCGGCGGGAACATGACGGCTGACCGGGCGTCGGAGCTGGCGGAGCTGCACGCGCTGGTCAGCCGTCGGGTGGCGTTGCTGGCGAAGCGTGGGCGGGTGGATTCCGCGGCGTGATGCCTGCCCTTGGTGGGGGCGACTGTCAGTCGACCGCTCTTTGCATCTACTTCACAGAAGGCCGCGCTTCGCGCGTGAGTCGACCAACAGTCGACTCAACCAACGACCACTCCGAACGGTGCTCCTAGGGCTTTCCCCGATCCAACTGCCGATAGCCAATCGCTTCAGCCAGATGCGCCGTCTGGATCACCTCGCAACCCGCCAGATCCGCAATCGTGCGCGCCACCCGCAGAATCCGGTGCATCGCCCGCGCAGAAAGCTGCAGGCGCTCAATCGCCTGCTCCAACAGATCCTGATCGGCCTCGCTCAGTTTCGTACAGGCACGCAGCGCCGCCGGTGGCAGATGGGCATTGAGCCCGCCACGCGCCTGCTGCCGGGCATGCGCGGCTTCCACCCGTGCACGTACCGCAGCACTGGGCTCACCCAGCGGCGTACTCTCCCGCAGCTCCACCGCATCCATGCGCGTCACGCCGATATGCAGGTCGATGCGGTCCAGCAGCGGGCCGGAGACGCGCGCACGGTAGCGGTTGATGCGCTCATCGCTGCACAGGCAGCGGTTGCTGCGGTCACCGGCCCAGCCACACGGGCAAGGGTTCATCGCTGCCACCAGTTGGAACCGCGCGGGATACTGCACGCTGCGCGCCGCGCGGGCGATGCGGATGTGGCCGGATTCCAGCGGCTCGCGCAGGGTTTCCAACGCGCTTCGGTTCCACTCTGGAAGCTCATCGAGGAAAAGGACACCGTGATGGGCCAGCGAGATCTCACCGGGGCAGGGTGGGTTGCCGCCACCCACCAGCGCCGCTGCACTCGCACTATGATGCGGCGCTCGAAAGGGCCGCTGCCGCCAACGCCGTGGGTCCAACCCTTCGCCACTCACCGATGCAATCGCGGCCAGCTGCAGCGCCTCAGTCTCTTCGGTATCCGGCAACAGACTGGGCAGGCGCGAGGCCAGTAGTGTCTTGCCGCAGCCAGGGCTACCGATCAGCAATAGATGGTGCCCACCCGCAGCGGCGACCTCCAATGCACGCCGCGCATGCGCCTGCCCGCGCACGTCGGCCAAATCAGGCAGTGGCAGGGGCGTCGTGTCCACGCGCTCCACGGGTGGCAGCAGGCGCGGATTGCCAAGCCCCGCGCAGCATTCCAGCAGGGTACGGGCCACCCGCACATCGGCGTGCTCGGCCAGAGCAGCTTCTGCGGCATTGCCCGGCGGCACCACCAGGATGCGCCCGGCGTCAGCCGCCGCAATCGCCGCCGGCAGCGCGCCAGCCACCGGCCGCAGTTCACCGGTCAGGCCCAACTCGCCCAGGAATTCGTACTGCAGCAGCGACTGCGGATCGACCTGGCCGCTGGCCGCCAGAATGCCCAGTGCGATGGCCAGGTCGTAACGCCCACCTTCCTTGGGTAGGTCGGCAGGCGCGAGGTTCAAGGTGATGCGCCGCTGCGGGAAGTCGAAGCGCGCGCAGAGCAGGGCAGCACGCACGCGCTCGCGAGATTCGCGCACGCTGGTCTCGGCCAAGCCCACGATCTGCGTGACAGGCAGGCCGCCAGAGAGATGCACCTCCACCCGCACCAGTGGGGCATCGACCCCAGCGCGGGCACGGCTGTGGACCAGCGCCAGGCTCATGTGTGGTTTCCTGCAGACGGGCGCTTGATGGTGCGGCGGCGGTGCGCCGATCACCATCGGAGTACTCCGGCGGTGTATATAGGATTTGTCCGGCAAGCCACTACGTGTGGTTCAGTCGTCGGGACGACGTCATATATGTCGTTCGGCAGACCTCATCAACTCAACAATGTTGTCGAGGAGGGAGATCGGAAGGTTGCGCGATGCCGTCAACATGTGGGCTTCCATCTGCAGGCGCATACCTTCAGGCTTCCCACCATCGGCGATGGTGTTCCCCGTAATCAGCCAAGATACGCTCACGCACGTGACCCTGCTCAACGCATGCAGATGGTCGATAGACGGCACGAAGCCTAGTTCGCGTTCCCAGTGGCCCACCGTCGCCCGGTTTACGTTCAGGGCTTTGGCGAGATCGGTTTGAGATAACCCGTTGCTGATACCCGCAACGCGGATCCGGGCGGACAGTGAATCAGTGCGGAACTCCATGAATACTCCCCTTCCTATGCTCCCTTGCACAGGGCGTGCGGGGAAGTGTGTGAGCGCCAATACAGATCGTCAATTCTGTAGCAGTTCTACATATGTCGGTTCTCGCACGAATATCTTCTTGAATGCGCTGAGGACGCTGCTTCTGACACGTGGCGATACGGGATGAACGCCGCGTCCTCCCTATCTTTGGCCAAGACGTTAGCGACAGTGACGTCCTTTCGGGGCCAGCACGCAAGCGCAAATTCAAGCACTCGACTGGTGATGGTTGCCCTCTGCACGTAGTGAAAGCTGGAGCGCAACCGCCCGCGCGCGGCGGAAGCTGTGCGCGGCACAGCAGCGAGGTTGCAGCTGGATGCCGGCGCGCCGTTGAATCAAGTTGAGCCACAACGCTGATCACGTTCGCAGCTCAGAAGATCAAATGCCCACCATTACATGGAGTAAAGAAAAATGACCCAACGCACTGCTGTAAAGACTCTCTCGTCCCTCACGCTGATCATTGTGGGTGTCGCGGCAGCAGGTTCGGCTTCTGCTGCTGCATCGAACGGAGATTTCGCCAATGACATTGCGGCGTCGACGTCCATCCAGGCGGATATGCAGTCTCTGAGCATCAGTGAGTTCAGAGACGAAAAATCCGCGCTTCTCGCAGATGGGCACCATCACTCCGATTCATTCGGATCCCATCACCATCATGACACGGCG
This sequence comes from Stenotrophomonas sp. SMYL8, assembly GCF_036320065.1. Taxonomy (NCBI): domain Bacteria; kingdom Pseudomonadati; phylum Pseudomonadota; class Gammaproteobacteria; order Lysobacterales; family Lysobacteraceae; genus Stenotrophomonas; species Stenotrophomonas sp. SMYL8. The sequence goes on from NZ_JAWIRR010000005.1 coordinate 105,464, forward strand.
AGCAAGCAGATGGCATTTGCTTCGCGCATTGCCGCGGATTCCCGATTCGACGTCTGAAGAGAGAGGGGCGGGGATCTCTCCGCCCCTTGCACGTGAATCACTGTCATGCAGAGCCTATGGAGGCCGGAGGTGGCTTCTTGTCTTCGGCCTCAAAGTGGATTTGAAGGGTGGATAAGAGCTGCCAGAAGCAAGTGGCGAGGACGGCGATCACCACATGGAGTAGGAGAATGAGTTCGATGGCCCAGGCCCAACCGCCAGATGTAAAAAACCCGATCTGCCTGATGGAAATCGCAGATGCAACAGAAAGCATGGAGTCGGTCGTCGAGGGCATCCTCTGGTCAAGACTCCGCAGGATGAGAGCGCGACTTCAGGAAGTGCTTGCCGACCAGCAGTACGGGGCCATGGCTCGTGTCATGCACCAGATGTACCAGTCAATCGGTGCCGATCACCAAGCCCGCGTACTGCTCAGTTCCGAGTTCTGTGAGCAGTATCTGTGCCTGGAGTCCGCACGGAAGGGTAGGCTGGAGGCGGGAGCCGACGAGCAGGAGAGGGCGGAGGAACAGGCCCGCGCGCTTGGCGCGCTGCACGACATCATCGCTCGGGAGAAGTCGATCGCCGAACTGGCACAGGGACGGACAGGCAGGTACCTGAGGGAGGCGCGGCAGTGGCAGCTCTACAGTCCGGTTGGAGACTGCGTTGCGGAGAAGGATGCCACGGGCGTGTGGACCCTTCGGCAGTTGCCGAAGCTGGGTGACTGTATCGCGTTGGATCTTGAGAGCCCACCGGCGCGGCATCATGAGCCACGCTCTGGAGTGCTGAGCCAACCGTGCCTGCCGCTGACCGATGCGGAGCGCGAGCATGTCTCGCGAAAGCTGTCAGACGCACTGGCGGCGATCGATAGTGCAGAACCCATGTACGGCCTTCTCATCCGCAACTTCGTCCGGCGGATCACCGTACGCAAGTCGGCAGACGTCACCTCCGATGAAGCCGGCCGCTACGGCTCGGAGCATGTGCCGAGGCAGCCGGGTTCCATTCGACTGCTGAACACGCATAACCCTGAACTTCTGGTTGAGGCATGCATGGAGAGCATCATGCATGAAAGCACCCACAACTATCTGGCCGCATGGGAGCTGGCCAACGGGTTCTTCGTTGCCAATGACTACCAGCATCGTGTCGTATCTCCCTGGTCCGGGAATCCCATTCCCAACTCCTCCTACATCCACGCTGTCTTCGTCTACTACGTGTGCCACCGCTTGCTGAAACGTCATCTTGAAGTCTCGCCGGACTTGGGTGAAACCGCCAAGCGCCACGTCCAACGCAGGCTGGCCGTCTGCGCTGCCGGCTTCCTGATCGAGCAGGATCTCAGTGGTCGGTTGATGACCAAGGACGCCATCAATAGTGAGGTTGGGCAGATGATCGATCGAATGCAGGCCGAAATGAAGCGGCAGTATCGCTATGGGGAGTGGCAGCAATGAGCAGAACGGTCGTCATCCATGCGGATCACCTTGACCCTGTCGCCCTGCGGGCCATGGCTACAGGTGTCCCTGCCATGCACATTGATGAACTGATCCCGGTAATGGAGGGCCAACCCTGGCCCGAAGTACTCCGCTTGAGCCCAGGTGCGCATCTCGAGCGTCTGTTCCGCGGAGCCAATGTGGTGAATCGGGTCTTCTCACTGGCAGGAACGCAGATCGAACAATTTCTGGCCGAGCGCGGAGTGGACGCCCGCTGGTTCCATATCCGCCTGCAGCCGCTTCTGGCGCTGGGGGTGAGCCTCTGTCACGACACGGGCACGCGCGGTGTGTCCCGGTGCCTGGCTCCATTGAACGTGCAGTGGTTTGAACTCGAACGCGCTCTTCCAGGCGCGAACACGCCTGACTTCGCCTACAGTTTTGGCTACGAAGAACCAGACCTGTCCCGCATCGAAGACCCCATGCAGAAGTCGGTATGGTCACTTTTTGACTGGCGGCAGGAACGGCAGCTTGATGATGAAGAGCGCCGCAGACACCAGTTCCACGTTTCCAGGCCGAAGGGCGTCCCCGTGGTTGCGTGGTTCCTTGGGCGGGACTACAACGGAATCCACTTTCCCCGTGAAAGCGTTGAGGTCGATGGTGGTGTGTGCGAGCAACTAACGCGAGCGGCCGCACACGCCTTCCGATCCGAAGCGGGAGAGATGCTCCTGTACGTGACGGATGAGGCGGTAGCCTTCCATGCATTCTCGCCTTACCTTCGTTCCGTCGCGGCCGATGCGGCTGTGCAGGATGCGTTGGATGCGTGGTTGCTTGCCGGCAACGCCGGAGGTGTGAATGCTGCTTGAAAAGCTGAGCTCGCTGCGCGAGTCCATGGGCTGGGTTTACGGAAGCGAGGATCTGTGCATACTGCTGTACAGCTTGGTCAAGCGGATGCGCCCACGCATCGTGGTTGAACTGGGTACCGGGTTTGGCGTCACTGCGGCCTGGATGGCCGGTGCGCTGCGGGAGAACGGTGGCGGTGTCATTCACACCTACGACAATGGCTCGCACTTCTCCAGCGAGCCAGGCATCAGGTTTGTGGAGGGCCTGCAGGGGCCGTTTGCCGATCTGCTGCGGGAAAAGGCGCAGGACTATCCCGCTTTCCTGAAGCACGTATTCCAGTGGGCCGGGGTCGAGAATCACGTTGTCTCCAACTGGCAGGAAATCGGCTTTGCCGATATTGCCCGGGCCCCCGCCTTTGACGGCGGAATAGACATGGTCTTCTCCGACTTCAATCACTCCCAGGACAGCATCCAGGCCTTGCTAGCGGCGTTTCTGCCGCGCATGGCGGAAAGCGCCTCGAACTTCATCGACAGTGCCTCTACCCAGCGGCTTGGTTACCTGACCCTGGAAGCCGTTGTGGACGCCCTGAATCAGAACAAGATACCCAGGGCGTTCATCAAGGATCGCAGCGAGAAGGGCATCGAAGCGATCCTTCGGATCGTCCAGCGCTCGCGCTTCCGCCTGATGCATCTGCTGGAAGCCCGCGACAGGGCGCAGAACAGCACGGCGTGGATCTCGATTGAACCGGTGGACGTGATTCCGACTGCGGCCACATTCCTGCATTAGAGAGACGTATATGTTAGGCCATTACTTTGCGCTGGCCCGCACAAGGCTTCTGGAAACCAAGGGAATGAGCGCCGCGCTGATCCTGGCGCTGGGGTTGGGCATTGGCGCGAGCATGACGATGTTGACCGTCGTGCGGACAATGACGTGGGATCCACTGCCGGGGCGAAGCGAGCATCTCTATCACCCCTTCATCGACGCACTCCCCACCTCCTACGACGTCAGGCCTGGCATGGACCCGCGGGTGGCCCTTTCCTGGGTAGATGCCCAGAACCTGCTGCGGCAGGCCCCGGCCTCCCATCAGGCCGCGCTGGCATCTGCTCGTCTATTGGTGGATGCGCAGCGCAGCGTGCAGATTCCATTCTTCACGCAAGGGCAGTATGTCACTGCGGATGCGTTTGCCATGTTCGGCATCCCAGTGGTGCAGGGCAGGGCCTGGACGCGTGAAGATGATGCTGCCCGCGCCCGGGTTGTCGTGCTGGGTCAGGATCTGGCTGCTCATTTGGGCGGTGAAGGCCTGGTGGGTACGACTGTTCGGCTGGGTGGCCAGGCATTCACGGTGGTGGGTGTTGCCGGTCCGTGGAGCCCGCGCCCACGGTTCTATACGGACCTTCAGCAGGACGTGTTCAAGGGGCGCGAAGACTTCTTCATACCGTTAGGTGTCGCGGCAGAGATGCAGATGACGGTGTCCAACAGCGTCTTTTCATGGAGTGGTGACAAATCCCCCAATCGCCTGCAGGACGCTCGCACGTCGTGGATCCAGTTCTGGGCGGAGTTGCCTGACGCGGCCAGTGTCGAGCAGTACGAGCGCTTCCTGGGCAACTACGCACGTGCACAGCACCAGGCGGGAAGGTTTGACAGGACAACTGCACCGCGGATGGTGTCCCTGAAGGACTTCCTGGTCGAGCATCGCATCATCCCCAACGAGGTGAAGCTGCAGTTGGCGCTGTGCCTGGGGTTTCTGATCGTTTGCCTGCTGAACATGAGTGCCTTGATCTTCGCCCGCTTCATCCGCCGGTCCCATGAAATATCGGTCCGTCGGGCGCTGGGTGCGCGTCGGCAGGACGTCATCTATCAGCTCTGCACTGAAGCACTGATCATCGGCGGCTTGGGCGGTGCGGTAGGGTTGATCGTTGCAGAGGCCGGCCTCTACCTTGTGCGGACGCAGCCGGAAGACTACGCCTCGCTGGCCAACATGGATCTCAGCATGGCCGCTCTCACCATGGGCCTGGCGTGTGTCTCCAGCGTGATCGCTGCGTTCTTCCCTGCGCTGCGCGCTACCTCGGGCCGTCTGGCCATGCAGATCAAGGCGTCAGAATGAGCATTGCAGAAGTTCCCCTTGTCGTCCGCGCGCTCACCCGCAACCGCGTCATCGCGTCCATTCTTCTGGTGCAGGTGCTGGTTGCCACCGCGTGCGTGACGAACCTTGCGTTTCTGCTGTCCGAGCGGCTGGGAACCCTCACCTACAAGACGGGCCTGGAAGAGGCGAACCTGGGCGTCATCGAGACCGAGTACCTGGGGCCTGCAGCAGCCAACCCTGCAGCCTCGATCAGGACCGACCTGGAGGCCATCCGGCAACAGCCAGGCGTCGAACAGGTAGTCGCAGCAGAGTCGCTTCCCCTTTCCCAGCGCAGCTGGTCGGTGGGATTCACCAACAAGGTGCTTGAAGGCAATGACATCTCCGGTATCGTCGAGGCAGAGCCGACTGTCTACACGGCATCTTCGCCAGCAGTCCAGGTGTTGGGCCTGACCCTTGTTGCCGGCCGTGACCTGTCTGCGGGAGCGTTCGTGCCGATGGAGGCCAGCGCCGACTATGCCGGGCTCTACAAGGCAAGCGAGGCCGTTGTCTCGCAGGCACTGGCAGACGAGCTGTTTCCGGAAGGCGGCGCAGTCGGCAAGTTCCTGTATGCCGATGCGCAGCATCCCATCCAGGTGGTCGGCATCGTCAAGTCGCTTTCCCGGCCTGTTCTGAAGACCGATGCAGACAATGACATGTCACTCATCCTGCCGCTGATTCCGGACGGGCCTCGCGTGATGTTCGCCATCCGTGCCGCGGATGGGCGGGTGGCGGATGTGATTGCGTCCAGTGAGGCGGCCTTGTCGCAGCGCGACGCAAACCGCACCATCGCCCGCAGCACCTCGTTCCGGGAACTGCGCGCCGACTACTTCCGCCACGATCAGACCATGGCGATAATGTTCCTGAGCTCCGGGTTGGCGCTGTTGGTGGTAACGGCTACGGGCGTGTACGGACTGGCCAGCTTCTGGGTTCGCAAGCGGTATCGTCAGATCGGTATCCGGCGCGCATTGGGTGCCCGGAAATCCGACATCCTCCGGTACTTCCTGGTGGAGAACCTGATTCTCACCGCCACCGGGTCTGTTGTCGGCACCGTACTGGCCATCGGCCTGAACATGGCCGTGGCCCGGTACTACGAGGTGGCCAGGATCGAGACGCCATTTCTCGCCATTGGCGTACTGACCGTGCTTCTGTTGGGCCAGGCCGCAGCATTTGTTCCGGCCCGACGAGCAGCCAAAGAAGCCCCGGTGGCGATCCTGCGCAGCGCCTGACCCGGACGGGTCTGTCATCCGGCCAGTGCTCGCGCCAAAGCACCGCTCCTTACGGCTACGCGATGGCGACTCGGAGGAGTTGCGATAGACAAGGCGTGTAACAGGGCAGTGGAAGAAAGGAGTAACCGGCAATGCGATGCATTCGGATACTAACCCTCCTCTCGCTCATCCTGGGTCTGCTGGGGTGCAGGGACGAGGTGGAGAGTTCAACGTATCCCATGGGTCAGAGTGGAAAGACCTGCACTGCCGACAAGGGCTTTGATCGCCAACCACCAGAAGTGGTTGTTGCCGAGCTTTCCAGACGGGCGTTGGATAGTCGCAGGTTGACTCATAAAACAGTCTGCGGCTCGGTCACTAGTTGGGAGATCCTTCCCGCGGGGGTTTCGATCAATCAGATACCTCCGCCAGATGTTTATGTAAGCGTCCGGCTGAGGGAGGACGGCTCCGTTTCCGTTAGTACGGACCGCTCATGATGTCGGCGCTGCCCCTGATGCTCGAGCATCAGGCCAGGATCACAGGGCGGTAGGATTGCTACGTGTGGTGCCGGGTTCGTCGAGTACCCGGAGAGGTCAGCCTCTGGCCGGAAGCGAATCTGATCGATGACGGCGTCGCAATTCGTTTAATGCGACGGAGCCCAATTTGATGATCTGCGGAGGGTAGACAGAGAACGCTCGATGGCGCGACGGGCACTCCGCGGGCTGACGTTGTGAGTCGCTGGCGAAGCGGCTAGAGGGATTACGACCAAGGGCGGCCCGCGGTCCTCAACAAACAACGCTGCTCATCAGGCACGTACTCATTGAAGCGTCGAAACAGCGCTTCGATCCACGAGGTTCCTGCACTCTCCACCAGCAACCCGACCTGGCTCTGGTGGTAGTCCCACCATCGCTCGAAACTGAGACGCAGGCGTTCGATATCCGGCGCCCGCGTAAGTGCATCTGCGGACATCCGGATCAGCACGCGCGAGGGCGCATTCTCCACGTCCATCACCAGCACGCCCTTGCACCGGATCTCGAAGGACGTCGCTCCGGCATGGCGCGCGTGCAGTTCAAAGCCCTCGTATGCCTTCGCGGTAACGAAGCCGAGCGCATCACTGCGCAGCTGGCGGCAATCGGCCGGCTGCAGCTTCTGGTAGGCCCACACCTGGTCGCCCGCTGGCTCGGGCCACTCCACCCACATCGCGCCGATCACCGCGATGCACACCGCTGCAGCGGCAAGGCCGTGCATCTTCATTCGTCACCCCGCACACAGGCAGAAAACTCCGCGCAATAAGCGCGCTCAGTCCTTGGGTCGCATTCGCTCGTGGATGTAGGCGGTCAGCGCCAGATCGGCCATCACCAGCCCCTCCATCACCCGGTCGCCCACGTACTGCTCGGGCTCACCGTTCTGGCGCGTGCGCTCGGCCGCCAGCAGGATCTCCTGCACGATGCGTTGGCCGGTGAGCGCGCAGTCGGCGTCGGACAACGCCATTTGCCGGCTGCGTAGATGGTGCCGCTCGGGCCAGGGCTGGCCATCGGCCGCAGCGCCCGCGCCGATGGCGTGCAGGATGGCGATGAGGCTGTTCGGGTCCGGGGCTGGAGCGTTCGAGCGCGCTTCCTGGATGGGACGCGGGGGCGGGGAGTGCGGCGTGGTCATGGCGGGCTCCGTGCAAGCAGGCGGAAGCCGCCACCGATAAAGGTGGCGGGCAGAGCGTGGCTCGAAAACCGGATGTTGGGAACCGGCGGGTACAAGACCCCCACGCCCCGCCCGCCATAGCCGGCAGACGGATTGCCAGCCGGCACCACGCGCGGTGGTGCCGGCTGGCAAGCGCAAACTACTTCCCAACAAAACGGGCTTTCGAGTCCCGACCACCGATGCACGGTGGCGCAGTAACGATTACCTGCTGTTGTTCGGAATGCCAACGGGTAGGGGTCAATGCCGCCAAAACCCGAGACGCTTTTGGCATTGTCGCATAGCACCGGAAGCGGCGAGAGCCTTGGCGTGCTAGGCGGAACGGCACTTCTGGAACGGAGTCGTCAGAACCTTCCGCCAGAGACGCAAGGCACGGCAAATGCGACAACATCGGGCCGACGGCAATGTGTGATCGCCATTGCGAAGGAACCGGTGCGAGGGCTGCTGATGAGTGCCGCGTACTTCGCCTCCATGCATGAGTGACTTTCTGCCTATTGACCCCGCAGGGCGTCACGCAGAATCTGACTACTGCTGTAGTCACCCGGAACTGTCCTGCCCGGAGCAGGAAGGCTCTGCGGCGTTTGAACGGATTCCACCCACTGGCGCAGGCCAAGACAAGGATCACGGCACGTGTTACGCCGCAATCGACTTCTTCTGTCTGCGGGTCTGGTCCCGCTTCCGTGGTTCCTGTTCTGGACCAGCGTTGCCGCCGTGTTCGCGCCGGGCTACAACCCACTTGCACAGCACGCCAGCGAGCTGCTGCAGGCGCCAACGATCGCAAGCGTTTGCGGCAGGGTTGCCGCCATCGGCTCCGGCGTGGGCTTCGTGGCGTTCTCCATCGGGGTATGGCGGGAGTCCGGCCGCCGGATTGCCGTAGGCGCGATCTGCTGGTTGGTATTTGGCATCTCCATGCTGACCAACGGGCTCTGGCCCATGGGCCATCCGATGCACGGCTTCTACACCATCGGTATCGCAAACATCATTGCACCGGCGATGTCGCATATCGAATTGAGCGCGTGGTCTGCAAACCGAAGGGCGTACGCCGTGACCGCAATGGTGAGCATCGCGGGAATCGTCTATCTCTGGTTGAACGTGGTGGGAGCGGATCCGGAGGGCTTCAGGGGGCTGACACAGCGGCTGTTCTCGTCGATCAACTCGCTGTGGCCATTCCTGGTGGCGCTGTACCTGCTGCGAAGGGATTCCAACGAGCTGAAGACGCACCTCGAGCACTGATGGGCACACATGCGGGTTGATGTGTTCAATTGGTGGACGGCCCACTACTTCTGACTGGATGAAGGACCTCACGCGATGAAGCTTCCAGCCCGCTTCTGGGTGCATCTTTTCAGTCATCTGGGGTTCGTCGGGATCCTGGCCGGGCTGTTGGCCGGCTGGGTCGGGACGTTCTTCGAAGCCCTTGCCGGTCATTCCCATACCGCAACCGACGCCGCCCGGGTGGGCGACGTTGGAACGCTGTTCGGGTTCTGCATGCTTGCCCTGTTGCTGCTGGGAGCGCTGACCGTCCCTGGCGAGCTGTTCGGGCTGATCAGGCCGTACGACCGCAAGGCGCCCTATCGGCACGAGGCGCAGGCGATGCATCGGAAGGTGTTGCTGATTGTCGTGGCGGTACTGTCCTGGGCGGGCCTGACTGCGGCGTTCGTCATTGGGTCGATGATGCGCTCCAGCTAGGTGCTGATGGTGGTGCTGGCATCTTCGGATTCCTCGGCAGAAGGAATCGGCGGGTTCGACACGGGAAGCCGGGCGGAGTGGTGATTCATCCGGAATCGGTTGGCCTGACCAGGGACAGCCTGCGGATTGAGGTGATACCGGTGCGGTCGCCGCGATGAGACGACTGGAGGATGAGATGCCGTGTGGCACGATTCGCGGATAAGGGCCACACGAGCGTGTTGATAGGAAGACGCCGACGTGCCCCGGCGGCGTCTTCCTCCATCAATTGATGATCTCCCCACTCCCTGAAGCAACAAACGCCTTCAACTGCCGAACGAACTCCGCGTCGTAGGCTTCCCACTCCACAATCTCCCCAATAACCCGCAACGGCTGCGCACTCCGATACGACCGCGTCGGATTCCCGGGAAACTTCTTGTTGGTCACGTTCGGGTCGTCCTCGAACGGCCCGGTCGGCTCCACCACATACACGCGCGGCCGCCCCTCACCCTGGGCCATCTCCGCAGCCAGCCCGGCGCCCTTGGCAATCGTGGTGAAGTAGATGTGGTTCATCACCACACTGTCGCGATAGTTGGAGCGGTAGCCCGCACTCAGCAACTCGCCCGCCGCCAGATCAGCGCGGGTGCCGTGATAGAACGGCCCGACGACCTGGTCGCAGGTGTCATGCGAAACGGGTGTCCATTCGGTGTCCTGCGCCATCGGCACTGCCCCTGCGTGTCCTGCCGGATCGACAGGCCGGCGAGTCTAGGGCGCCCGGTGGGCCTTGCTGCAAGCCCCCATCCGGGAAATACTCTGTAGTGGGAGGCGCGGTGCGCCTCCTTTTTTCATTCTGCGGCGCCGCGCCCTTCCAGTTCGCGCACGGCCGTTTCCAGCGCGTCCAGCTTTTCGCGGGTCTTCAGCAGCACGGCGCGCTGCACTTCGAACTCCTCGCGGGTGACCAGGTCGAGCTTGGCCAGGCCGGCCTGCAGTGCGCTCTTGAAGGTGGCCTGCAGTTCCTCGCGCGATTCGCGCAGGCCCGGCGGCACCAGGTCGCTGAGGCGACGGGCGAGGTCATCGATGTGGTTCAGGTCGATCATGGGGTGCTCCGTGGGGGTGGGCCCGTGCATCCGGCGCGGGCAGGCCATTCGGGCACAAGGATACTGCCGGCACCCATCGCCCGGACAGGCGGCGGCGGCTTCGCACGGGCCGCGTTCAGGCGCTATCCTCCACGCCGGAAGACAGGAGATAGACGATGAAGATGGTCATGGCGGTGATCAAGCCGTTCAAGCTCGACGACGTGCGCGAAGCGCTGGCCGAGCGTGGGGTCACCGGGATCACGGTGACGGAAGTGAAGGGCTTTGGTCGCCAGAAGGGTCATACCGAGCTGTACCGCGGCGCGGAGTATGTGGTCGATTTCCTGCCGAAGGTGAAGCTGGAAGTGGCGGTGACCGATGACCAGGTTGAGGCCGTGGTTGAGGCGATCGTGAAGGCGGCTGGCACCGGCAAGATTGGCGACGGCAAGGTGTTCGTGTACGACCTGGGCAGCGTGGTGCGTATTCGTACCGGTGAGCTGGACGCGGACGCGTTGTAACCCGTTCGGCAGGATGTTGTAGAGCCGAGCCGATGCTCGGCTTGCTCTTTGTAGAGTCGGGGGGGGGGGGGGGGGGGGGGGCCGGCGCGGGGGGGGGACGAAGACCCCAAAAAAGCAACAG
>NZ_JAWIRR010000005.1:116157-180492 GCF_036320065.1 Stenotrophomonas sp. SMYL8
CCCATCCCCCGCGAGAGATTTTGCCCCCCCCCCCCGCCCGCCCGCCGCCCCGCCCCCCCCCCCCCCCCCCGACTCTACAAAGAGCGGTAAAGCGGTCGAGCAAGCTCGACCCCTACCAAAGCAAAGCGCTTACCGGCGCTTCGCCCACTTATAGAACCGCTTCCAGCCCTGCCGCACGGCGGCGACCCAGCCGGGGTCGGCCACCAGTGCGGCCTGCGCGGCACTTGGCGCCTGGCCGGTCACGCGCTGGCGGATCTTCAGCAGGTTTTTCATGTCGCTACGGCGCATCTGCCGGCTCAGCGGGTTGCGGCGCAGCCAACGCGGGGCCCGCCAGGCCGAGGTGAAGTCCAGCAGCACCGGTACGCCGCTGCTGACCACCACGTTGGTGCCATGCAGGTCGTTATGGGTAATGCCGGCGGCGTGCAAACGGCTGAGCGCGTGCTGCAGCTGCTCGAACACTTCATTGCCCACGGCCTGCGCGGTGCTCAGGGTCTGGCCGGGAATGAACTCCATGCCCAGCGCCAGGCCACCGAGGGTGCCGAGCAGCGCGGGGGCATGCTTCCAGCCGCCGAGGCGCTGCAGCATGCGGGCTTCACGGCGAACCATCAGCCGGGCGATCAGCGAAAGGGGAGTGCCGCGGTAGCGGGAATAGTCCTTGATGACCGCCTCGCGCCCGTCCAGGCAGGTGCGGTAGACGTCGGGGGCCAGGAAGCGTTCGCCGCGCTTGAGCAGCAGCGGGGTGGCGGCGTCATCGCCGCAGGAGGAGGGGGGGAGAGCAGGAAGATACATGTCGGGGTCTCGGACGACCCGGTGGGTGGCGCAAAGCGTCAAGCGAACCGGTGTTACAGGGAGTTACTAAGTTTTCGTTAATTTTAGTACTCGCCAGTTCGCTATTCCACGATTTGTCGGAGAAATGTCGGGGTCGTGGCTGGAACAGTTCGTCGCGCCCAATCGGACAATTCTGTCTCACTTGGTCGGTGATTCTTTCAGAATCAATAGGTTGCGTTTCGCTCTATTTCGTTCATCCGCGGCCCGCTGAACGTCACGCACGTCCAGCTTGACCCCGACGCACGGCCTGCCGACCATAAGCTGTTAATTCGCGACATCGGCGGCCGCCCCTTCCTGGCACGTCCCCGTCCCCTGCCGCGGTCCCCACCGGTGCTGGCCGTCCGGCCGTGCATCGCCCTGTTTCCCGTTCCGGCTGCGGCTGGAGGAAAGTGTTTTGATCATCAAAATCGTCATTGCAGCGCTGTTCGTCGCCTGCGTGCTGTACATCCACTTCCGTGGCAAGGTCCGCGCGCGCTGGTCGCGCCAGCTGCTGGACCACTCCAGTTTCATGGCCCCGATCAACGTGGTCATGTACATGTTCTCGAAGGTGCCGACCACGCCGTTCCTGGACCCGGCCAAGGAATTCCCGCAGCTGGAGCCGCTGCGCCAGAACTGGCAGATGATCCGCGACGAGGCGCTGGCGCTGCGCGATGCACAGAAGATCGCCGCCTCCAGCACGTTCAACGATGCCGGCTTCAACTCGTTCTTCCGCCGTGGCTGGAAGCGCTTCTACCTGAAGTGGTACGGCCCGTCGCACCCGTCGGCGAAGGCGATGTGTCCCAAGACCACCGCGCTGCTGGAGTCGCTGCCGGACGTGCGTGCGGCGATGTTCGCGCAGCTGCCGTCGGGCAGCGAACTGCGCCCGCACCGCGACCCGTTCGCCGGTTCGCTGCGCCTGCACCTGGGCCTGGCCACGCCCAACAACGACGGCTGCTACATCGAAGTGGACGGCATCAAGAAGAGCTGGCGCGACGGCGAGTGGATGATGTTCGACGAGACCTACATCCACCACGCGCACAACGAGACGCCGGATGATCGCGTGATCCTGTTCTGCGACATCGCCCGCCCGCTGCGCTTCGGCCTGCCGGGCCTGTTCAACCGCGCGGTGGCGGCCACGCTGCTGGCCGGTGGTGCCTCGCCGAACCTGCCGGGTGACCCGACCGGTGGCGTCAACAAGGCCTTTGGCAGCGTCTACAAGGTGCGCCTGAAGGCCAAGGCGCTGCGTGAGCGCAGCGTGGTGGCTTACCAGGTCATCAAGTGGGGCCTGGTGGTGGCGGTGATCGCCGGTATCTGGGCGCTTTGATCGTTACATGCGGTTGCCGGCCAGCGGCCGGCACTACCGGAACATGAAAAAACCCGCGCTGTCGCCAGCGCGGGTTTTTCTTTTGCATCGTTGGGTGCCGACCGTTGGTCGGCACGCATTACTTCAATGCAGCCTGCACGAACGGCGGGGTCACCAGCACGCCGGTGTGCAGCGCGGCGGTGTAGTACAGGGTGTTGAAGGTCTTGGCGGCCGAGTCGGCCTGGCGGAAGTCGAAGCTGCTGTCGCCCTTGCGCGCCATGGTCACGCTCCACCAGCCGGTGGGGTAGCACGGCTGCGGGAACGGCAGGGTCTTGAACGAGCCGAAGCCGGCCTTGCCCATCTCGGTGCGCATTTCGTTGATCAGGTCCAGCTGCATCAGTGGCGATTCGGACTGCTGCACCAGGATGCCGTCGTCCTTCAGGGCCTTGAAGCAGCTCTCGTAGAAGGCCTTGTTGAACAGGCCTTCGCCGGGGCCGACCGGGTCGGTCGAATCGACGATCACCACGTCCACGCTGCCGGCCGGGCAGTTGGCCATGTAGGCCACGCCGTCGTCGAACAGCAGCTCGGCGCGGGCGTCGTCGTTGGAGTCGCACAGTTCCGGGAAGTGCTTGCGCGCCATCACCGTGACCTGCTCGTCGATGTCGCACTGGGTCACGCTCTCCACGCCCTTGTGCTTGAGCACTTCGCGCAGGGTGCCGCAGTCGCCGCCACCGATGATCACCACGCGCTTGGGCGCGGCGTGGGTGAACAGCACCGGGTGGCTGATCATCTCGTGGTAGAAGAAGTTGTCCTTGCTGGTCAGCATGATGGCCCCGTCGATGGTCATCAGGTTGCCCCAGTCGGTGGTCTGGAAGATCTCGATCTTCTGGAACGGCGACTGCACCTCGTCCAGCTTGCCGGTGATGCGGTAGCCGATGGCCGAGCCGGTGCGCTCGAAGTGCTCGATGTACCAGTTGTTGCTGTCAGTCATTTGAAAACAGTCCTGTTCGGAGAGGTGAAGCCGGGCTGGCGGGCGGGGCCGCGTGGCACAGATGCCACATCCGGACGGATCGGCCCGTTCAGGTTGGAACCTGTCACGGGCGCGGGCGCGCATGATAACGAACCTGTGGGCATATAGGCGTTATCATGCCCCCCCTTTTATTGCCAACAAGGCCGACTGAAATGACCGATTGGTCCCTCGACCAAGCCCGCAAGACCTACTCGATCCCGCATTGGGCGGACGGTTACTTCGACGTGGATCAGGCCGGGCACATGGTGGTGAGACCGACCGGGGCGGACGGCCCGGTGGTGTCGCTGCCCAAGGTGGTCGATGCGGCCCGTGCGGCCGGCGCCAAGCTGCCGCTGCTGGTCCGCTTCCCGGACATCCTCGGCCAGCGCCTGGGCAAGCTGCAGGCGGCCTTCGGCCAGGCCCAGCAGGACTGGGAATACAGCGGCGGCTACACCGCCGTGTACCCGATCAAGGTCAACCAGACCCGCGGCGTGGCCGGCACCCTGGCCAGCCACCACGGCGAAGGCTTCGGCTTGGAAGCGGGCAGCAAGCCCGAGCTGATGGCCGTGCTGGCGCTGTCGCGCCCGGGTGGCCTGATCGTCTGCAACGGTTACAAGGACCGCGAGTACATCCGCCTGGCTCTGATCGGCCGCAAGCTGGGCCTGCAGACCTTCATCGTCATCGAGAAGCCTTCCGAACTGAAGCTGGTGCTGGAAGAGTCCAAGGCGCTGGACGTGAAGCCGGGCCTGGGCGTGCGCATGCGCCTGGCCTCGCTGGGCGCCGGCAAGTGGCAGAACAGCGGTGGCGACAAGGCCAAGTTCGGCCTGTCGCCGCGCCAGCTGCTGGACCTGTGGAAGTCGCTGCGTGACACCGAGTACGCCGACTGCCTGAACCTGCTGCACTTCCACATGGGCTCGCAGATCTCCAACGTGCGCGACATCGCCAACGGCATGCGCGAAGCCACCCGCTACTTCGTGGAGCTGTCGCGCCTGGGCGCGAAGATCACTCACGTCGATGTGGGCGGTGGCCTGGGCGTGGACTATGAAGGCACCCGTTCGCGCAGCTTCTGCTCGATCAACTACGGCCTGCATTCCTACGCCAGCAACATCGTGCAGCCGCTGGCCAACGCGTGCGAGGAGTTCGGCCTGACCCCACCGCGCATCGTGACCGAGTGCGGCCGCGCGATGACCGCACACCACGCGGTGCTGATCGCCAACGTCTCGGAAGTGGAAGAGGCGCAGGAAGGCCGCGTGCCGGACCAGCACGACGACGAGCCGGCCGCGATCCGCCACCTGCGCGAGATCCACGACGAGCTGGACGTGCGCCCGGCGGTGGAACTGTTCCAGGAAGCACAGCACTTCCACGCCGAAGGCCTGGCCAGCTATGCGCTGGGCCAGATCGACCTGCCGCAGCGTGCGCGCATCGACGATCTGTTCTACGCCATCGCCCATGGCGTGCGTGCGCGCCTGAGCTACGACGAGAAGAGCCATCGCCCGGTGCTGGATGAACTGAACGAGCGCCTGGTCGACAAGTATTTCGTCAACTTCAGCGTGTTCGAATCGATCCCGGACGTGTGGGCGATCGACCAGGTGTTTCCGATCGTGCCGATCGAGCGCCTGGACGAAACCCCGGACCGCCGCGGCATCATCGCCGACATGACCTGCGACTCGGACGGCATGGTGGAAACCTATGTCGAGAACGAGAGCCTGGACAGCTCGCTGCCGCTGCACAAGATGAAGCCGGGCGAGAGCTACCGCATCGGCTTCTTCATGGTCGGCGCCTACCAGGAGATCCTGGGCGACATCCACAACCTGTTCGGCGATACCGACGCGGTGGAAGTGCTGGCCGATGCCGATGGCTATGCCATCACCCAGCAGCGCCGTGGCGACACCACCGATGTGATGCTGGATTACGTGGGCTACCGCCTGGACGAACTGCGTGCCACCTACGCACAGCGCGTGGCCGAGGCGCAGCTGTCGCCGGAACGCGCGCAGGAGTTGTCGGAGGCGCTGGAAGCCGGCCTGACCGGTTACACCTACCTGTCCGACGAACCGCTGGTCTGAGGTCAACGGGAACGCCGGGCATGGCCCGGCGCTTCCGGTCCCGATGAGCGCGCGCGCGATCTTCCACCTGTTCCTGCATGCCGCCGTGCCAGCCCTGCTGGCATGGCTGTTCTGGCGCAAGCGCTTCGCCTCGGCGTGGCTGCTGATGCTGCTGGGCTGGATCATCGACCTGGATCATCTGCTGGCTGATCCGATCTATGCACCGAACCGCTGTAGCATCGGGTTCCACCCCTTGCACACCGCACCGGCCATCGCGGTCTATGCGGGGCTGTGCGTGCCGAAGAAAACGCGGTTGTTCGGCATCGGTTTGATCATCCACATCGTGCTGGACGCGATTGATTGCTGGTGGATGCATCACCGTTGATGCTGGGTGCGTGTCGACCAAGGTCGACACCTACCGGGGCGCGATGGCCGACGGGACTGATGTACTGCTTTGGTAGATGCCGACCTTGGTCGGCGCTTTTGATGCGTGTCGACCAAGGCCGACACCTACCGGGAGCACGGCGACCGGTCGGGTTGGCGCTTGGTAGAGCCGGCCGCTGGCCGGCTTCCGCAGGGTGTTCCCGGTGACCACGTGGTTGCCGGCCAGCGGCCGGCACTACCCGCCGTCAGGTTGGCCGCCTCACGCCACCGGCAACCACAACGTGGCCCGCAATCCCGGCTGTGCATTTTCCAGCGCCAACCGCCCGCCATAACTGGCAGCGATATCACCCACAATCGCCAACCCCAGCCCACTGCTGCCCTCGCGCTCATCCAGGCGCACGCCACGCTGGGTGACCTGTTCCAGCGCGTCTGCAGCCAGCCCGGGGCCGTCGTCGCGTACCTCAATGCGCAACTGCCCTTCGCTGGTGTCTGCAGTGACGTCCACCCGCTGCTTCGCCCACTTGCCGGCGTTGTCCAGCAGATTGCCCAGCATTTCCTCCAGGTCCGCACCGGCACCGGCGAACTGCAGTGCCGGATCGATACCAGCCGCCGTGAACGTGATGCCACGTTCGCCATGCACGCGTGCCATCAGCCGGCACATCGCCTGTGCGACTGCCGCCACGTCGGTGCGCTGGCGATGGTCGGCGGCCAACCCTGCGGCCAGGTAACGGTCGACGCTGGCCTGCATACGCGCACTCTGCTCGCGTACGGTGGCGCGCCAGTCCGCGCCGTCGCCGTCGGCCTCAGTGGCCAGCACGCTCAGCGGGGTTTTCAGCGCATGCGCCAGATCCTGTGCACTGGTGCGCGCGCGCGCGACCATGCGTTGCTGATGCTCCAGCAACGCGTTGAGCTCCTCGCCCAGCGGTGCGACCTCCGCACCCAACCTCCGTGTATCGATGCGCTGCGCGTCGCCGCGCCGCACCCGTTCCAGCTGTGCACCGAGGCGATGCAATGGACGCAATCCGAAGTGCACCTGGCTGGCCAGCACCGCCAGCCACGCCGCGACCAACACACCCAGCGCGATGGCAGTACGCTGGCGGAACGCGGCAACGTCTGCATCCAGCGCGCTGCGATCGGTGGCAACCACGGCCACGAACGGTTCGTTGGCGCGTGGCAGGCGCACCTGCTGCACGCGTGCGCGCAGGGATTGCTGCAGCGGCCCACTCAGATTGCGCGTGGCCGGCCCGCTGGCTGTGACGGGCAGGGTTTCATCCCACAGCGAGCGCGACTGCAGCAGCACGCGGCCATCGGCACCGGCGATCTGCCAGTAAGCACCTGAGAACACGCGCTGGAAGCGCGCGTCATTGGGTTCCTGGCGCAGGCGCAGCTGTCCGTCCGCATCCACTTCGGCCTGCGCCAGCAGGGTCAGCATGTCCTGCTGCAGTTCATGGTCGAAGCGATCGCGCGCGCTGCGCTTGAACAGTTCGCCCAGCAGTGCACTGGCCAGCAGCGAGACCAGCAGCAGGCCGACACCGCCAGCCAGCAGCAGGCGCCGTCGCAGCGAGGGTTGCCGGCTCACGGCGCGGCCAGCCGCCAACCCTGGCCGCGTACGGTCTGGATCAGATCGATGCCGAGCTTGCGGCGCACCCGCCCGAGCAGCACGTCCAGTGCGTTCGAGTCCGGATCGTGGCCGCCATCGAACACCTGTTCACCCAGCCGGTCGCGGCCGATCACCTGGCCGCTGTGGTGGATGAAGTAGCTGAGCAGGCGGAACTCCTGCGGGCTCAGCGACAGCGCCTGCCCGTCCAGTTCGAAGCGGCCGGCGTTGACGTCCAGCTGCAGCGGGCCGCAGTGCAGGCGCGGGCTGGCGTGGCCGTGGCTGCGGCGGATCAGGGCGCGCAGGCGCAGCACCAGTTCGTCGGCCTGGAAGGGTTTGGTGAGGTAATCGTCGGCGCCGGCGTCGAAGCCGGCCAGCTTGTCGTGCCAGCGCCCACGTGCAGTCAGTACCAGCACAGGGAAACCCCGGCCGTTGCCGCGCCAGCGCTCGATCACGCTCAGTCCGTCCAATCCGGGCAGACCGAGGTCGACGATGGCCGCCTGCAGATCTTCGATCTGGCCGATCTCCTCGGCCTGGCGGCCGTCGGCGACCACGTGCACCACGTAGCCGGCCTGCTCCAGCAGGGGCACCAGGCGCTGTGCCAGCGCGGCATCGTCTTCGGCCAACAGGATGCGCATCAGTCGTCGAGCTCCGTCTTCAGCAGCTTTCCGCTGCGCGCATCATAGTCCAGCTCCACTACCACGCCGTCGCCGCGCAGGATCTCCACTTCGTAGACGCCATCGTCCAGTTCCACTTCCAGCAGCTGGCCCGGAAAGCGCTTGAGCGCATCGCGCACCACGCTTTCCAACGGCACGTAGCGGCCCTGCTGCACGGCGCGGCGCGCGACCTGCTGCGCCGGGTCCTGTGCCGGTGCGGCGGCGGTGGGGGCGCTGGCCAGGGCCAGCAGCAGGGGCAGGGTGGAGAGCATCGGGGCGCAGGGAGGGCTGTAGGAACAGGCGCGAGTGTGGAGGGGCTGACTAACAGCTGGCTAACAGTGCCGGCTAAGGAGCTGTTAACCACGGGGTGCATTGTGGCGTTGCCGGGATGGTCCGGCCACGAACACGAACAGGAGAACCCCCATGTTGAAGTCGCTCACCCTCGCCACTGTTGCTCTGCTGGCCATCGCACCGGCCGCACAGGCTGCACCGCTGGGCATGGCCCAGGTCGAAGAGACCCTGCGCAAGGCCGGCTACACCCAGATCCACGAGATCGAACGCGATGATGGCCTGTGGGAGGCTGACGTGAGCCGCGCCGATGGCCGCTTCAGCGAGGTCTACGTTGACCCCAAGACCGGCGAGATCTTCGACGAGCACAGCGGCCGCGCGCTGTTGACCACCGAGCAGGTGCTGGCACGGGCACAGGCGCATGGCCTGCGCGAGATCCATTCGCTGGAACGCGATGGTGCGACCTGGTCGCTGGAAGCCCGCAATGCCCGCAACCAGAAGGTGGACGTGCGCCTGAGCGGCTATGACGGCCGCATCCTGCACAGCGAGCGCGACGGCTGGCTGGATTGATTCGCGTGCCGGTAGGTGCCGGCCGCTGGCCGGCACACGGGGAGAAAGCGTGTCGACCAAGGTCGACACCTACCAAGCGTACGCAGCGGTAGTGGCCGACCTTGGTCGGCCCAGGCCCGACGCGGGGCTTACCAGCCAAACGGCGGCGGGTAATCCCAATAGCCCGGGCCGCGGCCGTAGTAGCCGCCGTACGGGCCGTAGAAGCCCGGGCCCTTGCCTTCGCTCACGTGGATGTTGACGTTGACCCCGTGGGTCTTGCCCTCATCGGTGGTGTAGTTCTTGCTCAGGTTCAGCGTGGCGGCGTTGTAGTGGCTGTTGCCACCGATCTTGGAATAGCCGATGCCGGTGGTGAAGCTGCCGGACACTTTGACCTTGTCGTCGGTGACGTCGGCGATCTTCGCGTCGTCGTGCACGCGCGGGCCGCTCTTGTCACCGTAGTACGTGCCCGGCGGGTCCTGCTGCAGGGCCGGGTCGTTGAGGTAGCGCATCGGCGCCTGCGGCAGCGTCAGGTCCAGGCCGGCGGCCTGCGGCGCGGTGGCGCCAGCGGCGGACTGGGCCAGCACGGTTCCCGGCAGGGCCAGGCACAGCAGCAGGGTCAGGGGGCGGATCATGACGGCGCTCCAGCGGACAGGTGGCCACGCAACACGCGGCGGTACAGGCCGACGCTAGCAGGGGTTGCTTGAATGATGCCTGTCGGCGCCGGATTGGGGTAGAGCCAGGCCATGCCTGGCTGCAGGTCACAACCGCCCGAACCCGAACAGCCCTTCCAGCGCATGCCTGCGCCGCTCGATCCGGGCCCGCAGCAGCTGGGCGCCGATCATCGAATAAGTGATGCCGTTGCCGCCGTAGGCCATGGCGAAATGCACCCGTGGCCCCCACTGATCGTGCGGGCCGAAGAAAGGCAGGCCGTCGGCGGTTTCGGCGAAGGTGCCGGCCCAGGAGAAGGCGGGCACCGGATCCAGCCGCGGGAACCAGTGCTGGAGCTGTTTCATCAGCTTGTCGGCCTTGCGCTCTACGCGCCGATCGCGGCGGGCGGGAATGTCGATGGCGTCGTCCAGCCCCCCCACGAGCAGGCGGCGATCGCCGGTGGCGCGCAGGTAGAGGTACGGGCGTGCGCTCTCCCACACCATCGTGTTGCGCAGGCGGCCCAGCACGTCCGCATCGATCGGGTCGGTGATGAAGGCGTAGCTGCTGCGGTTACGTGCGACGCGCTGCTGCAGCCACGTCTGGTTGGCGTAGCCCATTGCCAGCACCACATGGCGGGCGTGAATCGTGGCGCCGCCCTCGGTGAGGGCGGTTACCCCGCGCGCGCTGGGCGTGAGCGTGTGCAGTGCCGTACGGTCATGCACATTGCCGCCGCGCCGGCGCACGCGTTGCAGCAGCGCATAGGTCAGGCGATAGGGATCGACCCGCGCCGCCTGGCGCGTGAGCAGGGCACCGCCGGCGTCCACGTCGAAGCGCTCCCGCAGTGCCTCCGGGCCCAGCCAGCGGGCATCCAGGCCGATTCCGCGCCGTGCCTCACCTTCGGCCATCAGGCGCGGCACGTCGCGATGGCGGCTGGCCAGGTACAGGCTGTCCATGCGCTGGAAATCAACGTCTTTCAGGCCGCGAGCCACGTCGCCCAGGGCCGGAATCGCCTCGGCACACGCCCGATAGGCAAGCGTGGCGGCGTCCTGGCCATAGCGTTGGGCCAGCTCCATCAGATGGGTATCGATCTCGTACTGCAGCAGCGCGGTGCTGGCGGCGGTGCTGCCCCAGCCGATGTCGCGCTGCTCGATCACCGCCACGTCGTGGCCATGCCGGGACAGTTCGTCGGCAATCAGCGCACCGGTGATGCCGCCGCCGACCACCAGCACGTCGCAGCGCAGGTCCTTTTCCAATGGCGGAAACGCCTGGATCAATCCATTGCGTACCGCCCACCAGGGGTAACCGCTCTTCAGGTCCATGCGTCAATTCGCCGGATCGATTTCATGCTCGTCCGCAGGCTGATCTACAAGCAATCGAGCGAACAGGTCGGGAAGGTCACTCGCTACCGGGATGGCGTACTGACGTTCCATGCCAATGAATGGAATCCGCACAACCGGCATTGCTGCGTCCAGTGTGTCGAATCCATAGCCCTCCCCGCCGCCGTCCGAAGCGAACAGGAATATGCCCGGCGCGTATGATTCAACCTCATACTCACGAATGAAGTCGATGACCTCTTCTGCTTCCCAGAAGACAATGTAGTTGTCACCAATAAATCCTTCGCCGCCGTTGTGCGCCCTAAGGAATTCAAGGTAATTCTCGGGAAGTGTCACTCCCACGCGGGCTGACAGACCAGCAATGGCCGACATTTCAGCCGGGCCATTGAGCTGTCCCTCTGTCAGGTGATATTCCATGGCTGCTCTTCCATGTCTCTCGGGGACTGGTTAAACCAGAAGTTTGCCTGCTGCTGATGAATGTCGCGATGGGGGATAACGTCATTGGCGGAGTCGGTTGGCGTCCACCATTGCCCGTAGATCAGGCCGTGGGCTGGCCGGTATGCGGGGTCTGGATCAGTTCGGACAGATCGAAGCCCTGCAGGCGGGCGGCCGCCAGATAATGGTCCTGCACGGTCGCGTCCAGGCGCGGCTCGCGGGCCAGCAGCCACAGGTACTTGCGATCGGGGCTGCCGACCAGTGCCACGCTGTAGTCCGGCGCGACCTGGATCACCCAGTAGTCGCCCTTGGCGAACGGCAGCCAGCGCAGGCCCTTGGGCAGGAAGCTCACCTCCAGGCGCGCGCTGTCGTTGTCGACGGCGCAGGCCTCGCCGGTGGCTTCCTCGACCTCGCCGTCCATACGGCAGCGGTTGGTGACGCCGACGTTGCCGTTGTCGAGCAGGGTGTAGTGCGCCGACACGTCGGTGCAGCCTTCCGGTTCATGGCGCATCGGCAGGCGTGCGATCTCGTACCAGGTACCCAGGTAGCGGGGCAGCTTGAGGTCGGCAACGGTCTTCAGCGGCGGGTGCTCGGTCATCGGCGGTCGTGGCAGGGGTGGGCCTCCACGATGCCGATGGCCTTGCCATGGGCGGGTGAAGCCGGGGCGATGGCCGTGTCCAGAACGTTCCGTCGCCCCGGCGGAGCGCCCGTTGTCACCGGCGTGGCGGTATCCTGCTGCCAGCGCCGTGTTTCCCTGATCCAACCGAGGTGGAGGTGCCGATGTACCAGGTGATCCTGTTGAAGAGTGAATCCGCGTTCGCACGCGAACAATGGCCGCAGGTCGATGACCTGGTCGACTACGAAGGCGTGGCCTACAGCCTGCGCGCCGGCCCGCGCCAGCCGCTGCCGACCGACCACGACTGGCACCCGGTGGCGGTGTATGCGCCCGATGAGATCACCGAGGAAGAGTTCCAGGACTGGTACGCGCTGCAGCAGCCGGCCGTGGAAGAGCTGCGGCTGAAGTACTGATGCTCGACGTTGCCAGGGCCGCCCATACGCCCTTGACCGCCTCTGCCGTATAGTCGCGCGCAGGCGCGGTGGTCCGCGCGAACCGGTGTGGCTGGCTTGTCTTCTTTCCTGCGATCGATCCGTGCACAGGGCCCTTGGCTGGCCCTGCTGCTGTGCAGCGCCTTCCTGCTGTCCGCGCCGGTGCTGGCGCAGGATGATGCGCCCACGCCGAAGCAGCAGCTGGCAGGTATCGATGCGAAGCTGAAGGAGGTCGACCGCAAGCGTGGTGATGCGGCCGCCATCGAGACGCTGGCGATGCTGTCCGAGAATGCCTCGCAGGTACGGCGTGACGCCGAGGCGCTGGAAAAGGAGTTGCAGCCACAGCTCGTCCGCCTCGACGAACAGCTGGCGCAGTTGGGCACGCCTGCCGAGGGCACCACCGAGCCGCCCGAACTGGCGGCGCAACGGCGCAGCATCAACAAACAACGCGACGGACTGGCCGCGTCGGTAGCGCAGGCCAAGACCAGTGCCGTGCGCGCCCAGCAGCTGGCGACCGACATCGACCAGCAGCGCGCCGCGCAACGTACCGAAGAACTGGGGCAGAAGGTTGCCTCGCCGTTGTCGCCCGCGCTGTGGAGCAAGGTTGCCGAGCGCCTGCCGATCGATATCGCACGCGTCGCGCCGTTAGCCGAGCAGGGGCGCGATACCTTCGTCGCCGGCATCCGGGCCAATGGCTGGGGCACGCCGTTGCTGGGCCTGGTGGCCGCGCTGGTGATGATGTTCCCGCTGCGGCTGTGGCTGCGCAGGCTGGGGCGGCGCTTTGCGGAGTCCGAGCGCGCGCCGGACGGTCGCCTGCGCCGTTCCGGCCTGGCCATGTGGCTGCTGCTGGTGGGGACACTGCTGCCCGGCTATGCCGTGGTTGTACTGATGGCAGCGCTTGATGTGATCGATGCCATCGCGCCGCGCCTGCAGGTGGTGGCCGATGGGTTGGAAACCGCGACCTTCCGCGCCGCCTTCATCGCTGCACTCAGCGCCTGCATGCTGGTTCCCAAGCGTCCGTCGTGGCGGTTGCTGAATCTGGATGACACCGCCGCACTCAAACTGCGCAAGTACGCGTGGTGCGCGGCGGCGCTGGCTTGGCTGAGCACGGTGCTGGTCGCCCTCGATCAGGCCACACGTACCAGCGACGTCACCACGGTGGCGCTGGACGGCCTGATTGCGCTGACTTACCTCGGCCTGATCATGGCCATGTTGGTGACCCTGGCGCGCCTGCATCGCCGGCAGACTGCCGAAGCCGAGGCCAAGCTGGAGGCGCAGGCCGATGGCGTGGGCGCGACCACGCCGGTGCGCCGCAGCAGCTGGCTGGTGCTGGCGCGCGTGGCGGGCAATGTCGCGGTGGTGGCCGCCATCGTCGCGACGTTGATGGGCTATCTGAACTTCGCCAAATTCGTGAACCAGCAGCTGATCGGCGGCAGCATCGTGGTGCTGGCGGCGACGCTGCTGTTCAAGTTCGTCGATGACTTGAGCACGTGGATGCTCAACGCCGACAGCAAGGTGGGTCAGACCATCCTGCTCAGTACCGGCCTGAGCGTGTCGCGGCTGGAGCAGGCCGGCGTGCTGCTCTCTGCAGCCCTGCGCACCATCGTCGTGCTGATCACATTGCTGGCGCTGGTGGCACCGTTTGGCAACATCGGCGCGGTGGTGGAACGCTTCTCTTCGCTGCTCACCACGGGCATTCCGTTGGGTGGAACCACCCTGAAGCCGATGCAGATTGTGCTGGCGGTTGTGGTGCTGCTGGCCGGCCTGGCGATCACCCAGCTGGTGCAGCGCTGGCTGACCGATACCTACCTGCCCAAGACCGAACTGGACCTGGGGGCGCGCAACTCGGTCAGTACCGTCGCCCGCTACGTCGGCATCATCCTCGCCGTGATCTGGGCGTTGACGGCGATGGGGCTGGAGCTGACCAAGCTGGCGCTGCTGGTCAGTGCGTTGTCAGTGGGTATTGGTTTCGGCTTGCAGGTGATCACACAGAACTTCGTCTCCGGCCTGATCCTGCTGGCCGAGCGTCCTGTGAAGATCGGCGACTGGGTGAAGCTGGGCGACCAGGAGGGCGACATCCGCCGCATCAGCCTGCGTTCGACCGAGATCCAGGTGGGCGACAAGTCGACGCTGATCGTGCCCAACTCCGAGCTGGTCACCAAGACCGTGCGCAACATGACGATGGGCAACAATCAGGGCCGCATCCAGATCCAGTTCGCGGTGCCGCCCAGCACCGATGTCGGCAACCTGCGGCAGGCGTTGCTGGATGCGTACACCGCGCATACCAACGTGCTGAAGCAGCCGGCGCCGACGGTCTACATCGACAGCATTGCCGGTGGCCAGATCACCATCAACAGCTTCGCGTACGTGGCCAGCCCGCGGCAGGTGTATGCCACCCGCAGCGATCTGTACTTCAGCCTGCTGCAGATACTGGCGGAGCGGAACATTCCGCTGTCGACCCCGACCGACATCCACATCACCCGCGATCCGCAGGAGTAGGGGGTTCTTTGCAGGGCTGCGCCCTGCACCCGCTACAAGCCGGAGCAAAGGCAACAGCAACAGCGTGCATTCCGTGGGATGGCGGGGTGATGTCGGAGTGCGGGGGCGCCGTAAATCCGTCCATGGAGGCTTGGCAGCCGCATCCATGCGGCTGACACCCCGCACTCCGACACCGCCCCACCTCTGACAGATTCCTGCGGCTGTCGGTAGGTGTCGACCTTGGTCGACACGTCTGTCGGATATCGAAATCAATCTGGGGTCAGATTCGTTTTCCTCCGGAAAACGGATCTGACCCCATCGGCATGTCCAACAGACCGCAGCTAACTGTCGAAGGCGGGGTGGGTCCGGTTGCGGGGGCGTGAGCCGCATGGGTCGGGCGCATGCGCCCGACGGGTTGGGCAGGACGCCCAACCCCGGTCTTGCCGTGTGCGCAGGACAGCGCACACGAGCAAGCGGCGACCGAGCTTACATGGGTGAGGGCGCTTTGCTTGCGAAGCATTGCTTCGCAAGCGCCCGAACGCGCAGCCGCCAGCGGCTGGGCCGGGCCCCGGAGGGGGACTTGCAGCGTCCCCCGCAACCGGATCCACCTCGCCATCCCACGGAATGCCCGCTGTTGCTGTTGCTTCTGAGGTTGCCGGCCAGCGGCCGGCACTACCACGGGTGCAGGGCGCAGCCCTGCAAAGAACCCTACCCCCGCGGTCGGCCGCGTGACGGCACCAGTGCGAACGTGTCCACCGCCAGCTTCTCGGCGTGGTTCAACCACGCGCGGATCTCCAGATCATCCACTTCGTGGTCCAGCCCGAACGACACGTTGATCTTGCCGTTGGCATCGGGCTGCACCCACTGCTGGGCCAGCACCACCTTGCGTTGTGAGGACACCGCCTCGATCCAGAAGCCGCGATCCGGGCGCGTGCTTGCCACCAGCTGCAGCATGTACTGGCCGGCACGGGTACGGCGGCCCTTCTGCGTAATCATGTGCGCCTGGCGCACGCTCGGGCGCGGGCCCTGGAACGCATCCAGCGGTGCATCCACCGCGATGCCGCCACGCAGGTCGTTGTCGCGGTACAGCTTGATGCCGTTGTCGCGGTTGACCAGCAGGGCGCACCAGTCACCGTCGGCCGAGCCGTCCTCGAACGCGGTGCACCGGTCGACGTAGGCCAGGGTGTTGTCCGGGTTGGCATCGTCGAACTGGCGCGAGGTGTTCTCCAGGTATACCGACTTCAACCCCCAGTCCTTGTCGTACTCCAGCAGCACCGGCGGCTGCACGTGCTGCAGGCCGACCACCACCTGGTCATCGCCGTCGATCTTCAGCTCGCGGGTCGGTTCGCCCAGCCACAGCGAACGGGCGAAGGCCAGGTACTGTGGGTAATCGCGGCCGCCATCGCGCTGGGTGGCCACGCTGGCGCTGGGTGCGCGCTGGGCATCGATCAGCGAACGGCCGAAGCCCATCGTCTTCAGGTTCGGGTCCAGCAGGCTGAGCAGGGTCGCACCCGAATCCAGCGTGGTGCCGGCGTCGGCGCTGAGCTGCTGCGGGGCAATACCATCACCCAGGAACAGCAGCAGGTTCTCGCGCTTCTGCCGGGTCAGGATATGGGTCAGATCGTTGGGCATCGCCAGGTGGTCGGAAGCGATGACGATCAGCGTGTCCTTGCCGTACGGGCTGGCCTGGATGCGTTCGACCAGCTGCGAGATCAGGCGGTCGCTGCACTTGAGCGCGTTGAGCATGTTGATGTTGCCGTACTGGCTCTGGTAGCGCTCGCCCTTGCACGACACCGGCAGGTGGCCCGCCGGATGGTGGGTATCCATGGTCAGCGTGGTCAGCATGAACGGTGAGCCGGCGCGCGAGAGCTGTTCAAAGCGCTGGTAAGCGGTGTCCAGCAGCACGTCGTCGTGCACGCCCCAGGCCGAGTAGTGGATGCGACCGATCTTCTTCTGCTGCTTGAACCACGCCAGGTCGTGCACTTCGTCGAAGCCGTGGCTGGCCAGGAACTGGCCCTTGCCGGCGAACTGGCCGTTGGCGCCACCCAGGTAATGGTTGGTGTAGCCCTGCTGCTTCAGGTAATCGCCCAGGCACACGGCCTTGGGCAGGAAGCTGCCCATGCGGTCCATGCTGTTCTCATCGCCCTGCGAGGTGGTCAGCGGCACGCCGCACATCGACGACACCAGGCCGGCGATGGTCCAGCCGCTGCCCTCGGCCGAGGCCAGGTTGCGCACGTCCAGTGACTCGGACGCCAGGCGGTTGAGGTTGGGCATCAGGCCGGGAAACACGGCCTCGTCCAGGTAGGTACGTTCCAGGCTCTCGCCGTAGATCCAGACGATGTTGCGCGGGCGCTGCAGCGGCTGCGTCGGCACCTGGTACTCGGGGGCGATGCGGGCGAAGTCGACCGGACGCAGCTGCTGGTAGAGGCGTTGGCCGTCGCGGGCCAGCGGACTGATCATGATCGTGGCCACCCACACGGCCGCGAAACCGGCGAACAATGCGCCACCATGGCCGGGCCGGCGCCAGCGCTTCACCCGCGTGGCGAACAGCGGCAGCAGCGAGACCAGCGCCAGCACGATGAAGCCGGCGATATAGCCCTTGAAGTCGGAGACACCGGCGCCTTCCATGTCGGCGCCGAGGTGGTACAGGGTGGCGGCATTGAGCCCATCACCGGACAGCTTGTCGATCAGCCACCACGCGCTGAGCATGAGCAGCAGCAGCGAGAACGCACCAGCCTTCCACCACACCCACTTGTCGGACGCGAGGAACAACCAGCACAGCAGCAACAACGACAGCAGCAGTATCCAGAGCATAGGCAGCTTCGGCAGTGACGGGGTGGTGGTGATGGACGTCGTACCGACGCGTGTCCATCCGACCGACGCTGCCACAAGCACATGCATATGACAGGCCGATGACCCGATAGTGCATGCACGAACCTGACTGAAATGTTTGTTGAAATAACACGCGCGCAATTGCGCTCAGAAGGTAAAACGAGCGTGAAGGGCTTCGTT
Organism: Stenotrophomonas sp. SMYL8; assembly: GCF_036320065.1. NCBI lineage: Bacteria > Pseudomonadati > Pseudomonadota > Gammaproteobacteria > Lysobacterales > Lysobacteraceae > Stenotrophomonas > Stenotrophomonas sp. SMYL8. The sequence goes on from NZ_JAWIRR010000005.1 coordinate 133,747, forward strand.
GGATTACATTAAAAACCGCATGAATACGGCGGTTTTCGCTGATGCGCTAGCGATGACCACGTTCTTCGCGCGCCCGCGCACGACGGTCGAACAGCAATGCACTGGTCACGATGCCAAGGCCGAGCACCACGCCGATGAACAGCAGAATCAGCGCAATGAGCGGGTAGCCGAACAGGTGCCAGCCGGTGTCGATCTTCATCATCATCGCCGCAGCCATGATCAATGCGGCACTGATGATGCCAGCAGCCACGCGGTTGGCGATCTTCTGCAGGTTCTCCATCAACCGCGATTCTTCCAGGCCGGTCACCTTCATCTGCAGGCGGTTCTCGGCCAGCAGCGCCATGATGTCCGACAGCTTGCGTGGCCCATCGCGCAGCAGCTGCTGCAGCTCCATCGCCTCGCTTGCGAGGTTGGCGGCAGACAGCGATTTCTTCAGGCGCGCACGCATCACGTGCTGCAGCTGGCGCTCAACGATGCGGCGGGTTTCCAGCTCGGGTGCCAGCAGCCGGCACACGGTTTCCAGATTGAGCAGCGCCTTGCCCAGCAGGCTCAGTTCCGGCGGCGTGCGCAGGCCGCAGGCGGTGGCGATGCGCACCATGTCCAGCACCACGCGGCCTTCCGAGAAGCTGCCACTGGCGGCGTAGCGCGCGATCAGCTGGCCGGTCTCGCGCAGGTAGCGTTCTTCGTCGAACGCCTCCAGCCGCGTGCTGATGCTGATCAGGTCGTCGGCCACTTCTTCGCCGCGGCCATCGACCGCGGCGAACAGGATCTTCAGCAGGCGCTCGCGCAGGCGCGGCGGCATGTGCGCGACCATGCCCAGGTCGAAGATCGCCAGCCGGCCATCGGGCATCACCCGCAGGTTGCCGGGATGAGGGTCGGCGTGGATCTCGCCATGCACGAAGATCTGGTCCAGGTAGCCGCGGATCAGTGCCGCCGCCAGCGGGTCCATCGACTGCTCGGTGCGGCGCACATCGGGAATCGCATCCACGCGCACGCCGGTGGCCAGTTCCATGGTCAGCACGCGCTGGCTGCTGTAGTCCCACAGCGGCTGCGGAATCCACAGGCGGCGGAACGGCTTCAGGTGCCGGCCGAAACGGGCCAGGTTCTCGGCCTCGGCGTGGTAGTCCAGCTCCTGCATCAGGGTCTTGGCGAACTCGTTGAGCCAGTCGCGCAGGCGCACGCGACGGCCCACCTGGGTCAGGTGGTCGGCGGCCAGCGCGAAGCTGCGCAGCGCCTCCAGGTCCGAGCGCAGTTGTGCAGCCACTTCAGGCTTCTGCACCTTCACCGCCACCTCGCGGCCATCGTGCAGCACCGCGCGATGCACCTGCGCGATCGAGGCACAGCCCAATGGCTCGGGATCGAACGCGGCGAACAGCTTGTTCACCGGCGCGCCCAGCTCCTGTTCGACGATGGCATGGATGCGCTCGACCGGAATCTCGGCCACCTTTTCCTGCATGCGCTCCAGCGCCGTGGCGAACTCCACCGGCACCATGTCCGGGCGGGTGGACAGCATCTGGCCCAGCTTGACGAAGGTCGGCCCCAAGGCCTCCAGGTCGCTGACGAACTGTTCCGGGTTGCCATCGGCGGGGACGTCGGCCTGGTTGCTGGCGGCATCCAGGTTCATGCCTGAGAACACGCCCGAATGGCGGTAGCGCATCAGCAGGCGCAGGATCTGGCTGCGCCGGTTCATGCCTTTGACCAGCGGGGGATTGCCATTGGCGGTGGGCGGATTGCTCAAGCGGAACTCCCATGCGACGAATACAGGTAGTGCCGGCCGCTGGCCGGCAATGTCCGGATTACGCAGTGTCGCCGGGGGGCGGTAGGCACGCGGTGAATCCGACCGCTTCCGCAGCTGCCCCGGTATCGGTCAGAATCCGCTCATTCCCTTTCTTGGACGCCCCATGGCCGGTGCCAGCCTGTTCGCCCTGCTCGACGATATCGCCTCCCTGCTGGACGATGTCTCGGTCCTGACCAAGGTCGCGGCAAAGAAGACCGCCGGCGTGCTGGGCGACGACCTGGCGCTGAACGCGCAGCAGGTGACCGGGGTCAACGCCAACCGCGAACTGCCGGTGGTGTGGGCGGTGGCCAAGGGCTCGCTGGTCAACAAGGTGATCCTGGTACCGACGGCGCTGGCGATCAGTGCACTGGAGGCGTGGCTGCACAGCCGTGGCTGGAACGTGCCGCTGATCGTGCCATTGATGATGATCGGCGGTGCCTTCCTCTGCTTCGAGGGCGTGGAGAAGCTGGCGCATCGCTTCCTGCATTCGGCTGACGACGATGCCGAGCATCAGGCCGAGCGGCGCAAGGCGCTGGCCGATACCCAGGTGGACATGGTGGCGTGGGAGAAGGACAAGGTAAAAGGCGCGATCCGTACCGACTTCATCCTCTCGGCCGAGATCATCGTGCTGACCCTGGGCGTGGTCGCCACCGCACCGTTCACCAACCAGGTGGTCACCCTGGCCGTGGTTGCACTGGCGATGACGGTCTTCGTCTATGGGCTGGTCGCGGGCATCGTGAAGCTTGATGACGTCGGCCTGTACCTGTCGCGCAAGGGTGGGGCTGTGGCCGCCTTCGGTCGCGGCCTGGTGGCCTCGGCGCCGTGGCTGATGAAGTTCCTGTCGGTGGCCGGCACCATCGCCATGTTCCTGGTCGGTGGCGGCATCCTGGTGCACAACGTGCCGGCGCTGCACCACGCGGTGCAGGCGCTGGGCGGCGAAGGGCAGTGGGGCTGGCTGATCAGCGCTGCGGCCAACATGGTGGTGGGCATCATCGCCGGCGCCATCGTGCTGGCGGCGGTGACCGGGTTCCAGAAGCTGCGCGGTAAGTAAGCGGCGGCCTATTGCCCGGTGGAGGCCGACCTTGGTCGGCGCATTGTTCCGGCGTGAGCCAACCAAGGTTGGCACCTACCGAAGCGCTGTCCTTGGCGTTGGTAGAGGCCGACTTTGGTCGGCGCTTTGTTCCGGCGTGAGCCAACCAAGGTTGGCACCTACCGAAGCGATGTCCTTGGCGTTGGTAGAGGCCGACCTTGGTCGGCGCTTTGTTTCTGCTCGTGCCAACCAAGGTTGGCACCTACTGAAGCGGTTCGCGGTGGGCCGGACGATCAACCCGCCTGCACCCGGTTCTTGCCCTGCCGCTTGGCCGCATACAGCGCGTCATCGGCGCGCCGCAGCAGGGTCTCGGTATCGTCGCCGGGCTGCCATTGCGCCAGCCCGGCACTGAAATGCACCGGCACGCGCCGGTCCTGCACGGTCAGCACGCGGTGTGCCAGTGAACGCTGCAGGCGCTGCACGGTGGCCATGCTGTCGGCGCCCTGGGTCTCCGGCAGCACCAGCACGAACTCGTCGCCACCCAGCCGCGCGATGCCATCGGTGGCGCGCAGCAGCAGCTTGCACACGGCTACCAGGTGCTGCAGCAGTGCATCGCCACCGGCATGGCCATGTGCATCGTTGGTCTGGTGGAAATCATCCAGGTCGATCACCGCCACGCCCAGCGGCGAGTTGTTGCGCGCGGCGCGCGCCAGCTCGCGCTGCAGCAGTTCGTCCAGGCCACGGCGGTTCAGCGCCTGGGTCAGTGGATCGATGCGCGCCAGGTCACCGGCGGCGCGCAGTTCCTGCTCCAGCTCGGCAATGCGTTGCTCTGCACGTTCCACTTCCTGCCGCGCGTTGGCCAGGTGATCGCGGGCCTGCGCGGCCTGCTGCTGCACCTTGCCGGTGTCGCGCATCACGTCCTGCAGCAACTGGTTGAGGTCGGCGATGCTACGCGCCTCGCGCAGCTGCAGTGCGTAGCTGCCGATGCGGTCGTGGTATTCGCCGGTGCTGGTGGCCATGCCATCCATGCGCTCGATGAACTCGCCCATCAACCCGCGCATCGCCGCCTTCGAATCGTCGATGCCCTGGCGCAGCAGGCCCTGCTTGTAGATCACTTCGCGCAGTTCGGCGCGGGTGCGCTCGACCGCCTCAGCTTCCAACGGCCCGTCCAGCAGCTGGCGTACTGCGGCGATCTGGCCCTGCAGCCAGCTGCGGTCATCCAGCAGCTCGCTCACGTTCTCCAGCAGCAGCGCGAACAGCTCAAGCAGCAGCGCCTGCTGCTCCTGCCAGCTCTCAGCACGCACGCCGACCTGGTGGCCGAGTTCGCGCACGCCCTGTTCGATCGGTTCCAGTGCCGTGCCCGGTTGCCACTGGCGCAGGCGCGTGGCCAATGCCTGTGCCTGCTCGCGCAGGTCCGGATCGTGCTGCAGCAGGGCCACCACCGCGCCGCCCAGCAGCAGGCGCAGCTGCTCGGACAGGCGCAGGCTTTCCGGCTGCCCATCCGGCGAATGCTGTTCGATGGTGCGGATGTACTTGTCGATCAGCTGCCGCATCGCGCGCCCATAGCGCGGCCAATCGGCACTGGCCTGCGCCGACTGCAGGCGGTCGCCCATGTCACCCAGTTCGCCGGGCAGGGTGGCCATGCCGTTGGCGAAGGCGGCCAGCAGCGGTTCCGGCGCGTCGGCGCCGGCGAACAGCTGCTGCAGTGCCACGCCACCACCGCCCTGCAGCACCACGCGGTCGCCCAGCCCATCGTCCACCACCGCGCGCACGCGTGCCGGCGGCCCAAGGGCGGTACCGGGGGCAGGGCGGTGGTCGGGCTGGTCCGTCATGGAGCAAATCCTGGGGCTGGCAGGGACTGGTTCCAGCATATCGGCGCGGCCGCCGACGGCTTGAACGGCTAGGATGGGCGACAGGATGCCGCAGTGGAGGTGGTGATGCGCGTGATGTTGCTGGGGGCGACCGGGCTGGTCGGTGGGCTGACCCTGTCCAGGCTGCTGGACGACCCGCGCTGCAGCGCCGTGATCGCGCCGACCCGCCGCCCGTTGGCTGTGGCCCACGCCAAGCTGGAGAACCCGGTGCTGGCCTTCGATGCGCTGCCTGCCTCGCCCGAGTGGGCGGGTGTGGACGCAGTCATCTGCGCGCTCGGCAGCACCATCGCCCAGGCCGGCAGCCGCGAAGCCTTCCATCGCATCGACCATGATTACCCGCTGGCGTTCGCCCGCCTGGCGCAGGCGCAGGGTGCGCAGACCTATGTGCTGAATTCCGCAGCCGGTGCCAACCCGCAGTCGTCGATCTTCTACAGCCGGGTGAAGGGTGAGCTGGAGCGTGACCTGCGCGCGCTGGGCTTCAACTCGTTGACCCTGGTCCGCCCCGGGCTGATCGGCGGCGAGCGCACCGAGGTGCGACGTGGCGAGCGCCTGGCCCTGACGGTGTTCGGCGCGCTGGGGCCGGTGTTGCCACGGGCGTGGCGGATCAACCCGGCCAGCGAAATCGCCAAGGCACTGGTCGAGGCCGCGCTGGCCCCGCAACCGGGTGAGCATGTGGTGGCATCGAGCGCGCTGGTCGGCTGATGTCGCGCGCGCTGCGCCTGACCCAGCTTCAACAGCTGCTGCGCCGCCATCGCCGGCCGGTCGCGGGGCAGGTGCTGGCCGAAGCGCTGGGCATCAGCCTGCGCACGCTGTACCGCGATATCGAGACCCTGCGCGAGCAGGGCGCCGATCTGCGTGGTGAGGCCGGCGTCGGCTACCAGCTGGCACCGAGCGATACCCTGCCGCCGATGACCCTGCCACCCGCAGAGATCGATGCACTTGTGCTGGGCCTGCGCTGGGTTGCGGCGCGCACCGAGCCTGCGCTGGCTGAGGCCGCGCGTGATGCCCTGGCGCGCATCGCGCATGTACTGCCTGCCGCGCGTCGCGAAGCCTTGCGTGACAGCGGCCTGCGCGTTGGCCCTTCGCGTGCGGCGACCAAGGTTCCCGCTGCGCGCCTGCAGGCTGTGCGTGAGGCCGTGGGTTCACAGCAGCGCCTGAAGTTCGGCTACGAGGATGCGCAGGGCCAGCGCAGCGAGCGAATCGTCTGGCCGTTCGCGCTGGGCTACTTCGACGAAGTGCCGATGCTGGCGGCGTGGTGTGAGCGCCGCGAGGACTTTCGCCATTTCCGGCTGGACCGCATCCGCCAGGTGCGCGTGCTGGAGGATCACTACCTCGTGCCACGCGCCACCCTGCTGCGGCGCTGGCAGAAGGCGCAGGGCATCGCACCGGACTGGCTGGACCGTTCGTAGCGTTGAGCATGCTCGACTGCTTCTGTGCTTCGCTTCCTGCTTCTGGGGGAGGGCGGCCTTCGCTCTTTGCTTCTGGTAGAGGTCGAGCTTGCTCGACCGCCTTTGATCTTCGCGAACAGCAGTCGAGCAAGCTCGACATCTACCAGAGCAACGACAACAGCAGTCGAGCAAGCTCGACCTCTACCAGGGCAAGGGCAACAGCGGTCGAGCACGCTCGACGCTACTGACAGAATCTGTCAGCAGGGCCGTACCACCATGATTGCTCCCAACAACGGAGCTTCCCCATGTTCACGCCCAGCACCCTGCTGCAGTACGTGCGCGACGTCGCCGCCAGCGCCACGTTCTACAGCGGCATTCTCGGCAAGCCACCGGTCGAGCAGTCGCCCGGCTTTGCCCTGTTCCTGCTCGGCGATGGTGCCGCACTGGGCCTTTGGCAGCGCGACGACGTGCAGCCGCCGGTATCCGCGCAGGCCGGTGCCGCCGAACTGGCGATGGTGGTCGCCAACCCGGAGGCCGTGCAGCAGATGCACGATGCGTGGCACGCACTCGGCGTGCAGATCCTGCAGGCACCGGTGACCTTGGAGTTCGGCCATACCTTCGTCGGCGCCGATCCGGATGGCCACCGCCTGCGTGTGTACAGTCGCGCCGAGGGCATGGTCGCGCGCGATTGATCGCCCGCATTGTGTAGATCCACGCCATGCGTGGATGCGGAAAAGAAACGCCGGGCAGTGCCCGGCGTTTCTCCAGTTCATGTGCCAACCAAGGCTGGCACCCACCGATCAGTTCCTCGGTGGGCCCACCCGATCAGCTGGCCAGCGCCAGGTCGTCCATCATTGCGCGCAGGAAGCGGGCCGCTTCACCACCGGTGGCCGCGCGGTGGTCGAAGGTGACCGACAGCGGGATCACCTTGTGCGCTTCCACGCCGCCCATCACCGGGGTCATCTGGTGGCGGGCACGGCCGGCACCAACGATGGCCACACACGGCGGCACCACGACCGGGGTCGCGTAGCGGCCGGCGAACATGCCGAAGTTGGACAGCGAGATGGTGTAGCCGCTCAGTTCCGAGGCGGCGATCGAACGCGATTCCACCTGCTCGCGCAGGCGGTTGACGCCTTCGCGGATGCCGCGTGCATCGAGCATGTCGGCGTTGCGCAGGGCCGGCACGAACAGGCCGTCGTCGGTGTCCACGGCGATGCCGATGTCGACCTGGGCGTGCAGGGTGCGGGTCAGCGCTTCACCGTCGAACCAGGCGTTCATCGCCGGCACCTTCTGCGCGGCCACCACGATCGAGCGCACCAGGCGCGCGGTGACGTCGTTGCCCGGCAGCCAGGCGTGGATGTCGGCATCGTCGTTCAGCGTGGTCGGCACGACCTTGCTGTGCGCATCGGCCATCACGCGCGCCATGTTGCGGCGAACGCCCTTCAGCGGTTCCGGCTGGCCCTTGGCGACCACGCCCGGCGGCTGGGTACGCATCGGCTTGCCGGCGGCAGACAGCGGGGTGCGGGCTTCGTTCTGCACCGGGGCAGACACCTGCGCCGGGGCCGGCGCGGCATAGGCGGCAGCAGCGGCCGGGGCCGGAGCGGCACCGATCTTGGCGCTGCCATCCGCAGCCGCCTGCTTGACGTCGGCCATGGTCACCGCGCCATCGGCGCCGGTGGCGCGCACGCGGGACAGGTCTACGCCCAGCTTGCGCGCGGTGGCACGCACGGCCGGCACGGCCTTGACGCCACCGACGGCCAGCGCCTGTTCGGCGTGCACGGCGTTGGAGCTCTGCATCGCGCCGACCACGGTACCGGCGTCATCACGCTCGGCGGCGGCGGGCTTGGCGGCTTCGGCTGCCACCGGTGCGGCAGCGGCCGGCAGCGGCGGCGGGGTCGGTGCTGCGGCAGGTGCAGCATGGCCGTGGCTGTGGCCGGTGTCCTGGCCATCCGCGCGCTGCGGCAGGTTGGGGTCCAGTTCGAAGCTGGCCAGCACCGAGCCGGTCGGGATGATGTCGCCGGCTGCGCCGGACAGCTTCAGCACCTTGCCGGAGAACGGCGACGGCACTTCGACGACGGCCTTGGCGGTCTCCATCGAGACCAGCGGCTCGTCCAGCTTGATCACATCGCCTTCCTTGACGAACCACTCGACGATGGTCGCGTCCGGCAGGCCTTCGCCCAGGTCGGGCAGGTTGAAGTTCTTGGTCTGGCTCATTTGCAGTTCTCTTCCAGCAGTTCCAGTTCGCGGGCCGGCAGCCAACCCGTCGCGCCATTGGCGCGCTCGGACCACCACCACCCGCCGTGTTCGTGATGAAGCTTCACCATCTCGCCGCTTTCCACATCCAGCTCGCGGGCGTCGTAGTCGCACAGCGCTTCGGCGCGACCCTCGTCCAGCAGCTGCAACCAGGCGATGGGCGCCCATCCAGCGCGCCCATCGTTGGTGCGTACCCAGGCAAACGCCGGCCATTCCTCGTCACGTACACCTACTTCGACGATCTGGCCGGTGCGGAACCGGAGCGGGTTGGGATACTGGCTGCGGTAAGCCCCCAGAAGGCGGGCCCGCATGTCAGCCGGCCGCCACCGCGCGCTTGGCCGCAGCCACGATCCGCTCAACGCTCGGCAGGTACTTCATTTCCAGGCGGAACAGCGGAATATGGGTGTCGTAGCCAGTGACGCGCTCGACCGGGGCCAGCAGGTCGTAGATCGATTCCTCGGCCAGGCGCGCAGCGATTTCGGCGCCGAAGCCCGCGGTCTTCGGGGCCTCCTGCACGATCACGCAGCGGCCGGTCTTGGCCACCGATTCGGCGATGGTGGCGAAGTCCAGCGGACGCAGCGTGGCCACGTCGATGACTTCGGCACTGATGCCTTCACCGGCCAGCTTGTCGGCCGCTTCCAGCGCTTCCTTCACCTGCGCGCCCCAGGTCACCAGGGTCACGTCGGTGCCGTCGCGCAGCACGAAGCAGACGTCCAGCGGCAAGGCTTCGCCGTCGTTGACGACCACTTCCTTGTACTGGCGGTAGATGCGCTTGGGCTCCATGTAGATGACCGGATCCGGCTCGCGGATCGCGGCCAGCAGCAGGCCGTAGGCGCGCTGCGGCGACGACGGCAGCACCACGCGCAGGCCCGGCACGTTGGTGAAGATCGCCTCGTTGGCCTCGCTGTGGTGTTCCGGTGCGCGGATGCCACCGCCCCACGGCACGCGCAGCACCATCGGGCAGTGCAGGCGGCCACGGGTGCGGTAACGCAGGCGGGCGGCGTGGCAGACGATATGGTCGACCATCGGGTACATGAAGCCGTCGAACTGGGCTTCGGCGACCGGCTTCATGCCCTGCGCGGCAAGACCAATCGTCAGGCCGGCGATGGTGGTCTCGTCCAGCGGGGTGTCGAGGATGCGGTCCGAGCCGAAGCGCTGCTGCAGACCGGCGGTGGCGCGGAACACGCCGCCGTTGACGCCCACGTCTTCGCCCAGCACCAGCACCGACGGGTCATGTTCCAGCTCCCAGGCCAGCGCCTGGGTGATGGCTTCGATGAGGGTGATGGGGGTGGTGGTCATGCTCTGTTCTCCGCGCGCGACGGCGGCGCTGTCGGCGGCGTTGGTATGCGCGCCGGGCGCGCCGTTCTTGATCTCATCCATGGCGCTTCTCCAGGGCGATCGCCTGGGCACGCTGAGCCAGCAGGTCCGGCGGCGGATCGGCATACAGGAAGTCGAACATCGCCTCGACAGGCTGCACCGGCGTGTTGAGGTACAGGTTCACTTCCTCGTCCACGCGCGTGCCGCATTCGGCGACCCAAGCAGTTTCCTCTTCTTCGCTCCACACACCGGCGTTGATCAGGTACTTGCGCAGGCGCAGCATCGGCTCGCGCTGCCAGGCATCCTTCACCTCGGCGTCGTCGCGGTAGCGGCGCGCGTCATCGGCGGTGGTGTGGTCGGACAGGCGGTAGGTCATCAGTTCCAGCACAGTGCCACCGTCGCCGGCCAGCGCACGTTCGCGCGCCTGCTCCATTGCCGCCAGCACCGCGATCAGGTCGTTGCCGTCCACCTGCAGGCAGTGCAGGCCGCCGGCCAGGCCCTTCTGCGCCAGCGTTTCGGCACCGGTCTGGGCCGAACGCGGAACCGAGATGGCCCAACCGTTGTTGACGATGCACAGGATCAGCGGGAGCTTGTAGGCGCCGGCCGAATTCAGTGCTGCGTAGAAGTCGGTCTTGGAGCTGCCGCCGTCGCCGCACACGGCCACCGCGATCTGCGGTTCCTTGTTGAGCTTGAACTTCAGCGCCGCCCCTGCGGCATGCAGGCACTGGGTGGAGATCGGCACGCAGAACGGGAAGTCCTTGGCCGCGTTGCCGCCATAATCGTTGCCGCGTTCGTCGCCGCCCCAGTACATCAGCACGTCGTGCGGGCGCACGCCACGCATGAACATCGCGCCATACTCGCGGTACGAAGGTGCGAACACGTCGTCCTTCTGCATCGCGGCACCGATGCCCACGTGCGCGGCTTCATGGCCCAGGCAGGCGGCATAGGTGCCGAGCTTGCCGGTGCGCTGCAGCGCGATGGATTTGCTGTCGAACGTACGTACGAACAGCATCTGCTTGAACAGCGGTACCAGGACCTTGGGGTCGCGCAGCGACGCGGGCAGGTCATCGCGGACGAGCTTGCCGTCCGTATCCAGGTACTGCAGGTATTCGATCTTGAATTCAGCGGCAACCGTCATTGCGTACTGCACCTTCGACAGAGAAGTTACAAATGATATGAATCGCCATGTTAAGGAACGCGTACGGAATAGCCTTCCTGCGCCGCAACACGGCGATTCCCCGTTTTACCCCTGCCGGCGGGTGGGGGGCCAATAACAACAACGTATTCAGTCGTTGCTGCAAAGCATCAGAATACGCCTCTGGCTGACCGCCAGTACAACGGCGCGGACGGTTCCACGCGCAGCCCCGGCATCAGCCGATGCTCCACGACCAACCGCACGCCCCGGTATGGACCCGGCGGCTGCCAGCGCGGCGGCAACGCGCTACCCTTGCCGCCCCCGATCTGGTCCCGCCCATGTCCGTCGACAACAACCAACGCGATCTCGAAGCTGGCATCCACACCGATCTGCAGGGGCGGCTGACCTATGGCGGCTACCTGCGGCTGGACCAGCTGCTCAGCGCGCAGCAGCCGTTGTCCAACCCGCCGCACCATGACGAGATGCTCTTCATCATCCAGCACCAGACCTCGGAGCTGTGGCTGAAGCTGCTTGGCCACGAACTGCGTGCCGCAATCGGCTTCCTGCAGCGTGATGAAGTCTGGCAGTGCCGCAAGGTGCTGGCGCGCAGCAAGCAGGTGCTGCGCCAGCTGACCGAGCAGTGGTCGGTACTGGAAACGCTGACCCCGTCCGAGTACATGGGCTTCCGCGACGTGCTGGGCCCGTCCTCCGGCTTCCAGTCGCTGCAGTACCGCTACATCGAGTTCCTGCTGGGCAACAAGAACGCACAGATGCTGCAGGTGTTCGAGCACGATGCGGCCGGGCAGGCGCAGCTGCGCACCGTGCTGGAAGCGCCCAGCCTGTACGAGGAATTCCTGAAATACCTGGCCCGCTTCGGCCACGCCGTCCCGGCGGTGTACGAGGCCCACGACTGGACCCAGCCGCATGTGGCCGACGACGCACTGCAGCCGGTGTTCGAGCGCATCTACCAGGACACCGACCGCTACTGGCGCGAGTATTCGCTGTGCGAGGACCTGGTCGACCTGGAGACCGCGTTCCAGCTGTGGCGATTCCGACACATGCGCACGGTGATGCGCGTGATCGGCTTCAAGCGCGGCACCGGCGGCTCGTCCGGCGTCGGCTTCCTGGCCAAGGCGCTGGAGCTGACCTTCTTCCCTGAACTGTTCCAGGTGCGGACCAGCCTGCAGGCCGGGCCCCCGGCAGAACAGGGCTGATCCGTATTCAGCTTGGATCCCGGCCGGCGGCTGGATCGTTTCAGATGCAAGTTCAGGGAGCAGGCTGGCACCTGCCTCAAACGGCGTGTATTTGACGTGAACGCCAGAAGTCGGTGATCCTCGCGCGTTGCTCCAACTGCACATCGGACGTGCTCGTCATCCACCGAACCAGGAAATCCGCATGAGCGTAAACGCCACTGCGAACACCCCAGAGCCGGCGCTGCCGGACTTCAAGACCACGCTGGGCCACCCGCGCCCGTTGTGGATGCTGTTCATGACCGAGTTCTGGGAGCGCTTTGCGTTCTATGGCATCCGCTGGGCCTTGGTGCTGTACATCGTCGCCCAGTTCTACAACGGCAGCGCTGCCGGTGAAGGCGACGCCAGCCGCATCTACGGCGCCTACCTGGCCCTGGTGTATGCCGCAGCGATCTTCGGTGGCTACGTGGCCGACCGGGTACTGGGTTACCAGCGATCGATCCTGACCGGCGCGATCATCATGGCCGCCGGCCTGTTCATGATCTCGCTGCCGCAGGAGCACATCTTCAAGCTCGGCCTGGCCACGATCATCGTCGGCAACGGCCTGTTCAAGCCCAACATCTCGACCATGGTCGGCAAGCTGTACGGCCTGAAGGACGAGCGCCGCGATTCGGGCTTCACCATCTTCTACATGGGCATCAACATCGGCGCGATGATCGCCCCGGTGCTGACCGAGTACCTGGCCCGCAAGGTCTTCGGTACCGACGCGATGCCTTCCTACAAGGTCGTGTTCATCGCCTCGGGCGTGGGCATGCTGATCTCGCTGGTGTGGTTCTACATCGGTCGTGCCGGCCTGAAGGGCATCGGTGCACCGCCGGCCGGCGCTGAAGGTTTCGGCCGCATCATCATGGTGCTGGCCGGTGCCGTGGTCGCCATCCCGGTCGCGTACTTCCTGCTGGCCACCGGCGCCACCGCGCTGGCCTGGATCCTGGGTGCGATGTTCACCGCGCTGGCCGTCCTGCTGCTGGTCGAGGGCATCCGCGAAGGCAAGGTGCAGCGCGACCGCGTGATCGCCATGCTGATCATCTTCGCCTTCAACGTGATGTTCTGGATGTTCTTCGAACAGGCCGGCAGCTCGTTCACCTTCCTGGCCGAGAACATCGTCAACCGCCAGTTCGGTGACTGGACCTTCCCGACCGCGTGGTTCCAGTCGGTCAACTCGGTGGCGATCATCACCCTGGCCCCGGTGATTGCCTGGATCTGGGTGGCCATGGGCCGCGCCAATCCGTCCATCCCGCGCAAGTTCGGCCTGGGCCTGCTGTTCAACGGCGCCGCCTTCGCGCTGCTGATGTTCGCCCTGTCGCAGATGGTCGTGGACGGCAAGATCCCGTTCTGGACCCTGTTCATGGTCTACGTCATCCAGTCGGTGGGTGAGCTGTGCCTGTCGCCGATCGGCCTGTCGATGGTGACCAAGCTGGCCCCGGTGCGCCTGGTCGGCTTCGGCATGGGCGGCTGGTTCCTGTCCACCGGCATCGGCAACAACCTGTCGGGCATCTTCGCTGGCGTGGTCAGTGGTGAAGGCGGCATGACGGTCGAGTCGGCCCTGAAGGGGTATACCTTCGGGTTCTGGGCCCTGATCGGCTCCGGCGTGGTGCTGTTCCTGATCGCCCCGCTGATCAACAAGCTGATGCACGGCGTCAAATGATGATGAGAGGGTAGAAGGCATGCGTAGCAAGCTCGGTACTGCGGTAGTGGTGGTCTGTGCGGCGCTGATCGGCGCCTGTTCCCAACCGCAACCGCCTGCCACCGCCGAGCCCACGCAGCCCCTGGATACCCGACCCACCGAGCCACCGGTCGCTGACCCCAGCGAACCGGTGGCCTCGGGCAACACCCCGGTGGCGGCAGACATCGCCGCCATCGCCGGCCTCGGCGCTCAGTTCGACCCGGCCCGCAACCCCGCCGATGATCTGGCCACCGCCAAGGTGGAAGCCCAGCGGGGCAAGAAGCGCATCCTGCTGGAGGTCGGCAACGCCGCCTGTGAGCGCTGCCGGGCGCTGGACGAGGTGGTGGAAGGCAACGGCGACCTGCGCCGCTTCCGCGATGCCCACTACGTGTGGGTGAAGGTCAACGCCAGCGACGAACAGCCCAACACCGCTTTCTTCGCCCAGTTCCCGATGATGGAACGCGACTACCCGTACCTGCTGGTACTCGATGCCGATGGCGGACTGCTGGTGTCGCAGGCGACCGGCGAGCTGCGCAAGGGCGAAGCCTTCCAGCCGGCACGGGTGAGCGCGTTCCTGAAACAATGGGCACCTGACAAACCGGAATAGGGGTAGTGCCGGCCGCTGGCCGGCCGGGGGGGTGGTGGTGGGTGCCGACCGCTGACCGCCAACCCCGGTGGATGCCGACCGCTGACGGCCATCTCCGGTGGGTGCCGACCGTTGGTCGGCACAGAAGTGCATCCACGCATGGCGTGGATCTACTGTGGTTGCGGTCACATTCCCGGAATCGGCATCTCAATATCGCAACGCGCTCGCCGTTACCGGCAAGGACCTCAGTCGACATCCCGTCGATGCAACCTTCCGGAACGCCCATGCACAGCGACCACGCCGAACGACTGCCCGAACCTGCCAGCGACCTGGCCGAGGCTGGGGCAGGCGAGGGCGTGACCCTGCCGCCGCAGGAGGTGTTGCTGGATGACGCCGGTACCGGCGAGGACACCGTTGAACTGGCACCGCCGCGTCACCGCCTGCCGCAGATCGCGCTGCCCGACAACGTGGTGCTGAAGGGGGCGGTGCAGAAACTGGTCGAGCAGAAATCACGGCTCGATGCATTGGCCGCCGACGGCCAGCTGGGCGGGCTGCTGCCGCCGGAATGGCAGGGCCATGGCGTGCGTGCGATCGAACTGTCCACGTTCATCCAGGGCGTGCTGCCGTTCCTGCAGCCGGGCGAACGCGGCGAAACCGCGCCCGCGCGCCTGCCGGTGCGCCATGTGCTGGGGGACGACAGCCGCTGGGGCCTGGACGATGTCTCCGAACCGAAATCGCTGGCCTGGTACCTGGCCAGCGACGAACGCGCTACCGCCGGCAGCAAGGACGTGGCCGAGGCCTATCTGGTGGGTGCACTCGGTCTGGCGTGGATGCAGGAAGGGCGCAGCCGTCCTGGCTTCCTGCGCGCGATGGGCCAGGACAGCCTGGCCGCGCGGGTGACCATGCTCGGCTACCCGCCGGCCAACGAACTGGCGCTGTACAGCGTCACCGCGCACGGCCAGCCGCAGATCTGGTGCGTGCATGGCCGCCGCCGCATGCGCCCGCTGGTGGCGCCGTGGCTGAGCGTGCCGCTGCTGACCGCCTATGGCGTGCCGGCGCCGGTCGCGTGGCCGTCCAGTTTCCCGCCGGTGGAGGCGGTGGCCGAACTGCTGGCGACCGCGCGGCAGGGGCGCGCGCTGCCGGAGGTGGACCTGGGCAAGGTCGTGGCGAAGATCGCTGAAGATGCCGCATCCGACGCCTGGCAGCCGGTCAGCCTGCTGCAGCTCAACACCTGGTCACCGCGCTGGCACTTCTTCCTGGGCACCTTCGTCGGCCTGCCGTCGCTGCTGCTGGTGGCGGCGGCGCTGGCGCTGCCGGGGGCGGTCGAAGCAGCCACGGTTGCGGCTTCCCTCGGCTTCGCCGGTGGTGCCATCGCGGCGCTCGCGGTGCCGTGGATCCATGCACGGCGCAAGCATCTGAGCTGAAGCATGGATGCCATCCGCGCGTGGCGTAGATCTACGGGAGGCCGGGCGCCGCGGTCTGCAGCTGCTGCCGCGCCCGCTCCATGGCAGTCTGCAATCTTTGCTTGAGGACCTCACGGGAGGGCAGCGTGGTCAGGTACTCCGCAACATGGATGCCTGAGCGGTCCAGCTCCAGCAATTCAATCTGGCCCGCCTTCTTCCCTGTGCAGAGGATGATGCCCAACGGCGCCTGCTCGCCGTCCTCACGTTCGTACCGGTCCAGCCAGCGCAGATAGAGTTCCATCTGTCCCTTGTAGGCCGGCTTGAACTCGCCGATCTTCAACTCGATGGCAATTAGTCTGCGCAGGCGCCGGTTGTAGAACAGCAGGTCCAGGTGGAAGTCATCGCCGTCGATCTGGATGCGCTTCTGGCGGGCGACGAAACTGAAGCCCGTGCCAAGTTCAAGCAGGAAGCCCTGCATCTCGCGAAGGATCGCGGTTTCAAGGTCCTGCTCGTCCCAGCTGTCCTTGAGGCCAAGAAAGTCCAGTACGTAGGGATCACGCAGTACCAGCCCCGGAGACAGCTGCTGGTTGCCGCGCAGTGCCGCCAACTCTTCGGCGATGGTCTGCTCTGGCTGACTGGAGAGTGCCGTGCGCTCATACAGCATCGAATCGACGCGCTGGCGCAGCGTACGTACACTCCAGCCCTCGGTGGCGGCCATCTGTGCATAGAAGTCGCGCTTGAGTGGGTCCGCCAGTGGGATCAGCGCGATGAAATGGGTCCAGCTCAATTGTCGTATCAGCGATACGACAATCTGCTCGTCCGCAAATGCGGTGGAGAACTGCACCATCCGGCGCAGGCTCTTTTCACCGAAGGAGGTACCGAATTCGGTCGTCAGCGCCTTGGCTATCCGGGTGAAGACAAGCTCTCCGTAGAGGGCCCGTCGGCCCCTCAACTGATCAGCGTGGATGCGCCGCCCGATCCGCCAGTACAACAGCGTGAGCTCGCTGTTGATGGTTCTGTGCATCCTGCTGCGCGCTGCGCAGATCAGCTCTCTGAGATCGGCCAGCAATTCCTGGCCATGCGGCGACGTTGAACGCGAGTCATCCATGAGGGAGCCCGTTCGATGTGGATGGCCGGGCTGATACCCGTTGAACGTTTACCGTCCGGCCGCACACGTGAGCAGTCCAATAGGAGAATTCACTGGATCAGCCCGTTTCGATACACCAGCCTGGCGGAAACGGGCCGTATCGGGCCAATGCGGAAATGCTGCTGGGCGAGGGCGACACTTCAGGACGGGATCTGCGGAAGGTGAATGCGTCCAATGGCATCGTTCGCGGTCGGTCCGCAGTCCGCCAAGAAGCGGGTCCCGTCAGATCAAAGGGGGCGGACGACAATCGCCCAGCCACTGTTCCGCTACCGGCCGGGGTCGGCACCCGCGACTTGGGGCCCAAAACGACTTAATCCCCTCCGTCCCCTTTTTCTTTCAGACGCCTTCGCCCATCCGCTCCAGGCCTTCGCCGGCCAGGCGCAGGATCAGCTTTTCCAGCACCTGCTCTTCCTCTTCGCTCAGCACCGACATCAGTTTGCGGGTGATCTCGATCACCATCGGCGCGATGGTCTCGTAGACCTCGAAGCCGGCTGCCGACAGCGCCAGCACCGAGCGGCGGCGGTCGTCGCCGTGGGTCTCGCGCTTGATGAAGCCACGCTCCAGCAGGCGGGCCACGGCGCGGCTGACCGCCACCTTGTCCATTGCCGTGCGGTCGGAGACCTCGCTGGCCGAGGAGCCCGGGTACAGCGCCAGGATGGTGATCACCCGCCACTCGGGGATCGCCAGACCGTAACGATCGCCGTATAGCTTGGCGATGTTGCCGCTGACCCGGTTGGACAGCACGCTCAGCCGGTACGGCAGGAACTGTTCCAGGTCGAGCAGGACGTGCGAGGAACGCAGGCGGGTCGAAACGGGATCGGCGGGGCTCATGTTGCGGTGCACCTTGCTGGTGGTTTCAAGTGTAACTATAAGGGGTAGGTCCAGACCCTGCATTCTCGCCGGGTCCCTACCTGCCCGCACCTGGTTTGTACCGATGCGGTACCGATTCGGAGCCACGCCATGAATACCGCAGTCCCGACCGCCTCGCACCCCAACCCCGGCATGCAGGTCACCACCTTCGAGAACCCGATGGGCATCGACGGCTTCGAGTTCGTCGAATTCGCCGCCCCGGCCGGCCGTGGCCAGGAGCTGCACGAGTACTTCCGGAAGATGGGCTTCAGCGCGGTGCTCAAGCACAAGCAGCGTCCGATTACCGTCTATCGCCAGGGCGACGTCAACTTCCTGGTCAATGAGGACCCCGATTCGTTCGCCGCCGACTTCGCCGAGAAGCACGGCCCGTGCGCCTGCGGCTTCGCCATCCGCTTCAAGAAGCCGGGCCAGGAGGTCTACCAGACCGCGCTGGGCAACGGCGCCGAAGCCATCGCCTTCAAGCCGGACAGCAAGGCGGTCAGCGCGCCGGTCATCAAGGGCATCGGCGACTGCATGCTGTACCTGGTCGATCGCTACGGCAGCGCCGGCAGCATCTATGACGGCGACTACGAGCCGATCGCCGGTGCCGACCTGCACCCGGTGGGCTTCGGCCTGACCTTCATCGACCACCTGACCCACAACCTGTACTTCGGCAACATGCAGCAGTGGTCGGACTACTACGAGCGCCTGTTCAACTTCCGCGAGATCCGCTACTTCGACATCAAGGGCTTGAAGACCGGCCTGGTGTCCAAGGCGATGACCGCGCCGGATGGCATCGTGCGCATCCCGCTGAACGAATCGTCCGACCCGAAGAGCCAGATCAACGAGTACCTGGACGCGTACAAGGGCGAGGGCATCCAGCACATCGCCTGCTTCACCGAGAACATCTACGAGACCGTCGAAGCGATGCGCGCGCAGGGCGTGGACTTCCTCGATACGCCGGAGACCTACTTCGACGTGATCGACCAGCGCGTGCCGAACCACGGTGAAGACGTGCCGCGCCTGGCGAAGAACAAGATCCTGATCGATGCCGATCCGGAAACCCACCAGCGCAAGCTGCTGCAGATCTTCACCCAGAACTGCATCGGCCCGATCTTCTTCGAGATCATCCAGCGCAAGGGCAACGAAGGTTTCGGCGAAGGCAACTTCACCGCACTGTTCGAGAGCATCGAGCGCGACCAGATCCGCCGCGGCGTGCTGTAAGGTCAGCAGGCAATGTCGGCGTCCCGCCGGCAGTGCCTGTCCGAATGGTCGTGCCGGCCGCTGGCCGGCAATCTCTGGAGTTCCCATGTCCCCCGCCATCACCGCCCGCGGCTACCAGTCCGGCTTCGGCAACGAATTCGCCACCGAGGCCGTCGCCGGCGCGCTGCCGGTCGGGCAGAACTCGCCACAGAAGGTGGCCCACGGCCTGTACGCCGAACAGCTGACCGGCACCGCCTTCACCGCGCCGCGCGGCAGCAACCGCCGCAGCTGGCTGTACCGGATCCGCCCGGCGGTGACCCATGGCGAGTTCACCCCGTTCGCGCAGTCGCGGTTGCAGTGTGATTTCGGCGCACAGCCGGCCTCGCCGAACCAGCTGCGCTGGAGCCCGCTGCCGCTGCCGGAATTGCCGACCGACTTTGTCGAAGGCCTGTACACGATGGGTGGCAACGGCTCGCCCGACGCGCATGCCGGCGTGGGCATCCACCTCTATGCCGCCAACCGCGACATGGTCGGCCGCTACTTCTACGATGCCGATGGTGAACTGCTGATCGTGCCGCAGCTGGGCGCGCTGCGCCTGCTGACCGAGCTGGGCGTGATCGAGATCGAGCCGCAGCAGATCGCGGTGATCCCGCGCGGCGTGCGCTTCCGCGTCGAACTGCCCGATGGCCCGAGCCGCGGCTATATCTGCGAAAACTACGGTGCGCTGCTGAAACTGCCGGACCTCGGTCCGATCGGGTCCAACGGCCTGGCCAACCCGCGCGACTTCGAAACCCCGCACGCGGCGTTCGAGGATGTCGATGGTGATTTCGAACTGATCGCAAAGTTCGAGGGCCGCCTGTGGCGTGCGCCGATCGACCATTCGCCGCTGGACGTGGTGGCCTGGCATGGCAATTACGCGCCGTACCGCTACGACCTGCGCCGCTTCAACACCATCGGTTCGATCAGCTACGACCACCCGGATCCGTCGATCTTCCTGGTGCTGCATTCGCCCAGCGACACGCCCGGCACCAGCAACATGGACTTCGCGATCTTCCCGCCACGCTGGCTGGTGGCGCAGAACACGTTCCGTCCGCCGTGGTTCCATCGCAACATCGCCAGCGAGTTCATGGGCCTGGTGCATGGCGCCTACGATGCCAAGGCCGAAGGCTTCGTGCCGGGTGGCGCATCGCTGCACAACTGCATGAGCGGCCACGGTCCGGATGCGCCGACCTTCGACAAGGCCTCCAATGCGGACCTGTCCAAGGCCGATGTGATCAAGGACACGATGGCTTTCATGTTCGAGACCCGCGCGGTGATCCGCCCGACCGCACAGGCGCTGGCCGCCGGCCATCGCCAGGGCGATTACCAGCAGTGCTGGAACGGCCTGCGCAACAACTTCCGGTCGTCCCGCTAGCTTGGTGGGTGCCGACCTTGGTCGGCACGGATCCTGATCGCATCCACGCCATGCGTGGATGCTCTCCGCCGGAACCTGCGCTTACGCCACCTCCGCGAACGCGTCGCAGTGCTCCAGCGGCAGCGCTTCCAGCAGGCGTTGGCGCACGCGCTGGCAATAGCCGTCCGAGGTCAGCCCGGGCAGCATCTGCATCGCCGACTGCAGCCGCTGCAGCACCTCGTCTTCCGCACGCGCCTGCTGCAGGTCGCGGAACAGTGCAGCCGCCTGCGGGTGGCGCTGCATCTCCAGGATGCCCAGCACATAGATGCGCGCGGCCACCAGCGAGCGGCGGCGTTCGACCGCGGGTGCAGCAAGTGCTGCAGGTGCGGCTGCCGGCGGTGTGGGCACCGGCGCTACCGCGGTTGCGGGCGACGGTGCTGGGACGCCAGTGCTCAGGTACCCCGCCTGCACAAGCTGGATGACCATCGCAGGTGCGTCCTGGCCGAGCAGGCCGGTCAGGTCGGCAATGGTGCGCTGGCCGTCGCAAAGGATCAGCAGCCGGCGCTGGCGCATGTCCAGCGGCGCGCGGTGGGCCTGCAGCGCGGTTCGGGCGAGATCGGTCTTGCGCGGTTGCATGGAAGGGACGGCCAGGTCGGTGCTCGCCGAGCCTGAACGAAGGCGATGAAACCGCGATGACAATGCAGCGCCTGCACACAGGATGGGCTAGCGTGCAGCCACCTTCGTGCCAGGGAACCGCACCGATGAAGCACCTTCCGCTTGCTGGTCTGTTGCTCCTTTCGCTCACCGCCTGCAGTGCTGGCTCCGACAGGCAGGGGGCGGCCGGCAGCGGCAGCGATACCCCGGCCGAAACCGCCTCGGCTACCGGGCCCGCGCAGTCGACGGATCCTGATCTGGCAGCCCGTCCAGCCAATGACCGCCGCGAGGACAGTCCCGCGCACCTGGAGGGCTTCGCCGGCGCGAAGCTGGGTGCCGGCATCGCTGAGGTCCGCAGTGGCTTCGGCGCGCCGTTGCAGGGGCTGGGCACCGATGCCAGTGGCAAACCGCTGCAGGTCGACGACAGCAACGATGGCTGCTATTTCCTGCGACCGCAGAATGCCGAAGACCCGCGCCTGATGATCGAGGGCCGCAAGCTGGTGCGCTACGACGTGCGCAGCGCCGCCATCATCGCACCGGGCGGCGGCAAGGTCGGCATGACCCTGGGCGAGCTGCAGGTGCTGTACCCCGACCGCGGTGACGTCGGCCCCGACAAGTACGACGAGAAGGCCCAGCACCTGCGCGTGCGTCCGGCGCAGGAGGGTGGGGCGGTGATCGACTTCGCGCTCGGTGCGGACGGCCGGGTCGGTGCGTGGCGGGTCGGGCAGACGCCGCAGGTCGATTATGTGGAAGGCTGTGGCTGATCCTTGATCCACGGCCCAGCCATGCGCGCGGGGCCAGCGTAGAATCGCGCCACGACCGCTGGGGGAGTGCTCGATGATCGCCATTGCCATTGCCTGGTTCCTGCTCGGCCTGCTGCTGCTGGCGCTGGGCGGGGACTCCATCGTCAAGGCCGTGTCCGGCCTGGCGCAACGCTTCGGGGCCAGTCCGTTCACGGCTGGCCTGTTGCTGCTCGGCGTGACCACTTCGCTGCCGGAACTGGCGGTCAACGCGCGCGCGCTGGCGGTCGGTCAGCCGGAGCTGGCGCTGGGCAACGCGGTGGGCAGCAGCATCGTCAACCTGGGCCTGACCCTGGCCGTGGCGGCCATGGCTGCGCCACTGCTGCTGCGCGCGCGCCTGCAGACGGTGCTGTGGTGGTCGCTGCTGGCGGCCGGCGTGCTGCTGATCCTGTTCGGTCTTGATGGTGGCCTGGCACGCTGGGAAGGCGGCGTGCTGCTGGCCGGCTTCATCGTGGTGCAGGTGCTGCTGCTGCGCCGTGGTCGCAGCGAGAGTGCGGAGGTGCAGGCAGCCATCGCCGAGTCCGCACTGAGCCGCACCAGCCTGCCGTTGAATGTACTGCGGGTGCTCATCGCCGCGCTGGCCCTGTACTGGGGCGCACGCCTGGTGGTGGGGGCCGCAGCGGACTTCGGTACTGCACTGGGTTGGACGCCGCTGCTGGTCGGTCTGCTGCCGGTCGCGATCGGTACCGCGTTGCCGGAGGTGGCAACCGCGATTGCTGCCGCACGCCGTGGTCATGGCGACATGGTGCTGGGCCACGTGCTGGGTTCCAGCGTGGTCAACCTGTTGCTGGTGATTGGTGCGATGGCGGTACTGCAGCCGCTGGCCCTGCCGGCCTCGTTCGTGCGCCTGGAATTGCCGGCGCTGCTGGCCTTCGCACTGGTGCTGTACCCCATGCTGCGCGGCGACCTGAAGATCAGCCGCGGCGAAGGCGCGATCCTGCTGGTCGCGTTCGCGGGCTGGTTCGTGCTGGAGCTGCTGCTGGTGGGCGCACCGGCGTTGTAGATCCACGCCATGCGTGGATGCGGTTGGTTCCGTGCCGACCAAGGTCGGCACCTACCGGTCACCTCGCCGATGATGCGGTAGCTGCCAACCTTGGTTGGCACTCGGGGAAACAAAGCGCCGACCAAGGTCGGCCTCTACCGGGCATTGCAGTCGGTAGATCCACGCCATGCGTGGATGCGGTTGGTTCCGTGCCGACCAAGGTCGGCACCTACCGGTCACCTCGCCGATGATGCGGTAGCTGCCAACCTTGGTTGGCACTCAGGGAAACAAAGCGCCGACCAAGGTCGGCCTCTACCGGGCATTGCAGTCGGTAGATCCACGCCATGCGTGGATGCGGTTGGTTCCGTGCTGACCAGCGGTCGGCACCCACCGGTCCACCCACCGATGATGCGGTAGCTGCCAACCTTGGTTGGAACTCGGGGAGCAAAGCGCCGACCAAGGTCGGCCTCTCCGGGCATTGCGGTCGGTAGATCCACGCCATGCGTGGATGCGGTTGGTTCTGTGCCGACCATCGGTCGGCACCCACCACCGGTCACCCGGAGGGTGCCAACCTTGGTTGGCACTCGGGGAGCAAAGCGCCGACCAAGGTCGGCCTCTACCGGGCATTGCGGTCGGTAGATCCACGCCATGCGTGGATGCGGTTGGCTCCGTGCCGACCAGCGGTCGGCACCCACCGGTCCACCCACCGATGATGCGGTAGCTGCCAACCTTGGTTGGCACTCGGGGAGCAAAGCGCCGACCAAGGTCGGCCTCTACCGGGCATTGCGGTCGGCAGATCCACGCCATGCGTGTATGCGGTTGGTTCTGTGCCGACCAACGGTCGGCACCCATCGGTCAACCCACTGATGATGCGGTAGCTGCCAACCTCGGTTGGCACTCGGGGAAACAAAGCGCCGACCAAGGTCGGCCTCTACCGGATTCACCGGTTCTGCGTGGTTTCTTCTTCCCGCACCGGTTCCGGCGGCGGCAGCTGCTCTTCAGCAGCCGGCTCGTTGCCGGGCAGGCTGGGGCGGGTTTCCATCAGCAGCGACAGCGCGGCCTTGGCCATCATGTGCGCGCTGATCGGTGCGGTGATGAACAGGAACACGGTGATCAGCAGCTCGCGCGGCTGCGGGTCCTGGCCGAGAAAGATGTGGTAGCACACCGAGCACACCAGCACGCAGCCCACGCCCAGTGTGCTGGCCTTGGTCGGTGCGTGCAGCCGCTTGAAGAACGTGGACAGCTTCACCAGGCCCAGTGCACCGACCAGGATGAAGAAGCAGCCGAACAGCAGCAGGATCGACAGGCCGATCTGGATCGCGGTGATCATTCGACGATGTCCCGGCGCAGCACGAACTTGCTCAGCACCACGGTGCTGCCGAAGCCGAGCATGGCGATGATCAGCGCCGCCTCGAAGTAGATCGGCGAGTTGAGGTACATGCCGAACAGCATCAGCTCGGCAATCGCGGTCACCGACAGCGTGTCCAGCGCGAGGATGCGGTCGGGCACGGTCGGCCCGCGCAGCAGGCGCCAGGTGGCCAGCAGCATGGCCAGGCCGACCACGTGCATGCACACCACCAGCGTGGTCTGGATGACTTCAAAACCGGTCATGGGAAGATCTCCATCAACGGCGCCTCGTAACGGCGCTTGATCGTATCGATCAGGTCCTGTGGGTCCTCCAGGTGCAGCACGTGCACCAGCAGGAACCTGCGGTCGTCACTGAGCGCGGCCGAGACCGTGCCCGGGGTCAGCGTGATCATGCTGGTCAGCGCCGCGATGCCGTGGATGTTGGCGATGTCCAGCGGCAGCCAAATGAAGCCCGGATGGATGTTCTTCTCCGGGCCCAGCACCTGCACGGCAACGCGGATGTTGGACATCAGGATGTCCCACAGGGTCACGCACAGCAGCTTGGGCAGCGGTCGCAGGGTACCGATGCGGGCGAACTCGCGGTCCAGGCGCGCGGCGAACAGCGGCACCACCACGCCCAGCACCAGCCCCAGCACGAACTGGCCGAGGGTGAAGCTGTCGGACATCAGCAGCCAGAACGCCACCACCATGATGCTGAGCATCGGCGAGGGAATGATGCGGCGGAACAGGGAACGCTGGGCGGTCATGGCTGGCGGATCTCCGGCGTGGTCGCGCGCAACTGCTGCACGTACTCGCTGGGGTGCAGCAGCTGTGCGGCGGTGGCGTCGGTGTAGCGCATCAGTGGCGCGGCGGCCAGGGTCATGCCGATGCCGTAGGCCAGCAGGATGCAGGCCGCGTACAGCTCGACCCGGCGCAGGCGTGCCTTGCGCGGCTTCGGTGCATCGGCCTCGACCGGCGGCACGCGCCAGAACAGGCGGATGCCGCCACGGGTCAGGCCCATGATCACCAGCAGGCTGCTCACCAGCACCGCCGTCCACACCGGGGCGGTGTACTGCGCCGGCATGCCGGCCAGCAGTGCGGCCTTGGCCAGGAAGCCGGACAGCGGTGGCAGGCCGGCCACGGACACCGCGCCGATCAGGAACAGCACCGCCGGCGTTTCCTTGCCCGGCATCGGCGCGACCACTTCCTTGCGGTCGCTGGCGCCACCGCGGCGGCGGCGGATCAGGTCGGCAATCAGGAACAGTGCGGCGGCGACGAAGCTGCTGTGTG
Organism: Stenotrophomonas sp. SMYL8; assembly: GCF_036320065.1. Classification (NCBI taxonomy): domain Bacteria; kingdom Pseudomonadati; phylum Pseudomonadota; class Gammaproteobacteria; order Lysobacterales; family Lysobacteraceae; genus Stenotrophomonas; species Stenotrophomonas sp. SMYL8. Next base: position 159,085 of record NZ_JAWIRR010000005.1, read on the forward strand.
GCAGGTAGTACAGGCCGGCGGACAGCACCTGCGGCGTGCCTACCGAGAAGGCGATGAACAGCGTGGCCGCCGAGACGATTACCAGATACGAGATCAGCACGCGCAGGCGGGTCGCGGCCAGCGCACCGAGGCCGCCCAGCACCAGCGTTGCCACGCCGGCCCACAGCAGCCAGTCGCGGCCATAGCCGGCCATCGCACCGGCATCGTCGCCGAACCACAGCATCTGGATGCGCAGCACCGAGTACAGGCCGACCTTGGTCATGATCGCGAACAGCGCAGCCACGGCGGCCGGTGCGCGCGAATACGCTTCCGGCAGCCACAGGTACAGGGGCATCAGCGCGGCCTTGGCGCAGAACACCAGCAGCAACAGGCCCATCGTCGCCTTCACCAGGGTCAGCTGCGCCGGCGGCACCTCGGCGATGCGCTGCGACAGCTCGGCCATGTTCAGCGAACCCAGCGTGGCGTACAGCAGGCCCAGCGCGATCAGGAACAGGGTCGAGGCGGTGACGTTGAACACCACGTAGTGCACGCCGATGCGCATGCGCAGGCCGCGGCCACCGCTGAGCAGCAGGCCGTAGGAGGCGATCAGCATCACCTCGAAGAACACGAACAGGTTGAAGATGTCGCCGGTCAGGAACGCGCCGTTGAGGCCGACCAGCTGGAACTGGAACAGTGCATGGAAGTGCGGAGCGCGGCGGTCCCAGCCCGAGCAGGCATGCAGCAGGCAGGGAATGGCCAGCAGCAGGGTGGTCAGCAGCATCCACGCCGACAGCCGGTCGGCCACCAGCGCGATGCCCAGACGCGACGGCCAGTCGCCGAGCAGGTAGACGTTGATCTCACCAGTGGCGGTGGTGGCAAACAGCAGGCCCACCGCCAGCGCCAGCGCCGACAGCGCAGTCCAGGCCACCGCGCGCTGCACCTTGGGGCCATAGCGGCGGTGTTCGACGAACAGCGACAGTGCAGCACCCAGCAGCGGAATCAGGATGGGCAGGATCACCAGGTGGTTCATGCGCGGTCCTCGCCCTGGCGCGGCAGCACGCTCTCATCCTGCAGGTCGTCATCCGGCTCGTGGGCGTCCACATGGTCGCTGTGGTTGTCGCTGCGGCTGCGCATGGCCAGCACGATGCTGACCGCGGTCATCGCGAAGGCGATCACGATCGCGGTCAGCACCAGCGCCTGTGGCAGCGGGTCGGTGTAGTTGCCGAGGTGACTGTCCACGCCTTCCTGCAGCACCGGTGCCTTGCCCAGCACCACGCGGCCACCGGCGAAGATCAGCAGGTTGGTGGCGTAGGACAGGAAGGTCATGCCGAGGATCACATCGAAGCTGCGCGCACGCAGCAGCAGGTAGATTCCGATCGCGGTCAGTACGCCGATCGCGGTAGCCAGGGCCAGTTCCATCAGTGCATCTCCCCGGTGCGTGCCGAACGGCGTTGCAGGTCGATCTCACCCTTGCGGGCAGTGCGGGTACGCGACGGCTTGATCGTGCCCATCATCGACAGCATCAGCATGGCGCCACCGAACACCACCAGATAGACGCCGATGTCGAAGCCGATCGCACTCGCCAGCGGCACGTCGCCGATCAGCGGCAGGTGCAGGTCGAGGTGGCCGCTGGTCAGGAACGGCACGCCGAACAGCATCGACGCGCTGCCGCTGAGCAGGGCGATCAACAGGCCCATGCCGATGCAGCGGATGTAGTCGAAGCCGAAGCGCGACTCCACCGACGCGGTGCCCTGGATCACGTACTGGATCAGCAGCGGCACCGCCAGCACCAGGCCGGCGATGAAGCCACCGCCCGGCGCGTTGTGGCCGCGCAGGAACAGGAAGATCGATACGGTCAGGGTCAGCGGGAACATGATCTGCGCCAGGTCGGCCGGCACCGGCAGCTTGATCGGCGGGCCGGGCATGATCTGCTCCGGCGCCATCCGCGTACGCCGCAGCAGCGCGTGCACCACCAGCGCGGCGATGCCGAACACGGTGATCTCGCCGAAGGTATCGAAGCCGCGGAAGTCGACCAGGATCACGTTGACCACGTTCTGGCCATAGGCCTCGGGCAGGGCACGGGCGAGCAGCTCGCCGGCCATGGTGTTCGGCGGCAGGGTCATGGCGGAATAAGCCAGCGCGCCCAGGCCGGCGCCGGCGATGATCGCGATCACCGCATCGCGGCGCTTGCGCCAGCGCGGCCGCTCCGGCCCGGACTGCGCGGGCAGGTAGTTCATGCCCAGCAGCATCAGCACCAGGGTCACCATCTCCACCAGCAGCTGGGTCAGCGCCAGGTCCGGTGCGGACAGGAACACGAAGGTCAGCGCCACCATCAGGCCGACGCCGCCGACCAGCAGCACCGCCAGCAGGCGCTGCTTGTAGACACGGAGGGTGGCAACGGCGCAGGCCATCATCACCAGCCACAGCACCCAGCCCAGCAGCGGGATCGGCTGCGGCGCGGTCCAGTTCGGGGAGGCCGGGTTGGCCACGAACGGCGCGGCGGCGACCACGATCGCCACCAGCACCAGGCCCAGCAGCATGCGCTGCAGGCTGCCATTGGCGATGCCGTTGGTCAGGCGCATGGCCAGCGCGGAAAGGGCATCCAGCTGCGCATGGAACACGTTGCGGCCGGTGGTGCGGGTTTCCACCCCGTGCAGGTTGATCAGCTTGCGCAGGCCGAAGTACAGCGCCACGCCACCGACCACGCCGATCGCGCTCATCGCCAGCGGCAGGTTGAAGCCGTGCCATACGGCCAGGCTGTACTCGGGCATGGCGTTGCCGAGGATCGAGGCCGCAGCGGCATGCAGCACTGGCGCCACGGTCAGTGCCGGGGCGATGCCCACCGCCACGCAGATCACCACCAGCAGTTCCACCGGCACCTTCATCCAGCGCGGCGGCTCATGCGGCACGCGGTCGAGGTCGCGCGGGCCGGGGCCGAAGAAGGTGTCGTGCACGAAGCGCAGGCTGTAGGCCACGCCGAACACACCGGCCAGCAGCGCCGCGATCGACACGGCCGCGCGCATGATGCCCGGTCCGCCCGCGGTAATGGCTTCGGCGAACAGCATTTCCTTGGACAGGAAGCCGTTGAGCAGCGGGATGCCGGCCATTGCCAGCGAGGCGATGATCGCCAGCGCGCTGGTGAATGGCATCAGTTTGCGCAGGCCACCCAGCTTGCGCATGTCACGGGTGCCGGTTTCGTGGTCGATGATGCCGGCGGCCATGAACAGCGAGGCCTTGAAGGTGGCGTGGTTGAGGATGTGGAACACGCCGGCCACCACCGCCATCGGCGTGGACAGGCCGAACAGCAGGGTGATCAGGCCTAGGTGGGAAATGGTCGAGTACGCCAGCAGGCCTTTCAGGTCGTGCTGGAAGATCGCATTCCAGGCACCGATCAGCAGGGTCAGCGCGCCGATGCCGCTGACCGTGTAGAAGAACAGGTCGCTGCCGGCCAGCGCCGGGTGCAGGCGCGCCAGCAGGAACACACCGGCCTTCACCATGGTGGCCGAATGCAGGTAGGCCGAGACCGGGGTCGGCGCCGCCATCGCGTGCGGCAGCCAGAAGTGGAACGGGAACTGCGCGCTCTTGGTGAAGATGCCGGCCAGCACCAGGAACAGTGCGTACGGGTACAGCGCGCTGGCGCGGATCTGCTCGCCGGCGGCCAGCACCACGTCCAGGTCGAAGCTGCCGACGATGCGGCCGATCAGCAGCACGCCACCGAGCAGGGCCAGGCCACCGCCGCCGGTGATCACCAGCGCCATGCGCGCGCCTTCGCGGGCGTCCTGGCGGTGCGACCAGAAGCCGATCAGCAGGAACGAGCTGATGCTGGTCATTTCCCAGAAGATCATCAGCAACAGCAGGTTGCCCGACAGCACCATGCCCAGCATGGCGCCCATGAACAGCAGCAGGTAGCAGTAGAAGCGGTGGGCGTTGTCCTGCTGGCTCAGGTAGTAGCGCGCATACAGCACCACCAGCGCGCCGATGCCGAGCACCAGCCCGGCGAACATCCAGGCCAGGCCGTCCAGGCGCAGGGTGAAGTCCAGGCCGATCTGCGGCAGCCAAGGGACCATCGTCCGCACCACCTGGCCGTCGAGCACCGACGGGGTCAGCCAGCCGAGGATGGCCAGCCCGCCCAACGGCGCCAGCGCCGCCAGCCAGGCAGCAGTCGAGCGCGAACTACGGGGGAAGGCCGCAACAGCCGCTGCCATCAGGAACGGCAGGGCCAGCAGCAGGGGCAGGCTGGGGAGCATGCAGGGAATCCATGATTCACGAGCAGGTCAGGGAGGATAACAGGCTGCGAAATGTCGCCGAAACCCATCGAACAGCGATCAATTGCATGTAACGTCCGCTGATTCATTTTTTCTGCAGCGCAGCATCACGTTGCTGCGGTCCCTCCCCGGTTGCCCTAGGGGGACACCCTACGCCCACGCAGGGAGACCGCAGGCCCTGTCGCACAGGGGCTGCCGTCGACGGGCGGGAGGTGGGGAACGGATCACCGGTGCAGGCTGGCAGGGCCGTCGTGGAGTGCGGGTGACGGAATCTGCCCGTTCAGGAAACGAGGGGCACCGTCGGCCACGGGCAGGTCAGTAGCGCCAGTCGAGCTTGCGGTAGAACTTGGCCATCACCCAGGCCGGGCCGATCAGCAGGTAGGTCAGGTCGGTCAGGAAGCTGGGCTTGCGGCCCTCGAACTTGTGACCGATGAACTGGGCGATCCAGGCCACAACGAATACACCCACCGCCAGCCAGAACAGGTTGTGCAGGCCGATCTCGGCCTCCAGCAGGCGGCATAGGCAGCCGAATACGAAGAACTGGATGAGCATGCCGATGCCCAGCGGGCGCGACAGCTTGTTGTAGAAGCACCAGGCGCTGAACATCGCGAACGCCGACCAGATGCCGTACTGGAACCAGGTGATCAGCGGCGGCAGGCACCACAGCAGGGCCACCACCGACCACAGGATCGCCGGCACCGCCACCACGTGGATGCGCTGGTTGATCAGATTGCGGTGGTCGTCGGAGTAGCTGGCGAAATAGCGGTCGATCGGCCGCGCAAGCTCGGTGGATGTCTGCATGCTGCGTTGCTTCCTCGGACAACGGTAGTGCCGGCCGCTGGCCGGCAATCCAGAGCATAGCCGAGTTCGCGAGGTTGCCGGCCCCCGGGCGGGCCCACCCCCCGCCACCGTCCGTGGAGGCCGAGCGGCCGGCACCACCCCAGGCAACCGTCAGTAGAGCCAGGCCATGCCTGGCTGCAGGCTTGCGAGGTTGCCGGCCAGCGGCCGGCAGTACCGCATTCAGAACGCCCCCAGCCAGACCGGCGGGGGGCGCAGGTCATCAGTCGACGCTGATCCCGGCCAGGCGCTGCAGCGCCTCGGCGTACTTGGCGCGGGTGCGCTCGATGATCTCGGCCGGGATGGTCGGGCCCGGGGCGGTCTTGCCCCAGTCCAGCGTCTCCAGGTAATCGCGCACGAACTGCTTGTCGTAGCTCGGCGGGCTGGTGCCCACTTCGTACTCGTCGGCCGGCCAGTAACGCGAGGAATCCGGCGTCAGCATCTCGTCCATGATGTACAGGCGGCCATCGGCGTCGGTACCGAACTCGAACTTGGTATCGGCCAGGATGATGCCGCGCTCGCGGGCGTACTCGGCGGCGAACTTGTAGATGCGCAGGGTGGCATCGCGCACGCGCTCGGCCATCTCGGCACCGACCTGCTTCACCATCGCATCGAAATCGATGTTCTCGTCATGGTCGCCCACGGCGGCCTTGGTCGAAGGGGTGAAGATCGGCTCGGGCAGCTGCTCGGCCTGGCGCAGGCCGTCGGGCAGGTCGATGCCGCTGACCTTGCCGGTGCGCTGGTAGTCCTTCCAGCCGCTGCCGATCAGGTAGCCGCGGGCGATCGCTTCCACCGGCACCGGCTTCAGCTTGCGGGTGACCACCGCGCGCTTGGCGTACAGGGCCGGGTCCACGCCTTCGGGCAGCACGCTGGCCACGTCGATGCCGGTCAGGTGGTTGGGCATCAGGTGCGCGGTCTTGGCGAACCAGAAGTTGGAGACCTGGCAGAGCATCTCGCCCTTGCCCGGAATCGGGTCGGGCAGGACCACGTCGAACGCCGACAGGCGATCGGTGGCCACCATCAGCAGGTAGTCGCCCGGCGGGGTCCCTGCTGGCAGCCGCTCGCGCGGGATATCGAACACATCACGCACCTTGCCGCGATGGCGCAAGGGCAGGCCGGGGAGATCGGATTGCAACAGCGTGGTTGGCACGGGCACTCCTGGGGCGTTGTCGATACGGCTGCCCAGCGGACCCGGCGGGCCCGCTGACCAGCGGGCGGCCTAGTGTAAAGCCGTCCGGGCCCGCTGTGACGTAAAATGAGCGTCCATTTCGTCGGCCGACCCCGGAGCGCCATGCGCTGGTACGGAAAACTGCTCGGATTCATCGCCGGCGCCCTGCTGTTCCGGCCCAATCCGCTGTTTGGCGCGGTGGTCGGCCTGTTGATTGGCCATGCCTTCGATTCGGACTGGTTCCGCCTGAACAAGGAGAACCCGTACCGGGAGCTGGGGCTGACCTCCGAGGCCACCGATGCCGAGGTCGAGCGCGCCTACCGCAAGCTGATTTCCCAGTACCACCCCGACAAGCTCGGCGGCGCGGCCCCCGAGCTGCAGCAGCAGGCCGAGCAGAAGTCGCGGCGGATCAACGCCGCCTACGACCGCATCAAGACCCTGCGCAAGCGCTGACCCTCTTTCCTACCGTTGCAAGGCCCGGCCATGTCCAACTGCCTCATCGCCCCCTCCATCCTGTCCGCCAACTTCGCCCGCCTCGGCGAGGAAGTCGACAACGTCCTCGCCGCCGGCGCGGACTGGGTCCACTTCGACGTGATGGACAACCACTACGTGCCGAACCTGACCATCGGCCCGATGGTCTGCCAGGCGCTGCGCAAGCACGGCGTGACCGCGCCGATCGACGTGCACCTGATGGTCGAGCCAGTGGACCGCATCATCCCGGACTTCGCCGAAGCCGGTGCCACCTACATCAGCTTCCACCCGGAAGCGAGCCGCCACGTGCACCGCACCATCCAGCTGATCCGCTCGCTGGGCTGCAAGCCGGGCATCGTGCTCAATCCGGCCACCCCGGTGGACATCCTCGACTGGGTACTGGACGACCTGGATCTGGTGCTGCTGATGTCGGTCAACCCGGGCTTCGGCGGCCAGGCCTTCATTCCCTCGGCGCTGGACAAGCTGCGCGTGGTGCGCAAGATGATCGATGCCAGCGGCAAGGACATCCGCCTGGAGATCGACGGCGGCGTGAAGGCCGACAACATCGGCGAGATCGCTGCGGCCGGTGCCGACACCTTCGTCGCCGGTTCGGCCATCTTCAACGCCAAGACCAGCTACCAGGACGTGATCGCGCAGATGCGCGCGAATGTCGCTGCGGCACGCTGACAAAAAAGGGACGGAGGGGATTAAGCTCGCCTGATTCCCTCCGTCTCCCTTTTCCGCCCATGGCTCTGTTGAACATCCGTCCGGCCACTGTGGCCGATGCCGGTCTGATCCTGCAGTTCATCCGCGAACTGGCCATCTACGAGAAGGCCGAGCATTCGGTGCAGACCGATGAGATCGGCATCGCCGAGAGCTTGTTCGGTGCCGATGCCGCGGCCCGCGCGCTGATCTGCGAAGCCGACGGCGAGCCCATTGGTTACGCCGTGTATTTCTACAACTACTCCACCTGGTTGGGCCGCAAGGGCATCTACCTGGAAGACCTGTATGTCAGCCAGGAAAAGCGCGGCGCAGGCGCCGGCAAGGCGCTGCTGAAGTACATCGCACGCCAGGCCGTGGCCGAAGGTTGCGGTCGTTTCGAATGGTCGGTGCTGGACTGGAATACCCCGGCCATCGAGTTCTACACCGCCGCTGGCGCCGCGCCGCAGGACGAGTGGACCGTGTACCGGCTGCAGGGCCAGGCATTGCACGATTTCGCCAACGGTTGAGGCGAAGTGCATCCACGCATGGCGTGGATCTACCCACCTGGTGTGCGCGAACCGCAACCCGGTGTGTGCGAACCGCAGCCTGGTGGGTGCGAACCTTGGTTCGCACTCCCTGTGAACTCCAAAAAAAAGCCACGCCAATCACTGGCGTGGCCTCGCTGCATGCGTGGGAGGCTGATCCTGCCTCCATCCGTCGTCCCTGCTATGGCCTTCCATTCTCCAGCAGCTGAATGACACCTGCGTGACATTCACTGCGGACAAACGGCGCATTGCTAGCCTGTGCCACCCCCGTCCTGGAAGCACCGCATGACCACCCCGCGCTGGCGCCTGATCCTCAACGGAAAATCCGCAGGCAATGACGAGCTGCGCGACGCGGTCGGTCATTGGCGTGGGCAGGGCGTGCAGCTGGAAGTGCGGGTGACCTGGGAAGACGGTGACGCCGAACGCTACGTGGCCGAGGCGATCGATCATGGCGTGGACGTGATCGTGGCCGCCGGTGGCGACGGCACGCTCAGCGCGGTGGCCGAGACACTGGCGCATCGTGAGGAGCCGGCAGATGCGTTGCCCTCGCTGGCGCTGATCCCGATGGGGACCGCCAACGACTTCGCGACTGCGGCCGGCATCCCGACCGAGCCGAAGGCGGCCTTGGCCTTGATCGGGCAGGCCACGCCGCATGCCATCGATCTGCTGCGCGTGGACGCCGATGGCACGCAATGGTGGTGCGCCAACCTCGCCAGCGGTGGCTTCGGCACGCAGGTGACGGTGGAGACCGATGCCGGCCTGAAGAAGATGCTGGGCGGGCTGGCCTACGTGATCACCGGCATTGCCAAGCTGGGGCGGATCGAGCCGATCCATGCGCGCCTGTCGGGCCCGGATTTCGCGTGGGAAGGCGACTTCATCGCGCTCGGCATCGGCAATGGCCGCCAGGCTGGTGGTGGCCAGCAATTGTGCCCGCAGGCGCTGATCGATGATGGGCAGCTGGACGTGACGTTGCTTCCGGAGCTGGAAGGTGAAGTCACCGCCACGCTTGGTCAGATGCTGAAGTCCGGCACCCAGGCCGCGCTGGAACAACTGGCGACGCGCGCGCGCCTGCCGTGGCTGCAGGTGGAATCCGAGCGTCCGTTGACGCTCAATCTGGACGGCGAACCGGTACAGGCGCGCCAGTTCCGCATCGCGTGCGTGCCGGGCAGGGTGCGGATGCACCTGCCAGTGGGCTGTGCCCTGTTGTCCGAGCCGCGCTGAGCCGGACCGGAAGTCCTACAACGGGGGGATGTCCTGCTCCTTCGCCGGGAACCCGAATGCTTCACGCTTTTCGCGGATGTACTGCGGCAGCGGCGGCCGGGCAATGCCGTGATCGATCAGCCACTGCTGGCACTTCTTCTGCCAGGGCAGCAGGTCCGGTGTGGTGATTTCCCAGTAGATGGCTTCGACCATGGCCATCCGATCGGGCGCGCCTGGTTGCGCCGATGACGGCGATGCAATCGTGGGGTCCGCACCATGCTCAAGCAGCCAGTAGGCCTGCTCGAAGCCGCCACGGCCGGTGTACCAGCTGAGAACGGTATCGGCCTGGCCGATGTTGGATTCGTTGACGTGCGCGCCTCGCTCCACCAGCAGCTGGATGTTCTTCCACAGGTTGCCGGAAATGAAAGCCTGGAACAGCAGCGTTTCGGTATTGGAGGTGCGCGTGTCCGGGTCGCCGCCATGATCCAGCAGCAGGGCCAGGTAGCGCGGATCGTCCATCTTCGCGGCATAGACCATGGCGTTGTTGTGGCGGAACGTCTCGCCGTCCAGCGTTTCAATACGCCGTGCATTCGGGTCGGCGCCGCTGTCGAGCATCGCGCGCAGGCCTTCCAGGTTCTGTGCGCGCAACGGCCACGCGATGAGCGGAATGCCATCCTGCTCCGAGAACTCCTTGTCGGGGTTCACGCCTTCGGTCTTGATCAGGCGCGTGATCGTCGCTGCATCACCCTGTTCGGCGGCGATGGCCAGTTCAAGTGCCTTGCCCTCGAAATAGCGCTCCGCGCCATGTGAAGACGTGCGCGCGCAGGCGCTCAGCAGCATCAGCAGCATCAGCGCCAGGCAGGAAAATGGCGTAAAGGAACTGTGAGGGTGACGGTGCATGTGATCCCTTGACATGGACGCGTTCGGGGGATGATAGCGTTGGCCGTGGTCATTCCAGCAGGTCCTGGATGACCGTGTCTTCACTGATGAGCAATGGAGTCTGCCATGAGCGGTCACGATCCCGAGCAGCAGGAACGCCTGTTGCAGGCCCGCGCCAAGAGCGTCCAGGCGCAGCAGCACCTGGTCGAGCAACTGCAGGGAGGTGGACATGCCACCGAGGCGGCGCGCTTGCGCGAGACCTATCACGCCCGCGAGCTGGGTTCGCTTGCTGATGATGTGTATGCCTCGGCAAAGGGCAAAGGTGAGCCGCCGGTCGGGTGGACGCGAGCCAGTGCCGTGACCGACCCGGACACGCTCAAAGCGGCGGGCATCAGCCTGGGAGCGGCCGACCTGAAGAAGCTGATGCGGCCGAACGACTCGGGTTTTCGCGCAGAGATCTACATTCCGGACAAAAGGGTGTTCGGTGATGACGCCAAGCCGGTGCTGGTGTTCAAGGGCTCAACGGGCGAAATCATCGATCCCCGGGCGAAAGGCGGGCGGCGTGAGTCCGGAGGCGAGGATTTCCTCAACAATGGACGCCAGGGCGTAGGCATGCAGAGCGACTACTACGATCGGGCCATGGCACTGGCGAGTCGCTTGAAGACCTCTGGTACCCAGTTTGAACTTGCCGGTCATTCGCTTGGCGGCGGCATGGCCTCTGCCGCTTCGGCGGTTACCGGTGTACGTGCGACCACCTTCAATTCGGCGGGGCTGCATCCGGCCACCGCCGATCGCTACGCAAAATCCCACGGATTGCCGGTGTTCAACACGCGCGACACGGTGCACACCTACCAGACGTCGGGTGAAGTGCTCAACGATGTGCAGAACGGATTGAAGCGGCTCAACGAGCATCACCGGCAGGGCTTTGGCCTGTTGGCCAGCGAGACCAGCCAGCTGCTGCGTCAGCCCGGCGTGCAGCAGATGGTTACCCGCAAGCTGCAGGAGATGATGCCGGCGGGTGCGCAGACGGCCACGGCCCAGCTGGTTGACCAGCTGGCGTCGAAATCCGGGGCAGAGGCATTGCGCAATGTTCCGGTGGCCGCGGGCAGGATGGAACTGTTGCTGGACGCCAAGACCGAAGTGAACGGAAAGGTGGTGGACCGCCGCCATCGAGAAGCGCCAAGCCAGCTTGCCGAATACGGTGGCCCGCTGGCCGAGGTGCTGATCGCAGGTGCGCGCGGCATGCGTGCCGGACGGGTTGCCGGTGAACATGTCGAGCAGGTCGGCGCGCTGGCGGGCCGGGGCATGAGCTTGTCCGGCGTGGCCGTCGAGCGTGCGTCGACCCTGCAGGGAAATGCGATCGGCACCGTGGTCGACTACGGTGGCAAGAGCATGCGGGTGGGCATCGAAGGCGGTGCGACGGTCATTGCCAAGGGTCGCGAGCTGCAGGGTCTGGTCGAATCGGTCAGCCACCGCGTGCAGGCCAAGGGCAGTTACGGCTGGAACATCGGGGCCAGCGTGCTGGGTGCGCTCGGTGCCGACGACATGGCCAGACAGATGCGTGAGCACGGTGATGCGGCGCGCAATCAACACGAAACCAAGGCCCGTGAAGCCACCCGTGAAGCGGCGGCGGATGCCGGCCGCATCCGTGCCGGCGGCCATCATCTGGGCGGCCAGCTGCAGCAGGGCGTGCATGGCGTGGCCAATGGGCTGCGCAACGGCTATGCCGTGTACGGCGCGACTTTCCACATGGGCATGAACTGGAGCAGCCATCAGATCACCGGGCTGACCTCGCAGGCGCCGGCCGTGCTGGCCGGCACCGTCGGGCTGGGCGCGATGGCTAACAAGGGCATTGCCACGCACCTGCCCACGCCGGCACTGCCGCAGAACCTGGTCAACCTGGCCAAGACGTCGTGGGTGATCGGGCGCGGCAGCGCGACCATGGGGGAGTCGGTGGACCGGCATGGCATGAGCGAGACGATGAACCCCAGTCTCGACGCGGCAATCGCGAGCCAGGAGGCGGCCGCGCGCAAGCTGCTTGGACGGCCGCATGCGCAGCTGCAGGAGGGGGGCGCGAAGATGCCCGCGCTGAACGATCCGGGGCACATCGATTTCCATCTGTTCAAGGGCGCGCAGACCGGCGTGCACGGCCTCGATGTGGCACATGGCCGCATCCCGAACCTGCAGAGCGATCAGCTGGCCGGGGCGTTGGCTGTGCAGGCCAAGCGCGAAGGGTTGCAGGCCATCTCCCATGTGCTGCTCAGTGACGACCGCACGCGGGCATTCGCGGTCGACACCCCGGATCTGCAGGCGGCCCACCGCCGACATGCGCATGTGGACGTAGCGGCCGGCATGGCCCAGCCGCTGGCCGTGAGCACGGCGCAGGTTGACGCCCTGAACACCGGTCGCGAACAGGCGACGGCAGCCGGACTGGCCCAGCAACAGGGGCTGGAGGCCCAGGAGAACGCCCGGCGGATGGGCTAATGGCCGAATGAACCGCGACGCCGCGACGGGGTTCCCCTCCCGCCCCGGCTGCGATACAGTCAGGGGGTGTCCAGCCTGACGACCCCGCATACCCTTTCTTCCGCACGCCGTTGGTGGCGATGGTGGCCCGTTGCCGTCGTCCGCCCCCATAACGCTGTGTCCCGGAAGGAAAGTCGTCTTGAACTCGCACGCTCAGTTTCTGCAGCAGGCCGCTGAAGGCCACACCCATATTCCCGTCGTCCGTGAAGTGCTGTCCGACCTGGACACGCCGCTTTCGGTCTATCTGAAGCTCGCCGACGGCCCCAATACCTACCTGTTTGAATCCGTCGAAGGCGGCGAGCGCTTTGGTCGTTACTCGATCATCGGCCTGCCGGCGCGCCGCGTGTATGCCTTCCATGGCCACACGCTGACCGTGCGCGAGGATGGTCAGGTGGTGGACACCCGCGAGGTGGCCGACCCGTTCGCCGAAGTCGAGGCGCTGCGCAGCGCCCACTCGGTGCCCAAGCTGGAAGGCCTGCCGGGCTTCACCGGTGGCCTGGTCGGTTGGTTCGGTTTCGAGTGCATCGGCTACATCGAACCGCGCCTGGCCCCGCCGGCCGGCCGCGACGAGCTGGGCACGCCGGACATCCTGCTGCTGGACTCCAACGAGCTGGCGGTGTTCGACAACCTCAAGGGCCGGCTGTACCTGATCGTGCATGCCGACCCGCGTGTCGACGGTGCCTTCGAGCAGGCGCAGGCGCGCCTGGATGCACTGACCGCCAAGCTGCGCGCACCGGGGGCTGGTTATCCCGCACCGCTCAACAGCGACGTGCTGGACGAGTCCGATTTCGTCTCCGGGTTCACCCGCGAAGGCTTCGTCGATGCGGTCCAGCGCAGCAAGGAATACATCCGTGCCGGCGACATCTTCCAGGTGGTGCTGAGCCAGCGCCTGAGCGTGCCGTTCAAAGCGCGCCCGGTGGATGTGTACCGTGCGCTGCGTGCACTGAACCCGTCGCCCTACATGTATTTCCTCGATGTCGGCGACCTGCAGGTGGTCGGTTCCTCGCCGGAAATCCTGGTGCGTTTGCAGGATGGCGAAGTGACGGTGCGCCCGATCGCTGGCACCCGGCCGCGCGGTGCCACTGTCGAGCAGGACCTGGCGCTGGAAGCCGAGCTGCTGGCCGATCCGAAGGAGCGCGCCGAGCACCTGATGCTGATCGACCTCGGCCGTAACGATGCCGGTCGCGTGTCCAAGGCCGGCACCGTGGAAGTGGGCGAGCAGTTCGTGATCGAGCGCTACAGCCACGTCATGCACATCGTCAGCGAAGTGACCGGGCAGCTGCAGCCGGGCCTGAGCTATGCCGACGTGCTGCGTGCCACCTTCCCGGCCGGCACGGTCAGCGGTGCGCCGAAGATCCGCGCGCTGGAAGTGATCCGCGAGCTGGAACCGATCAAGCGCAATGTCTACGCCGGCAGCATCGGCTACATCGGCTGGCACGGCGATGCCGATACCGCGATCGCGATCCGCACAGCCGTGATCAAGGATGGCCGCCTGTATGTGCAGGCCGGCGCCGGCATCGTCTACGACTCGGACCCGGACAAGGAATGGGACGAGACGATGAACAAGGGCCGCGCGCTGTTCCGCGCCGTCGCCCAGGCCGCCAAGGGCCTGTAAGCCTGCCTCGCCACGGCCGCTGCGCCGTGGTCGTTCCGCCGTTCCCGTTCAAGACAAGGAGTACCGCATGAAGCTGCTGAGCGCATTGCTGTGGTCGTCGCTGCTGGCCACGATGGCCCCGTCTGCGTGGGCGCAGGCCAATACCATTCCCTCGCAGCCGCACCTGCTGGTGAAGGGCGAGGCGCGCCGCGAGGTGATGCCCGACCGGTTCGGCCTGCAGTTGAACATCGAAGAGACCGACATGGATGCCGACGCCGCGCGCCGCCGCGTGCAGGACAACGTCGCGCGCGTGCTGGCGCTGTTCAAGCAGCACAAGGCGGTGGAGGGCAGCGTGCGTGCGGACAATCTGCGGATCGGCCCGGCAACCCGCTATGAGCAGAACCGGCAGGTCTTCGTCGGCACCCGCGTGTCGCGCCAGCTGCGTGCCAGCTTCGCCAGCGTGAAGGCGATGCAGGACGTGCTGGGTGCACTGAAGGCCAACGAGAACCTGCAGGTCAGCAGCGTGGCCCCGACCTACTCGGGTGAAGTGGCGCTGCGGCGCGAACTCAAGGGTGAGGCCGCCGCGTCGACGCGCCAATCCGCGCAGGGCCTTGCCAATGCCTACGGCACGAAGCTGATCGGGCTGTACAGCATCTCCGATGTGGCGCCGAACTTCGCCTATGGCGTGCAGGCGGGCAATTGGCCCAGAAGCGACGACATGGTGACACCGCCATCGCCGCCGTCACCTGCGGCGCAGATGGACATGATCGAGACCACTGGCTCACGCCTGCGCGAATCCATCGAAGCCGGCCCCATCACCTACACCGAAAACGTGTACGCCATTTTCCTGATAAGCGACGGAACCTGACCATGTTGTGGATGATCGACAACTACGACAGCTTCACCTACAACCTCGTGCAGTACCTGCAGACGCTGGGCGCCGAGGTGAAGGTGGTGCGCAACGATGCGATGAGCGTGGATGAGATTGCCGCGCAGAAGCCCGAACGCATCGTCATCTCGCCCGGCCCGTGCACGCCCAACGAAGCGGGCGTGTCGCTGGAACTCATCCAGCGCCTGGGCCCGACCACGCCGATCCTCGGCGTGTGCCTGGGCCACCAGGGCATCGGCCAGGTCTACGGCGGCACGGTCATCCGTGCCGGCAACATCATGCATGGCAAGACCTCGCCGATCCGCCATCAAGGCAAGGGCGTGTTCGCCGGCCTGCCGGACCGCTACCAGGCCACCCGCTACCACTCGCTGGTGGTGGACAAGAACAGCCTGCCCGATGTGCTGGAAGTGACCGCCTGGACCGAGAACGACGACGGCTCGATCGAAGAGATCATGGGCCTGCGCCACCGCCAGTTCCCGGTGGAGGGCGTGCAGTTCCACCCCGAATCCATCCTCACCGAACACGGCCATGCCCTGCTGCGCAATTTCCTGCAGCGTCCGGCCGCCTGATCCCAGGAGCATTCCCATGAGCTTCTCCCCCCAGGAAGCCCTGCAACGCACCATCGAGCACCGCGAAATCTTCTTCGACGAAATGGTCGACCTGATGCGGCAGATCATGCGCGGCGATGTCTCGCCGATGATGACCGCCGCCATCCTCACCGGCCTGCGCGTGAAGAAGGAAACCATCGACGAGATCGCCGCTGCGGCCACGGTCATGCGTGAATTCGCGCTGGCGGTGCCGGTGGCCGATACCACCCACCTGGTCGACATCGTCGGCACCGGCGGCGATGGCTCCCACACCTTCAACATCTCCACCTGCGCGATGTTCGTCGCCGCTGCGGCCGGTGCGCGCGTGGCCAAACATGGCAACCGCAGCGTGTCGTCCAAGTCCGGCAGCGCCGATGCAGTCGAAGCACTGGGTGCGGCCATCGAGCTGCAGCCGGCGCAGGTCGCCGCGGCCATCGAACAGACCGGCATCGGTTTCATGTTCGCGCCGATCCATCACCCGTCGATGAAGGTCGTCGCGCCGGTCCGCCGCGAGATGGGTGTGCGTACCATCTTCAACATCCTTGGCCCGCTGACCAACCCGGCCAGCGCACCGTCGGTGCTGATGGGCGTGTTCCACCCCGATTTAGTGGGTATCCAGGCGCGGGTGCTGCGCGAGCTGGGCACCGAGCGCGCCATGGTGGTCTGGGGCCGCGACAACATGGACGAGATCTCGCTGGGCGCCGGCACCCTGGTGGGCGAGCTGCGCGACGGCAAGGTACGCGAGTACGAGATCCACCCGGAAGACTTCGGCATCGCCATGTCGGCCAGCCGCAACCTGCGCGTGGATGGCCCGGAGCAGTCCATTGCCATGCTGCGCGCCGTGCTGGACAACCAGCCCGGTCCGGCGCTGGACATCGTGGCCCTGAACGCCGGCGCCGCGCTGTACGTGGCCGGCGTGGCCAGCGACATCGGCGACGGCCTGGCCCGTGCCCGTGCCGCCATCGCCAACGGCAGCGCCCGCCAGCGCCTGCAGCAGTATGTAGAGACCACCCGCGCGCTGGTTGCCTGAGCGCGCGGTTCAGCCTGACCCTCTTGATGGCCGATAATGGCCGTCCTCACCGCCCCCGCACCGAATCGAAGACGATGAGCGACATCCTGCAGACGATCCTGGCCCGCAAGGCCGAAGAAGTGGCCCAGCGCCGTGCCCAGCGTCCCCTCGAGGACCTGCAGGCCGCCGTGGCCAGCGCCCCGCCGGTACGTGGCTTCGTGCGCGCGCTGCAGGCGGCGGTGGCCAACGGCGACCCGGCGGTGATCGCCGAGGTGAAGAAGGCCAGCCCGTCCAAGGGCGTGATCCGCCCGGATTTCCGCCCGGCCGACATCGCGGTCAGCTATGAGTTCGGCGGCGCCAGCTGCCTGTCGGTGCTGACCGATGTGGACTTCTTCCAGGGTGCCGATGCCTACCTGCAGCAGGCCCGTGAGGCCTGCACGCTGCCGGTGCTGCGCAAGGACTTCGTGATCGACGCCTACCAGGTGTACGAGGCGCGCGTGCTGGGTGCCGACTGCATCCTGCTGATCGTCGCTGCGCTGGACGACACGCAGTTGGCCACGCTGTCCGAACTGGCGATGTCGCTGGGCATGGACGTACTGGTGGAAGTGCACGACATCGACGAGCTGGAGCGTGCGCTGCAGGTACCGGCACCGATGATCGGCATCAACAACCGCAACCTGCGCACCTTCGAGGTGTCGCTGCAGACCACGCTGGACATGCAGAAGGCGGTGCCGCGCGATCGCCTGCTGGTCACCGAGAGCGGCATCCTCGGTCCGCAGGACGTGGCGCTGATGCGCGATGCCGGCATCCACTCGTTCCTGGTGGGCGAAGCCTTCATGCGCGTGGAAGAGCCGGGCGAGGGCCTGCGTCAGCTATTCTTCGCGGCATGAAAACGCATTATCCGACGCCGCGCGACGATGCGCCGCTGGTGGTCTTCGATTTCGACCACACCCTCTACGATGGCGATTCGGGTACTCACCTGTTCGCTTCGCTGATCAAGCGCAACCCGCTGCGCATGCTGGCGGCGCTGCTGGTCACGCCGATCGCCGGGCCGATGGTGGCGCTGCTGCCGACCCGCCGTACCGGCATTTCGGTCTATGTGTGGATCGGCAGCTTCGGCCTGCACCGTGCGCGCGATTTCAACAAGGTGATCGACGCCTATGTGCTGCGCAACGAGGCGCAGATGCGCGCCAAGCTGCTGCCACAGGCGCTGGAGGTGTTCGCAGCGCACCGGGCCAAGGGTGACCGCGTGGTGGTTGCCACGGGCGCGCCACCAGAGCTGGCACGCGCGATCCTGGCCTTCGTCGCCCACCAGGACGTACCGGTGATCGGCACCGAGGTCGGCCCACGGCTGGGTGGCGTCGGCCCGACCCGCCACTGCCACAACGAAGAGAAGATGCGCATGCTGCGCGAGCGCGGCTACGGCGACATCGATATCGCCTACTCCGACAGCACCGCCGACCTGCCGTTGCTGCTGGCCGCCAAGGCGCCGGTGGTGGTGAACCCGAAGCCGGGCAGGGTGGACTTCTTCCGCCGCGTGCTGCCGGCCGGCACCCGCATCCTCAACTGGGGCTGCGTGGACCGCGGCGGCGACAAGGCCTGACCTCGCCGCACGGTGACGGATCTGCCGGCCAGCGGCCGGCACTACCCTTCTCCGTCCCGGTAGTGCCGGGCGCGGGGCGGCAAATGGTCCTGCGCCCGGCGAGCGCTCAGCGCGCCAGATACCCGGTCAGCGCATGCCCGATCTGGAACAGGCTGATGCCCAGCACCAGCACGCCCACGGCCACCAGCACCCAGCGCTCCTTCAGGCGCTTCACCAGCAGTGCGGCCACCGGCGCGGCCATCATGCCGCCGATCAGCAGGCCGGCCACGATCTGCAGGTGATGCAGCCCCATCGACAGCAGGAACGTTGCTGAAACTGTCAGGGTGACCACAAACTCGGCCGCGTTCACCGTGCCGATGGTGGTGCGTGCCTGGCCGCCGCGGGCCAGCAGGGTGGAGGTGGCCACCGGCCCCCAGCCGCCCCCGCCGCTGGCATCCAGGAAGCCGGCCACGAAGCCCAGCACGGGCACCCGCTTGACCTCGCCCTTGGGCATCAGGCGGCCGGCGGCACGTGCCAGGATGATGATGGCCAGCACCAGCAGGTACAGGTAGATGAGCGGGCGGATCACCTCGCCGGGCAGCTGGGTCAGGCCGTAGGCACCCACGGCGCCGCCTACGGCGCCGGGCAGCGCCAGGCGCAGGAACAGGCGCTTATCGACATTGCCGGCGACCAGATGCGACACGCCGGAGGCGCCAGTAGTGAACACCTCGGCGGTGTGGATGGCTGCACTGGCCTGCGCGGGCGGAATGCCCATGGCCAGCATCACCGACGACGACACGAGGCCGAACGCCATGCCCAGCGCGCCGTCCACCAGCTGGGCGCCCAGGCCGATGAGGATGAACCACCAGAATGCGCTGCTCAGTTCCATGCACCGAGCCTAGCGCGTGAAAGAGTGCGGACCAAGGTCCGCACCCACCGGCTGCTCAACGATCAACGGGTGCCGTACAGCACCACGGTCTTGCCGCGGGCGTGCAACAGGCCATCGGTCTGCAGCTTCTTCAGCACGCGGCCGGCCATTTCTCGCGAGCAGCCGACCAGGCGGGCCAGTTCCTGGCGCGAGACGCGCAGCTGGCTGCCCTGCGGATGGCTCATCGCCTCCGGCTCCTGCGCCAGGTCGTGCAGGGTGCGCACGATCCGGTCGGTAACGTCCAGGAATGCCAGGCGGCTGGCCTTGCGGCTGGTGTCGAGCAGGCGCTTGGAGATCTGCTGGCCCAGCGCGTACAGCAGGCGCGGGGCATCGGCCGACAGCGGGCCGAGGAACAGCTGGTGCAGGCGCTCGTAGCTGATTTCGGCCAGCTCGCAGGCGGTACGGGTCCTCAGGATCACCTCGCGGCGGTCCGATTCAACGAACAGGCCCATCTCGCCGACGAACTCGCCGGCACCGAAGTAGCCCAGCACCAGCTCGCGATCGTCATCTTCCTCGGCCATGATCGAAACCGAGCCGCTGATGACGTAATACAGGGTTCCCGCCGGGTCACCGGGTCGGAAGACGTCGGTACGGGTGGGGTATCGCCGCCTGTGGCTGTGCGCCAGGAAACGATCGATTGTGGCGATATCCAGGGCCAGTGGACTGCTAGCTAGGCGCACGGTTGACACGATAGGAGCGCTCCCTCTGCGCATGAACGGATTCACGGGGTCGATAGCGGAGCTTAACCAGCGCAATTGTTAAGGGCAAACAGTGTGCCAGATGTGAGCGCTCTTCACGTTCCCCCCGGGGACAGTTTGCCCCATAATTCCCCCTTTCCCTTCTTACACAGGAATCGACCGCCGTGGTCAAGCCGTTGCCTCGCCTGAGGCTGCAGGGTTTCAACAACCTCACCAAGGCGCTGAGCTTCAACATCTATGACGTGTGTTACGCGCGCACCGAAGAGGAGCGTCAGCGTTACATTGAATACATCGATGAAGAGTACAACGCCGACAGGCTGACTCAAATCTTGACCGATGTCGCCGAGATCATCGGCGCCAACATCCTGAACGTGGCCCGCCAGGACTACGATCCGCAGGGTGCCTCGGTGACCATCCTGATCTCCGAAGAACCGGTGATCGACAAGAAGCAGGCCGGCAAGGAGCTGATCTCCGATGCCGTGGTCGCGCACATGGACAAGTCGCACATCACCGTGCACACCTATCCGGAAACGCACCCGCAGGAAGGTATCGCCACCTTCCGCGCCGACATCGACGTGGCCACCTGCGGCGTCATTTCGCCGTTGAAGGCGTTGAACTACCTGATCGAAAGCCTCGAGTCGGACATCGTGATCATGGACTACCGCGTCCGTGGCTTCACCCGCGATGTGAAGGGCAAGAAGCACTACATCGATCACAAGATCAACTCGATCCAGAACTTCCTGGCCAAGAACATCAAGTCGCGTTACGAGATGTTCGACGTCAACGTCTACCAGGAAAACATCTTCCACACGAAGATGCACCTGAAGGACTTCGACCTGGACCAGTACCTGTTCGAGGAAAAGGCCAAGAACCTGTCGTTCAAGGAACGCATGAAGATCGAAGCGCTGCTCAAGCGCGAGATCGAAGAGCTGTTCCACGGCCGGAACCTGTCCGAGTAAGCCCAATGTGCGATGCCCGCAGGCATCGCCGCCCAGGCGGGACGACCCGCCCCGTGGAACCAGTGCCCCGCACGCGTTACAGTTCCACGGTGATGTACCGACCCACGGCCCGGTGTGAAAACACCGGGCCGTTTCGTTTTTCTCAAAAAAGGTAAGGAGCCCCCACCCATGCCCTGGATCTACCTGCTGCTGGCCGGCCTGTTCGAGATCGGTTTCGCCCTCGGAATGAAGTACTCCGAAGGCTTCAGCAAACCCCTTCCCACCGCTGCCACGGTCGTGTCCGCGCTGATCAGCCTGTACCTGATGAGCCAGGCGATGAAGAGCATCCCGGTCGGTACCGCCTACGCGATCTGGACCGGTATCGGCGCCATGGGCGTGGCGGTGCTGGGCATCTACCTGTTCAACGACAGCGCATCGCCGGCCCGCCTGGCCTGCGTGGGCCTGATCGTGGCCGGTGTGATCGGCCTGAAGCTGGTCTCGCCCAATTAACTGGTAGTGCCGGGGGCGGGGGGGCCCCCCCCCGGGGGGGGGGGGGGGGGGGGGGGGGGGGGGGGCCCCGCCCCCCCCCCCCGGGGGGGCCCCCCCCGGGGCGG
>NZ_JAWIRR010000005.1:180502-193293 GCF_036320065.1 Stenotrophomonas sp. SMYL8
GGCCGCTGGCCGGCAACCTCCGGATCTTCTGCGGCGTCTGCGTGGTTGCCGGCCAGCGGCCGGCACTACCTGGCGGTCACAGCCGGTAGGCGATGGTCTTCATGACCTTGGAAGCCAGCGCCATCGCGCCCGGGATCGGGAACGGCAGGCGGCGTGCGCCGGCCTGCTCGGCGTGGTCCGCATGGCGGGCCTCGTCTTCCTTCATCACGGCGATGACCGCGCGGCTGCGCAGGTCACCGGCCGGCAGGTCGACCAGGTGCTCGTCCAGATGGGCTTCCACCTGGCGCTCGGTCTCGACCACGAAGCCCAGGTTCCAGCCGTCGCCGCGCAGCCCGGCCAGAGTGCCGATGGTGTAGCTGCCGGCGTACCAGAGCGGGTTGAACAGGCTCGGACGGCTGTCCAGTTCGCCCAGGCGGGTGGCGCACCAGGCCAGGTGGTCGGTTTCTTCCTGGGCCGCTTCCAGCAGGTGTTCACGCGTGGCCGGGTCGCGGGCCACGGCCGCCTGGCCGAAGTAAAGGCCCTGTGCGCAGACTTCGCCGACGTGGTTGATCCGCATCAGGCCGGCCGCGTGGCGGCGTTCGGTGCTGTCCATGCCCGGCTCGTCGGTGTCCGCAGCCGGATAGGGGCGGGCCGCCGGCGGGTTGCCGAACACCGTGTCCAGGGCGCGCTGCGCCTCGGTCAGCAGGTGGTCCAGCGGGGTGATCTGGCGGAGCACGGTCATGGCGGTACACGGTGGGGCGGAAGACCCCGCGATTCTCGCCCGACCCCGTCCCCCTGCCAACCCGGTCAAGGGCCGGCTTGCAACGGGGGGCTGACCTGCGTACAATCCCGCCTCTTACGCTTCACCTTTTCACAACGCGTGGCAGAGTTCCGGCGAGCCTTTCGCCGCAATGAGCCCGACCTAACCTAGAGTTCTTCATGAGCACTTTCACTGCCAAGAACGAGACCGTCCAGCGCGACTGGTACCTCGTCGACGCCGAGGGCAAGACCCTGGGCCGTCTCGCCACCGAGCTGGCCCGCCGTCTGCGTGGCAAGCACAAGCCGGTCTACACCCCGCACGTTGATACCGGCGACTACCTGGTCGTCATCAATGCAGAAAAGATTGCCGTCACCGGCAAGAAGCTGCAGGACAAGATGTATCACCGTTTCACCGGTTACATCGGCAACCTGAAGACCGAATCCCTGGCACAGGCGCTGGAGCGCCACCCGGAGCGCGTGATCGAGATCGCCGTGAAGGGCATGCTGCCGAAGGGCCCGCTGGGTCGCCAGATGTACCGCAAGCTCAAGGTCTACGCCGGCACTGAGCATCCGCACGCCGCACAGCAGCCGCAGGTTCTGGATATCTAATCATGGCTATCACTCAAAACTACGGCACTGGCCGCCGCAAGTCCTCCACCGCTCGCGTGTTCCTGCGCAAGGGTTCGGGCAACATCACCGTCAATGGCCGTCCGCTGGACGAGTTCTTCGGTCGTGAGACCGCGCGCATGATCGTGCGCCAGCCGCTCGAGCTGACCAAGAACACCGAAAGCTTCGACATCCTGGTCACCGCCGCTGGCGGCGGCACCACCGGCCAGGCCGGTGCGATCCGTCTGGGCATCGCCCGTGCTCTGGTCGAGTACGACGAAACCCTGAAGTCCGAGCTGCGCAAGGCTGGCTTCATGACCCGTGACGCCCGTGAAGTCGAGCGTAAGAAGGTCGGTCTGCACAAGGCCCGCCGCGCCACCCAGTTCTCCAAGCGCTGATTTACCGCGCCTGGTTGGGCTCCTCCGGGAGCCCGCTGGTTGGACAAGCAAAAGCCCGGCTTCGGCCGGGCTTTTGTCGTTCCGGGGAGCGCATTTCGAGGTTGCCGGCCAGCGGCCGGCACTACCCGTGGTCCGCATGCCTGACCACGGTCTCTGTCTGGAGAAGAGCCCCCTTGTTGTTCAAGGGGGTGCGCCGACAGGCGCGGGGATAAGGTGGAATGCGCGACCAAATTAAAAGCAAAAGGCCAGATCTTTCGATCTGGCCTTTTGCTTTTAATTTGGCTGCCCCGGATGGATTCGAACCACCGAATGCCTGAGTCAGAGTCAGGTGCCTTACCGCTTGGCGACGGGGCAAAACGTGCAACTATTTTCTCACTTTTCACGCTGAAAAACAACTTGATTTTCAGTGTGGTGGCTATGGGTGGACTCGAACCACCGACCCCAGCATTATGAGTGCTGTGCTCTAACCGGCTGAGCTACATAGCCTTGGTGAGCCCGCTATTCTGCGGATGTGTATCGCCCCTGTCAACACTTTTGTATCGTGCTTGTGGGCCGACAGGCGGCATGGGATAGTCCCGACCAGTAGATTTTTTAGGAGTCCGCATCGTGATCGATCCGGACGGCTATCGACCGAACGTCGGCATTGTGCTGATGCGGCAGGACGGACAGGTGTTCTGGGCACGACGTGTGCGCCGGGACGGCTGGCAGTTCCCGCAGGGTGGCATGAATACCGACGAGACGCCTGTCGAGGCCATGTATCGTGAACTGCAGGAAGAGACCGGCCTGCTGCCTGAGCACGTGGAAGTGCTCGGGGCAACGCCCGGCTGGCTGCGCTACAAGCTGCCGGCGCGGGCCATCCGCCGCAACGAGCGGCAGGTCTGCATCGGCCAGAAGCAGGTCTGGTTCCTGCTGCGCCTGACTGGCGACGAATCCCACGTGAAGCTGGACCACACCGACTCCCCCGAGTTTGACCACTGGCGCTGGGTGGACTTCTGGTACCCGGTGGAGCACGTGGTGATGTTCAAGCGTGGCGTCTATGCGCGCGCCTTGCGACATCTGGCGCCGTTGGCGCGCGGGGTGGCCGGGCAGGGCGTGACCGCCATGCCCAAGAGCGCTGCGGAGGCCTGGATGCCGGGCCATACCGCCGGGCATGACCGCCCACGCAAGCGCCCACGGACCCGCGGCTACTGGCCGAAGAAGGCCACCGGCGATGGTCCGGCCACGTGACCGGCTGAACCGTATCGAGAATGGTTCAGGTCTCTGATTGACAACCATTCTCGTTTCCATTGGAATAGCCAACAGGCCACTCTTGGCCTGTCAGCCCGGTTCACGCCTGTGTACGTCTGCATCTGCAACGGAGTCACCGACCACCAGATCCGCGAAGCCGCCAGCCATGGCGTCAGCACGGTGGCCGAACTGACCATGCGTACCGGTTGTGGTGCCACCTGCGGTTCCTGCCTGGACATGGCCGGCGATCTGCTGGCCAAGGCGCGTGCCACCCACGATCTGCCGCTGCCGGTCCTCGGTCTGGCCCAGGTCGCCTGATCGTCTCTTTCGCGGCGCGTTGACGCCGCGCTTTCGCATCCTTCACGTGCGGCCGCACAGGCCAATGCGCACGATTCGCGTTCCTTCACGGCCGCGCGCAAGGCGTTAAAGTGCCTGCGTTTTCAGCGTGCAGGAGCACCCCCATGAAGGGCGACACCAAGGTCATCGAATTCCTCAACAAGGTCCTCTACAACGAGCTGACCGCGATCAACCAGTACTTCCTGCACGCCAAGATGCTGAAGAACTGGGGCATCAAGGAGCTGGCCGAACACGAGTACAAGGAATCGATCGACGAGATGAAGCATGCCGACATGCTTGCCGACCGCATCCTGTTCCTCGAAGGCCTGCCGAATTTCCAGGCGCTGGGCAAGCTGCGCATCGGCGAAAACCCGACCGAGATCCTGCAGTGCGACCTGTCGCTGGAGCGCGACGGCGTAGTGACCCTGCGCGAGGCCGTGGCCTACTCCGATTCGGTGGGCGACTACGTCAGCCGCCAGCTGTTCGTGAAGATCCTCGACTCGGAAGAAGAACACATCGACTGGCTGGAAACCCAGCTCGACCTGATCGAGCGTATCGGCGAGCCGAAGTACCTGCTCAGCAAGCTGGAAGAGTGACGTAGCGTCGAGCTTGCTCGACTGTGATCAGCATGGCGATGGTCGAGCAAGCTCGACGCTACCGATGCTGTGCCAGGTAGCCCGTCAGCGCCACGCGCGCCCGGGCGAATTCGGCAACCAGCAGCGCCACCGCCACTGCGGGGCGCTGCAGGCTGCCACTACGGGCTTCGTGCTCGATCCGCTGCGCGATTGCCGACAGCGACAACGCCCCCACGTTCGCACTCGATGATTTAAGGCTGTGGGCGATTGCCTGCAGTCGCGGCTCGTCGCTGCTCTGCGCGGCCTGCTGCAGCTGCTGCACCATCGCCGGCGCATCCTCCAGGAACACCGAGACGATCTGGAGGGCGGTATCGCCGATCACCGCCTGCAGTTCGTCCAGCACATCACGGTCCAGCACCGGTTGCGTCACCGCTTGGCTTTTCGTCTCTTGTAGAGCCGGGCCATGCTCGGCTGGCGGGATTCCACTGGCCCCGGATGCATCGCCGTCGAGCAAGCTCGACGCTACGACATCGCGTGATCGCTGCCCCCAGCGCCTCAACAGCGCATGCAAGGTGGCGCGTGCGATCGGCTTGGACAGGTAATCGTCCATGCCGGCCTGCAGGCAGCGTTCGCGGTCACCGGCCATGGCGTTGGCCGTCATCGCGATGATCGGCAACCGCGAGCGCCCGGTTTCCGTTTCTTCCGCACGCCAGCGGCGCGTGGCGGCGTAGCCGTCCAGCACCGGCATCTGGCAATCCATCAGCACCACGTCCACGCCGCCCTCGCGAAGGGCGGCCAGTGCCTGCTCGCCGTCGGCGGCGTTGCGCACCTCGCACTGGAACACGCGCAGCAGATGCTCGGCCACCATCCGGTTGACCGTGTTGTCTTCCACCAGCAGCACGCGCAGGTGCAATGGCGGCAGCGTCGGTGCGGGCAAGCCGTCTTCGGCATTGGCCAGCAGGGCGGCAGGGCGGGCAGGCGTGGCAGGCGCCGCCAGCAGTGCATGCAGCGCTGCATCATCGAAATGCGGGAGCAGCTGGCGTTGGCGCGGGCGTTGTGCAGGCGTGTCTTCCTGCAGCCACAGTACCTGCAGTGCATCATCGTCGCCGCGCTCGGCCAGCGCCTGCTGCAGCGTGACCTCGCCGTTGCGGCGGGTGCGGGAATCGACAATCAGCCATGCCGGTGCTGGTTGTCCGGGCCGCGCGGGAGCGCGCAGGCGCTCGACCACGGCATCCAGCTGTGCCAGCGCCTGCACCTGCAGCCCATGGTGGGCGGCGATGCGCTCGATGCGTGCCTGCAGCGTTGCATCGGCGCTGAACAACAGTAGCGCTGCGGGGGCGCGCGCCATCGCAGGCAGGTCGCCGGGTACTTTCAGCAGCGGGATCTCGAACCAGAACGTTGCGCCCTGGCCGGGCGTGGACTGCACGCCGATCTGCCCGTGCATCAGGTCGATGATGCGCTTGCAGATGGCCAGGCCCAGGCCGGTGCCACCGTAGATGCGCGTGGTCGAGGCATCGGCCTGGCTGAAGGACTGGAACAGGCGTGCCTGCAGTGCCTCATCGATGCCGATGCCGGTGTCGATGATCTCGAAGCGCAGCTGGTGCTGGGCCGCACCTTCGCCCAGGCGCTGCACGCGCAGCTGCACCTGGCCGCGGGCGGTGAACTTGATGGCGTTGGCCAGCAGGTTGCTCAGCACCTGGCGCAGGCGTACCGGGTCGCCGCGCACCGGCAGGCGCACCGATGGGTCAAGCTGCAGGGCCAGGGACAGGCCCTTGGCATCGGCGGCGCGCTGCATCAGCTGCACCACGCCATCGAGCAGGTCGCGCAGGTTGAAGCTGGTGATCTCCAGTTCCAGCGCCTGCGCTTCCAGCCGGGAGTAGTCGAGGATGTCGTCGACGATGCGCAGCAGCTGCTGTGAACTGGCCGAAGCGGTGGCCAGCATCTGCCGCTGGTCTTCACCCAGCGGCCCGCGCGCGATCAGCTCCAGCATCGGCAGGATGCCGTTGAGCGGCGTGCGGATCTCGTGGCTCATCGTGGCCAGGAACTCGCCCTTGGCCAGCACGGCCGCTTCGGCGGCCTGCTTGGCCTGCAGCAGCTGCTGTTCCAGCTGGCCCTGGCGTTCGGTGGTATGGCGCAGCTGGTCGCGCTCGGCGGCCAGCGCGCTGTGCTCGCGCTGCAGCTGGGCCAGTGCCCGGCTGCGCGCGCGCAGGCGCAGGCCCAACTGCAGCAGTGCGACGGCCGCAGCAAGGGCAACCAGCAGCACGCCCCACAGCGGCACCTCAGAGCACCGCGTTGTGGAAGTCGAAGTTCAGGTCACTGCCGGCCGACTGCACCATGTTGCCCTGGATGTAATCGACGCCGCCGACCCACATCGCTG
This sequence comes from Stenotrophomonas sp. SMYL8, assembly GCF_036320065.1. Lineage (NCBI taxonomy): Bacteria > Pseudomonadati > Pseudomonadota > Gammaproteobacteria > Lysobacterales > Lysobacteraceae > Stenotrophomonas > Stenotrophomonas sp. SMYL8. The sequence continues at coordinate 186,760 of NZ_JAWIRR010000005.1, forward strand.
CCGCGGCCTGCGGGTCCTCGATCTGCTGGCCGATGATCTGCAGCCCGGCGGCATGCGCCTGTTCGATCGCCTTGCGCAGTTCCTCGCGCGTGGCCGGGTTGGAATGGCTGCTGGAGAACCGCGCGGCCATGCGCACGAACGACAGCGGCAGCTGGGTCAGCAGTGCATCGGCTTCGCCACTGGGTTCGAACTGGCTCAGGCAGAAGCGCACGCCGGCGCCGGCCATGCGCTGGCAGAACTGCTGCAGCGGCACGGTGTGGATCAGCGCGTCGGGCAGGCGCACGTCGATCACCAGCGCACTGCCGGGCAGGTCACGCTGCTGCAGTGATTCCAGCAGCCAGTCGCCAAAGGCATCGCGCTGCAGGGTGCGCAGCGACTGCGAAACGAACAGGTTCAGCGGTTGCGTTGCGTGCCTGTACAGGTCCAGCAGGCCCAGCGCATGGTCCATCACCTGCTGGTCGAGGTCGGCGATGCGGCCTGCCGCTTCGGCGGCGGGAATCACCTGGCCGGCCGCCAGCACCGTGCCGTCGGCCTGGCGCAGGCGCAGCAGCAGCTGGTACTGCGCGGTGTTGCCACCGGCGACAGCGACGATCGGCTGATAGGCCAGCTCCAGCTGGCCTTCCAGCAGTGCCAGGTGTTCCTGTTCGGTGACGGCCTGGCGATGCACGTGGCCCGCCACGCCGGCGCTGAGCAGACGTGCCTGCAGGGTGGTGCGCTCGACCGCTTCCAGTGCAGCGTTGGCATCGTCGAAGCCCGGCGACAGCGGCGCGTAACCCACCACGCCGCGCAGATGCACCGATTCATCATCGCGGATCACGAAGGCGCGCGCCGAGAGCTGCTCACGCAGGGTCGCGGCGATGCTTTCCAGGCTGTCTTCATCGGTATTGCGGGCCAGCAGCAGGAAGCTGTTGTCGTTCAGGCGTGCCAGCAGGTGCGGATGGCCGGCCTCGGCCAGGCGCTGCCCGGCCTGCACCATCAGGCGCTCGAAGGCGGCGTAGCCATAGCGTTCGCGCAGGCCCAGCGCGCTGGCCACTTCAATGAAGAACACGCCGCCCCGGTCGCGATGGGTGAGGGTGGCGTTGAGTTGCTGCAGCACGTGGTGACGTGTCGGCAGGCCGGTTTCCGGATTGCTGGTGGCCGGTGCGCCGGTAGCACCAGGCAGGGTCGCTGCCTGCGCACGTGCGCGGCGGATGCGGTTGGCCACGGCGGCGATCAGGTGGCGGGGGCGGATCGGCTTGCTCAGATAATCGTCGGCGCCGCTGTCGAGCACCTCGAACTGGCGTTCCGGGTCCGGATCGCCGCTCAGGAACACGATCGGCAGCAACTGCAGGCCAGGCTGCTGGCGGATCAGCGCGGTCAGGCGCATGCCGTCCAGGCCGGGCAGGTGCAGGTCCATCAGGATCAGGTCGGGCCGATGCTCCTTGATCGCCTGCAGCGCGCCGTCGGCATCGCTGTGCACGATCGCCTGCATGCCGGCGCCATGCAGCACGCTCTGTGCGAACAGGGCCTGCGCGCGGTCGTCCTCGACGATCAGCACGCGGTAGGGCGAATCGGAGGGCGGCGGCGCCTGGTCGTTGTTGCCAGCCTCGGCCAGCACGGCCGGGGCCGGCAACGGCGGCGGTGCGCTGCCGATCGATGCGGGTGCGTCGGAGGCGGCCAGCGGCGGAACCGCGGCCGGCGCTGCGGCGACCGCGCTCGCCGGTTCAGCGGTCCAGCGTTGCCAATGATCGGCCGGAGGGGTTTCAGCGCGTCCCGGGCGGGCGCCCGCGGGGGATTCGTTTGCGGCCATCGGTGCTCCTGGTGTTCGCGTCCATTATGCGACAAGCCCGGCGATCAACCGGTACCGGGCTGGCGTGGACTGTCGGGCGACGCACTGCGTGTCAGCCAGCGCACGCCCTTCCACAAGGTGCGCCAGACCAGCCACACCAGCAGCGCGCCGGCCAGGCTGCAGGCCAGCACCACGATCAGCGCGATCCACGGGTGTGCCAGGGCCAGGGCCAGGCCACCGACCACCACGGTGTCCTCGGCGGCGGAGGCCACCCAGTTGCTGGCAGGCTCGGGCGATGTATTGAGCAGGGCGCGGGTGCCGGCCTTCAGGCCATGGCTGGCCAGCGCGACACCGGCACCGGCAGCAAGTGCGCCGGTGCCCAGCTGCCCATCCGGCGACAGCGTGGCTGCGGCAAGGAAGGCACCTGCGGGTACGCGTGCCAGGGTCTGCACCAGATCCCACGCCGAGTCGACGCCGGGAATCTTGTCGGCGAAGAATTCGGTCACCGCCAGCGCTGCCGAGGTGCCCAGCACCCACCACGATTCGGTGGCCTGCAGGGCCGGCGGCAGGTCGACCCAGCCGAGCAGGCCGGCCAGGCCGACACCGAACACGGTGAGGTAGACGCGGATGCCGGCCAGCCAGGCCAGCAGGATGCCGATCACGAACAGGTGGGCTTCGGTCATGGCGATGCTCCGGCGACGGAACTGTGCAGGGGACCACACTATCGACGATGGCATGCCTGAACGCCACAGACGGTGGCTCGCCACTGCGCAGGAAACCCACCCGTCCTGTCATACACTAGCCCGTCGTTTGCCACAGGGGCCGTACCGGTGTCGCCCTCGCGATGCCCCGGAATCCACCCATGACCAACCGTCCTCCCATGCGCGTGCAGGTTCGCCTGCCCGGCGCGCCGCAACCGCCGGCCGACCGTCGCCGCCTGCTGGTGATCGGCGGCATCTGGCTGCTCAGCCTGGTGCTGGCCGTGCTGGGTGGCTGCTGGATGGCCACGCCGCGCGATGCACAGGGCCAGCGCCTGCAGGCCGCCGAGAACCGCGCCGAGACGTTGCAGGCGCAGCTGACCGAACTGCGCCAGAAGCAGGCCACGCTGGAAGCCTCCGACCGCATCAGCCGCGCCGCCAACACCGAGGTGCAGTCCTCGCTGGCCGAACGCGATGAGGAAATCGCCGGCCTGCGTGCCGACGTTGCCTTCTATGAGCGCCTGGTGGGTTCGACCAGCCAGCGCAAGGGCCTGAACACCCATTCGATCGAGTTCAGCCCGGAAGCGGCCGGCACCTGGCAGTACACCGCCGTGCTGACACAGAACCTCAACCGCGGCGCCATCAGCCAGGGGCAGATGCGTTTCACCGTGGAAGGCGTCAAGAACGGCAAGCTGGCCACGATCAGCTGGGATGATCTGCACCAGCGCAGCAAGGTACCGGGACAGGATTACTCGTTCCGGTACTTCCAGCAGCTCACCGGCAGCGTGATGCTGCCGGCTGACTTCACCCCGCAACGCGTGCGGGTGACATTGGGGAGTGGTACGGGGGGTACCACCCAGGTATTCGACTGGAAACAGGCCGGTGCGCCGGCCGCCAAAGGGGAGTAGGCAGATGTTCGGAAGCAGCAAATCCAACCGTGAAGGCCAGCTGGTTGTGGATGCCCTGATCGGCAACCAGGTGGTGATCCGCGGTGATGTGGAATTCAGTGGTGGCCTGTATGTGGAAGGCCGCATCCATGGCAAGGTGATCGCCGCCGAGGGTGCCAGTGGCGCGACCCTGACGGTCGCCGAGCACGGCGTGATCGAAGGCGAGATCCGTGCCCAGGTGGTGGTCATCAGTGGACGCCTGGACGGCGACGTGCATGCCACCGAGAAGGTCGAACTGACCCCGAGCGCGCGGGTCAATGGCAACGTCCATTACCAGGTGGTGGAGATGAATGCGGGTGCCCAGCTGAACGGCCGCCTGATCCATGCCAGCGCCCCGATGGCGGCCCTGCCGGCCCCGGAAGGTGATGAGGCCAATGGCGGCAAGGGTGACACCGCCGCACGCCGCAAGCTGGCCGAGGCGATGGCTTGAAAGCCATCGTCGGCACCCCCATGCTGACACCATGAGCACGCTAGTCTCCCTGCCCGGCGCCCCCCCGGTCGCCGCGCCCGATTACCAGTCGCTGGAGCGCCCGCTGAACTTCACCGAGTCGGCGGCCGCCAAGGTCAAATCCCTGATCCAGGAAGAGGGCAACCCCGACCTGGCCCTGCGCGTGTACATCGAAGGCGGTGGCTGTTCGGGCTTCCAGTACGGGTTCGAGTTCGACGAGAACCGTGCCGAGGATGATCTGGCGGTACAGACCAGCGGGGTGACCCTGCTGGTCGACCCGCTGAGCCTGCAGTACCTGATGGGCGCCGAGGTGGACTACACCGAGAGCCTGACCGGTGCCCAGTTCGTGATCCGCAACCCGAACGCCAAGACCACCTGCGGCTGCGGCAGCAGCTTCAGCATGTAAGAGGCCTGTGGCCGGAAGGTGCCAACCAAGGTTGGCACCTCTGTAGATCCACGCCATGCGTGGATGCTGTGCCTGCACGCCCACACCGGCAGATTGCGCACAGCGCCGAACTTGCCACCTGCATCGATTGGCGGCACGCTTGCCGGATGCCCAATACTCCTTCGCCGCTTTCCGGTTTCGCCTTCGTTGGCGAACCGCTGGAGCGCGCCGATGCCCTGCGCGACGATGCCGATGCACTGGCGCGCCTGTGGCCGGGCGCGCGCATTCTCGTGCTCGATCAGGACGGCAGCGCCTTCACCGGCGATGACGACCAGCCGCTGGCGCTGACCGGCGTCGACATCGGCGGCGGCCCCGGTGCCGCGATCTTCCTTGGCCTGCGTGGCGAGCAGGCCTGGTTCTCGGTCGAAGCCGCCAACGTTACCGTCACGGCCCCGCGCCGCCTCGACCTGCGCCAGGCCGCACTGCTGTGGCCGATGGGCGATGCGACCGCCTTCAGTTATGCCCGCGGCATGTCCTACTGGCACTCGCGCACCCGCTTCTGCGGCGTGTGCGGCGGCGCCGTGGCGTTTGCCCGTGGTGGCTTCGTCGGCCGCTGCGGGCAGTGCGCCACCGAGCACTACCCGCGTGTCGATCCCGCCGTGATCGTCGCCGTGGAAAACCAGGGCCGGCTGCTGCTGGGCCGGCAGTCGAACTGGGCACCGCGGCGTTACTCGGTGCTGGCCGGCTTCGTCGAACCCGGCGAGACCTTCGAGCAGACCGTGGTGCGTGAAGTGCACGAGGAGAGCAAGGTACGGGTGACCGCCTGCCAGTACCTCGGTTCGCAGCCGTGGCCGTTCCCGGGCGCGCTGATGATCGGTTTCCGTGCACAGGCGCAGGATGACCTGCCGACCGTGGATGGCGAGCTGGAAGATGCGCGCTGGTTCAGTGCCGACGAGGTCGGTGCTGCACTGGCACGCGATGTGGAGGACGATGGCCAGGGCATCCGCCTGTCGCCGCCGATCTCGATTTCGCGCGGCCTGATCGAACACTGGTACCGGCAGCAGAAGGGCTGAGCGGGGCTGACGGTGGCGCCTGTATTGCCGCCACCTGAACACGGCCCGGGTTACAGTCCGGTTCACCGCTGAGGGCGCCGCTGCGACAGGTAAGGTAGCGACGCCGAGCGTTCTGTTTCGTAGGGAGACCTGCCATGTTCACCACTCTGGCCGCCGTGCTGGTGGCACTGGCCCTGGGCCATGTTGCCCCGGCCGCTGCCGCCTCGCTGCGCCGTTTCGACGGCTTCCGGCGTTGGCTGGGCTGGCTGGACGCGCGCGGTGGCAAGGCCTGGCAGGGGCCGGCAGGCGTTGCCCTGGCACTGCTGCCGCCGCTGCTGCTGATGGCGCTGCTGGCGTGGTTGCTGCGTGGGGTGCTGTTCGGCCTGCCGTCGCTGCTGCTGGGCGTGGCGGTGCTGGCGTGGTGCTGGGGCCCGCGCGATCTGGACCGCGATATCGAAGCGATCATCGATGCCGATGACGCGGCGACGCGCCAGGCCGCGGTGCGTAACCTGCAGGCGGCCGGTGGCAGCCTGCGCGAGGACGTGCCGTCGCTGGTCGAAGCGACGGTGCTCAATGCATTGCGGCGCTGGTTCGCGGTGCTGTTCTGGTTCCTGCTGCTGGGCCCGGCCGGTGCTCTCGGTTACCGGCTGCTGGCGCTGATGGCGGAAAGCCCGATGCGTGCCCGCGTGCCGGTGGAGCCGCTGGCGCTGGCGCAGCGCCTGCTGGGCTGGATCGAGTGGCCGGTGGCGCAGCTGATGGCATTTTCGATGGCGCTGGTGGGCAACTTCGATACGGCGTGGAAGGCCTGGCGCCAGGCCCACGGCGAGCGCCTGGCCGGCAACATCGGCTTCCTGGGCGCGGTGGCGCGGGCCAGCGTCAATGCCGAGCTGCGCGAGGATGCGCACGATTACACCGAGGCGGGGCTGTTGCCGGTGTGGCAGCGGTTGCCGGACCTGCGGGATGCGATGAGCCTGGTGTGGCGGATGCTGCTGCTGTGGCTGGCGATCCTCGCCCTGCTGGTGATTGCAGGCTGGGTGACGTAGTTGCTTTGCAGGGCTTGCAGCCCTGCACCTGCAGAGGCAACAGCAACAGCAACAGCAACAGCAACAGCAGCTCTGGATTGGTGATGGTTGGGCGGGGCGGTGTGGGGCTGCAGGACACGCCGTAAACCCGTCCTTGGGGGCTCGATGGCGCCATCCATGGCGCCAACGGTCCTGCAGCCCCACACCGCCCCAC